>DASUMP010000242.1:0-8506 GCA_036277635.1 Acidimicrobiia bacterium | reverse complement strand
TGTGCGTGGCGCGGGTCGTAGCGGAACAATGGCCACGCACCGCTCTTCACCGCGTCGCGCTGGTGGCCCATGCCCTGCGCCATGTCGATGCCGTGGGCGACGCAGTGGCTGTAGGCGATGATGATCGACGGTCCGGGGAAGCTCGCCGCCTCGGAGAACGCGCGCACGGTCTGCAGGTCGTTCGCGCCCATCGCGACCTGGGCCACGTACACGTTGCCGTACGCGGCGGCCAGCATCCCGAGGTCCTTCTTGCGCGTCGTGCGACCGCCCGACGCGAACTTCGCGACCGCACCGCGCGGTGTCGCCTTCGACGCTTGGCCGCCGGTGTTCGAGTAGCACTCGGTGTCGAGCACCAGCACGTTCACGTCGCGACCCGATGCGAGCACGTGGTCGAGACCGCCGAAGCCGATGTCGTACGCCCAACCGTCGCCGCCGACGATCCAGACCGCGCGCACCACGAGGTCGTCGGCGAGGGCGCGCAGCGCGACCGCGTCGGGATCGGTGCGACCCGCGAGCCGGACACGCAGCGCCGCGACCCGCTCACGCTGCTGGGCGACTGCGGCCTCGTCGGTGCTGTCGCCGCTCACGCCGGCGACGATCGCATCGACGAGCTCGGTGCCGACCTCGCTCGCCAGCGACCGCAGCAGACGCAGTGCGGTGTCCCGGCGGGAGTCGAGCGCCAGGCGCATGCCGAGCCCGAACTCGGCGTTGTCCTCGAACAGCGAGTTCGCCCACGCGGGACCGCGGCCGTCGGCGCCCGCGGTCCACGGTGTGGTCGGCAGGTTGCCGCCGTAGATCGACGAGCAGCCGGTCGCGTTCGCGACCAGCACCCGGTCGCCGAACAGCTGCGTCAGCAGCTTCACGTACGGCGTCTCGCCGCACCCCGCGCACGCGCCCGAGAACTCGAAGAGCGGCGTGCGCAGCTGCGTCCCGCGCACCGTCGTCGCCTTCGCCAGCGTCGGGTCGGGTTCGGGGATCGTGAGGAAGGTCGCGAACCGCGCCCGTTCCCGTTCGGCGTGCTCGACCCGCGGCGCCATCTCGATCGCGCGTCGGCGCACCGCCTCCTTGCTGTGCGCCGGACACACCTCGACGCACATCCCGCACCCGGTGCAGTCGTCGGGTGCCACTTGCACCACGTACCGGAGCCCGGCGGCGTCCTTGTCCTTGGCCGGCTTGTGCAGGAAGCTCTCGGGCGCGGCGAACACGGCGGGATCGAACACCGACGTGCGGATCGCGGCGTGCGGGCACACGATCGAGCACTTGCCGCAATCGATGCACAGCTCGGGATCCCAGATCGGGATGTCGATCGCGATGCCGCGCTTCTCGTAGCGCGCGGTTCCCATCGGGAACGTGCCGTCGACCGGGAACGCGCTCACGGGGAGGAGGTCGCCGCGTCCGGCGAGCATCTGGGCGGTGACCCGACGGACGAACTCGGGGGCGTCGTCGGGGACCGGCTGGGGGCGGGGTCGACCGTCGGCCACCCGACCGACGACGTCGAGCTCGCGCAGCTCGCCGAGGGCCGCGTCGACCGCGGCGTCGTTCGGGCCGATCACGGCGTCGCCGAGCGTCCCGTAGGTGTCGCGGATTGCCGCCTTGATGGCAGCCGCCGCGTCGGCTCGGGGGAGCACGCCCGCGAGCTCGAAGAAGCACGTCTGCAGGACCGTGCTCACGTAGCCGGCAAGCCCGACGTCGCGGGTGAGGCGGTACGCGTCGATCACGAACACGCGGAGCCCGCCCTCGAGGATCTGGGTCTGCGCCTCGCGCGGCAGCCGGTCCCAGGTCGCGTCCGGCGAGTACGGGCTGTTGACGAGCACGGTCGCACCCGGACGCGCGACCGCGAGCAGGTCCATCCGATCGAACAGCGCGAACTGGTGCACGGCGACGAAGTCGGCCTCGGTGATCAGGTACGGCGCGTCGATCGGAGCGGATCCGAACCGCAGGTGCGACACGGTCACCGCCCCCGCCTTCTTCGAGTCGTACACGAAGTACCCCTGCGCGAACCGGCCCGGTTGCTGCGTGAGGATCTTCACCGAGCTCTTGTTCGCGCCGACCGTCCCGTCGGAGCCCAAGCCGTAGAAGACCGCGGTCGTGAGGTCGTGACCCGTCGTGGGGTCCGGGAGGGCCGGGAGGCTCGTGCCGGTCACGTCGTCGACGATGCCGACGGTGAAGCGCCGGCGCGGCGCCGCCGCGTCGAGCTCGGCGAACACGGCGCCGGCGTGGGCGGGGGTGAACTCCTTCGAGCCGAGGCCGTACCGGCCGCCGATGACGCGCGGCATCCCGCCCCGTCGATCCGACACCGCGGCGTCGGCGAGCGCGGTCACGACGTCTTGGAGCAGCGGCTCTCCGGCGCTCCCCGGTTCCTTCGTCCGGTCGAGCACCGCGATCGCGCGCGCGGTAGTGGGGATCGCGTCGCACAGTGCGTCGGGAGCGAACGGACGGAACAGCCGCACGGTCACGACCCCGACCCGTTCCCCGCGCGCGACGAGCGCGTCGACGGCCTCGCGGACCGGCGCGGATCCCGAACCCATGACCACGACCACCCGCTCGGCCTCGGGGTGGCCGTGGTAGTCGAACAAGCGGTACCGGCGTCCGGTCCGCGCCGCGAGCTCGTCCATGACGGTTTGCACGACGACCGGCGCCGCGTCGTAGTACGGGTTCGCCGCCTCGCGCGCTTGGAAGAACGTGTCGGGGTTCTGCGCGGTGCCGCGCAGCTGCGGGTGCTCCGGGCTGAGGGCGCGCTCGCGGTGCGCGCGCACGAGGTCGTCGTCGACGAGCGCCCGCAGGTCGTCGTCGTCGAGCAGTTTCACGACGTTCAGCTCGTGGGAGGTGCGGAACCCGTCGAAGAAGTGGAGGAACGGGATCCGGGCGCGCAACGTCGCCGCGTGCGCGACGAGCGCGAAGTCGTGTGCCTCTTGTACCGAGCTCGCGCACAGCATGGCGAACCCGGTGCCGCGCGCCGTCATCACGTCGCTGTGGTCGCCGAAGATCGACAGCGCGTGCGTCGCGAGCGCACGCGCCGCCACGTGGAACACTGTCGGCGTCAGCTCACC
This sequence comes from Acidimicrobiia bacterium, assembly GCA_036277635.1. Classification (GTDB taxonomy): domain Bacteria; phylum Actinomycetota; class Acidimicrobiia; order IMCC26256; family PALSA-610; genus DASUMP01. The sequence continues at coordinate 5,456 of DASUMP010000242.1, read as the reverse complement.
GGCGATCTTGAACATGTTCGGGAGCATCAGCAGGAGTCCCTGCGACGCGGTGAACGTCGTCGCGAGTGCGCCGGCTTGCAAGGCGCCGTGGATCGCGCCCGCCGCGCCGCCTTCGCTCTGCATCTCGATCACGACGGGCACGTCGCCCCACAGGTTCGTGCGCGCCGCGGCCGCCCACGCGTCGCTCGACTCGCCCATCGGAGATGCCGGGGTGATCGGGTAGATCGCCACCACCTCGCTGAGGCGGTACGCGATCCGCGCGGCCGCTTCGTTGCCGTCGATCGTGACGCTGGCCATCGAGGACTCCCGCCGTGTGCGGCACGATGCCGCTTCGCACCAGCGTCGGCCGCAACGGGGTCGATCCGGCAGGGTCCTACGGCCCGCGCGCCGGGGTCGACGGGAGCCTTTCGTCCCTATTCGACGGGCGGAGGGAGGTACCGGGCGGCGACGATGTCGGCGCCGGTCGTCTCGAGCACCCACGTGCTGCCCTTGGGCCAGCGGGGGTCGGGATCGACCGCGACACCGTTCGCCGCGAGGTGCGAGAGCACCATCGGGACGATGTCGCCGTGCGTGCACAAGACCGCGCCGTGCTCCATGTGCTTGCCCATCAGTGCGAGCGCTTCGTGCAGCGGCGCGCCTTCCGCGAGCGCATCGGACGGTTCGATCGCGACGCCTCGTGCGCCGGCGAGCGGAACGACCGTCTCCATGCAGCGCACGTACGGGCTCGACACGATCCGCTCGAACGGCGTGCTCGCGAGCTGGTCGACGAGCGCGAACGCCTGCGCGTGTCCGGCGCGGCTGAGCGGGCGCAGGCGATCGTCGCCGCTCCACTGGCTGCGGTCGCCGGCCTTGGCGTGTCGAAGCAAGAAGATCATCGCGACGCTCCGATGGCGGCGACGAGCTGACGGTCGGCATCGTAGGTGAGCAACCCGGCCGCGTCGCCAGCGGGGACCCACCGGATCTCGTCGACTTCTTCGTTGGGCTCGAACGGCCCGGCGGCGACGACCGTCATCTGCCAGTAACGCACGACTTTCGGGCGCCCGCGCCGGTCGGTGTACCGGATCGTCGCCAGCTCGGGACCCAACTGGGCCCGGATCCCGGTCTCCTCTTCGACCTCGCGGAGCGCCGCGGCCTCGAAGCTCTCGCTGGGATCGAGCTTGCCCTTCGGGAGGCTCCAGTCGTCGTAGCGCGGCCGGTGCACGACGAGCACCTCGAAGGCGTCGGGTCCGGCGGCGCGCACGACGACCCCGCCCGCAGCCTCGACGAGCCGCTCGGTCACCGCAGGTCGCGGTGGGCGCGGCGCGCCCGTGTCCACGCCCGCGGGAACTCGGCGCGGGCCCGGTGCGCGCTGGTGTGCTCGACCGCCGCCAGCATCCCGGCGGCGAACGCCACCTCGGCATCGGCGTCGGCGGCCACCTTCGCCAACCACGCGTGCGCGACGACGGCGTCCTGGTGCTCGCCGAGCACGTCTTGGAGGTCGGCGAGTCGGCGACCGAGGTGCCGCATCCGTGCGCCCGCGACCGGGGCGATCGCCTCGGCGGCGTAGCGGGTGCGCTTGGCCAGGATGCGCACCGCGTGCAGGTCGACATCGGCCGGCTCGGGACCGAGCGCCCGCACCGCCGCCGCCAGCTTCCCCCACGGCCGTTCGACCAACGGTGGGAGCACGTCGCGGGCGCGCCGGTCGGCGCGGCCCCGACGCGGCGGGTCGGCGTGCCAGCGCGCCAGCCGTTCGCCGAGCGCCTCGTGACGGGCGGAGTGGAGCGTCTCCAGCAGATCGGCGCGCGCGTCGATCCAGCGCCGCTCGAGGCGCGCGAACACCGGCTCGAGCGCGAGTCGATGGTCGGCGGGGACGCCGGCGACGTGCCGCCGGAGCCGTTCGGTCAAGACCTCCGCGTCGCGCACGGCACCGAGCTCGGCGCCGAGCCAGCGCAGCTCGGCGCGCAGCTCCCCGGCGGGCTCGCGCTCGAGGAACGGGCGGAACGTGCGCAGGTCCGAACGGAGCCGGCGGGTCGCGACCCGCGCCTGGTGCACCGCTTCGGGATCGTGCCCCGCGAGCACGTCGGGCTCGTGGGCGCGGAACCGTTCGATCGACCCGGCGATCGCCTCGTGGACGACGGTTCCGGCGCGCGCGCGGCGCGCTCGCTCACCCATCGCGCACGTGGGCGCGCGCGACCGCGAGCTCCTGGAACCGCAGGTGCGACTCGACGCCGTGCACCGTCGGGATCTTGCGCCACGTGCCGTCGGGCTGGAGCTCCCACGCGAGCACGTCGTCGGCGAAGTTGATGTCGAGCACCTCGTCGAAGCGCGCACGCGTGCGCGGGTCGGTGACCCGCAACAGCACCTCCACGCGCTTGTCGAGGTTGCGGGGCATGAGATCGGCGGAACCGGTGACGTACTCGGTGTCGTCGGCACCGGGTTCCCCGAAGCGGAAGATGCGCGAGTGCTCCAGGTAGCGACCGACGATCGAGCGCACGGTGATGTTGTCCGACAGACCGGGCACGCCCGCGCGCAGGCAGCAGATGCCGCGCACGACGAGATCGACGCGGGCGCCGGCGGCCGAGGCGTCGTAGAGCGCGTCGACGAGCACGGAGTCGACGAGCGCGTTCATCTTCATCGTGATCTGGCCGCCCGGATGGGCCTGGCCGGCGATGAGGTCGAGGAGCCGGGCGCGTGCGTGGGTGGGCGCGACGATCAGCCGCTTGTACTCGCGCGGGCGGCTGTAGCCGGTGAGGTGGTTGAACAGCTCGCTCAGCTCGGCGTTGAGCTCGGGATCCGCGGAGAGGATGCCGAGGTCTTCGTAGAGCGTCGCCGTCTTCGGGTTGTAGTTGCCGGTGCCCACGTGGCAGTAGCGGCGGATGCCGTCGGCCTCTTGGCGCACCACGAGCAAGGTCTTCGCGTGCGTCTTCAGGCCGACGAGCCCGTAGACCACGTGCGCGCCCGCTTGTTCGAGCTGGCGGGCCCGCTGGATGTTCGCCTGCTCGTCGAAGCGGGCCTTCAGCTCGACGAGCGCGACGACCTGCTTTCCCGCCTCGGCCGCCTCCACCAACGACGACACGATGCCGGCTTCGTCGCCGCCGGTCCGGTAGAGCGTCTGCTTGATCGCGAGCACCGCGGGATCGCGCGCGGCTTGGGCGACGAACGCCTCGATCGACGTCGCGAACGAGTCGTAGGGGTGGTGCACGAGCACGTCGCCGCCGCGCATCGTCCAGAAGAAGTCGGCGTCGTCGCCGCCGGCGAGCACCGCGGGCGTCTGCGGCGCGAACCGCGGGTACTTCAGCTCGGGGCGGCGCAGGTCGTAGAGCGCGGTGAGCCCGGCGAGGTCGAGCGGCCCGTCGACCACGGTGACGTCGGCGGGGGTCACCTCGAGCTCGCGCACGAGCACGTCGAGCACGTCGGGGGCCATCCGGGTGTCGACCTCGAGGCGCACGGCGGCACCGAACTTCGTGCGCTGGCGCAGCACGAGCTCCATCGCCGCGAGCAGGTCTTCGGCGTCGTCGGCGAGCTCGAAGTCGGCGTCGCGCGTGACCCGGAACGCGTGGTGCCCGAGCACCTCCATGCCCGGGAAGAGCGTGGAGAGGTGTGCGGCGATGACCTGTTCGAGCGGTACGAACCGCTCCTTGTCGAGCGCGACGAACCGCGGCAGCAGCGGCGGCACCTTCACGCGCGCGAACCGCTCTTCGCCCGACACCGGGTTGCGCACCACGACCGCGAGGTTCAGCGACAGGTTCGAGATGTAGGGGAACGGGTGCGCGGGGTCGACGGCGAGCGGGGTGAGCACCGGGTAGATGCGCTCGTCGAACTCGTGGCTGAGGCGCGCTCGGTCGTCGTCGGTGAGCTCGTCCCACTCGGCGAAGCGGATGCCGACGGCTTCGAGCGCGGGGAGCACCTCTTTGGTGAACACCGCCGACTGGCGCGCCACGAGGTCTTCGACCCGGCTGCGGATGCCACGCAGCTGTTCCACCTGGTCGAGCCCGTCGGGCGACGTGCTGCGCACGCCCAGCGCGATCTGCTCCTTCAGGCCGGACACCCTCACCTGGAAGTACTCGTCGAGGTTGCTCGAGAAGATGGCGAGGAACTTCACCCGCTCGAGCAGCGGTTGCTCGGGGTCCTCGGCGAGCGCGAGCACCCGGGCGTTGAAGTCGAGCCACGACAGCTCGCGGTTCAGGTACCGCGCTGCGGAGTCGACCGGTTCTCCGACGACATCCGGGGGACTCATGACTGCATGGTACGTGGCTCCTCCCACGGTCGGAACGGGCCGAGAACGCGACGGCCGCCCGGGGTGGAGGTCCGGACGGCCGTCGATTCGTGGGTCGGGACCCGGGGGAGTACCGACCGTGCACGTGCGGTCCGCGTGTCGCGCACACGGACCGGCGGCCGGGGAGTGCCGCCGTCAGCCGGGGTGGGCTGCGCCGGCAACGCTAGAGATCCGAGGTTGCGAAGCCCTGGCGACGTGATGACGAACGCGTGACACGGCGGTGAAGCAACGCGCCCGCGCGCCGCGGCGCGAAGCCCCGCGCGCACCCGGCGCTAGCCTCCCGCGACGACTTCGATGCGCCCCGAGAGCACGACGATGACGCCGTTCGCGCGGCTTGCGGTCGCCCACGCGCTCGGCGTCAGCGGCGACGTCTTCGTCACCGTCGCGCTCGCGAACTCCCTGTTCTTCACCGTCGACGTGAGCGACGCGCGCCCGCGCGTCCTGCTCTACCTCGTCTTCACGCTCGCCCCGTTCGCGTTGGTCGCGCCGGTGCTCGGCCCGCTCCTCGACCGCTCGAAGGGTGGCCGGCGCCTGATGTTCGCGGCGTCCGCCGCCGGCCGGGCCGTCCTCTGCCTGTTCATGGCGAGCAACCTCGACGGCCTGCTCCTGTACCCCCTCGCGTTCCTCACCCTGGTGCTCGCCAAGGGCCAACAGGTCGCGAAGAGCTCGCTCGTCCCCGCCGTCGTCGACGACCAGAACGAGCTGGTGCTCGCGAACTCGCGCCTCGCGCTCATCAGCGTGCTCGCCGGCATCGTCGGCGGCCTCCCCGCCGCCGGCATCCTCCAGCTGTTCGGTGGCGAGTGGGTGCTCCGGTTCGCCGTCATCGTCTTCGGGCTCGGCGCGCTCGCCGCATTCCAGATCCCCCGCGCGCAAGCGCAGGGTCGCCCCGAGACGCAAGAGGAGCGCGAGGCCCTCCACGTCGCCAGCATCCGTCTCGCGGGTTCCGCGATGGGGATGCTGCGCGGCGTCGTCGGCTTCACCACGTTCTTCGCCGCGATCGTGCTCAAAGCGCGCGGCGAACCCGCGTGGATGTACGGAGTGATCCTGCTCACGAGCGGCGTCGGCAACGGTCTCGGCACGATCCTCGCCCCGTACCTCAGACGGCGCTATCGCGAGGAAGTGATCCTCGTCGGGTCGATGATCATCCCCGGCGTCGCGCTGATCTTCGCGGCGCGCAGCTTCGGCCGACCGGCGCTCTCGT
>DASUMP010000241.1:0-6791 GCA_036277635.1 Acidimicrobiia bacterium | reverse complement strand
TGCCGATGACCGCCGACGAGCTCGGGTACACGCCCAGCTTCACCCGGTACACGCCGGTCAGCGCGTACGAGCAGACCGCGTACTGGTCGACGAAGGTTGGAGCACGGGCGAAGCGCACGCTGGTCTACGGCGAGCGCATCGCGATCGTCGCGACCACGTGTTCCGACTGCGGTGTCGCGAGCGTCACGTGGGACGGCACCGAGATCGCGCGTCTCGACCTCTCGTCACCCACGAAGAACCGCGCGCAGGTGTTCACGGTCGCGACGTGGGGTTCCCCACGCCAGGGGACGCTCGCCATCGACGTCGTCTCTGATGGCAAGTTCGTGATCATCGAAGGCATCGGCGTGTACCAGGACTGACCGCGCGGCGAGCGGAGCGGACGGTGGGAGACCGGCCCGCGCCGGTCTCCCACCGCGTCGCGCCGCAGACGCATCGTCGTTTCCTGCCGCGACCGACCGGGTACCCGCCGGTCGCGAGCATCCCCGCCCCGTGCTCTGCATCCTCCGTCATGGACACCGAGACCCGCGCCGTCGCCGCCTCCCGCAGCCAGCTGGCGGTCGCTCGCCGGTGGGCCGGCGAAACTCTCGAGCGGTTCGGACGGGCCGAGCTCGCCGACGACGTGCGCCTCGTGGTGACCGAGCTGCTGACCAACGCGATCTCGCACGCGACGGCACCGGGATGGGCGATGACGGTGTGGGTCCGGCTGAGCTCGTCGGAGCGCGGCGTGCGCGTCGAGGTGATCGATCCGTTCCCGGAACGCGCGCCGGAGGTGCAGCGCACGACGCGCGGTTCGGGGCTGCAGATCGTCGAACGAGTCGCGGCGTCGTGGGGATACGAGCTGACCGCCGACGCCAAGACGGTGTGGGCCGTCGTCGAACCGCCGACGCCGCGCTGAGGCACGGCCGTGGGCGGCCGGGCGATCGAGGCGAACCGGTACCGTGCCCGTCGCTGCCGCCCCGATCAGGAGACCCGATGCTGGGAGCCGGACTGCACGACCTCGATCGTGCCGTCACCGACCTCGCCCACGAGCTGCCCGACCCGTTGCGTCCGTTGGCCGCCGTGGCCTACGACTACCGGTGGTCCTGGGTCCCCGGCGGCGCCGACGTGTTCGCTGGCATCGACGCCCACCGTTTCGGTCGCGACGGGAACCCGGTGCGCTTGCTGCGCAGCTCGCCCCGCCCGGTGCTCGAACGCGCGGCCGCCGACCGGCAGCTCGTCGAACGGGCGGCGTGGCTCGCCGAGGTGCTCGCCGCCGATCGCGCGCGACCGTGGGACACCGCCGTCGATCCGCGGCGGCCGGTCGCGTTCGTCTGCGCGGAGTTCGGCGTCCACCGCTCGCTTCCCGTGTACTCCGGCGGCCTCGGCGTGCTCGCCGGCGACATCTTGAAGGCCGCGTCGGATCGCGCGCTCCCGATGGTCGCCGTCGGGCTGCTGTACCGGCGGGGCTACTTCCACCAGCGGATCGACACCGGCGGGCGCCAGCACGAGTACTGGATCGACCTCGATCCGCGCGACCTGCCTGCGGCGCTCGTGACCGGCGCCGACGGTCGCCCGATCGTGGTGCGCGTCCCGGCGTGGGACGGCGAGCTCGCCGCGCAGGTGTGGCGTGTCGCGGTCGGACGCGTGCCGCTCTTCTTGCTCGACGCCGACCTCCCCGAGAACTCCGAGCTCGAACGCTGGGTGACGAGTCGCTTGTACGAAGGCAACCGATCGGTCCGACTCGCGCAGTACTCGCTGCTCGGTATCGGCGGCGTGCTCGCGCTCGACGCGCTCGGTATCGACCCGGCGGTGGTCCACCTCAACGAAGGCCACGCCGCGCTGGCCGCGCTCGAGCTCGCGTCGCGCTCCGATCGCGACGACGCGCGTGACGAGCCGCTCGCTCGGGTGCGCGAACGGTTCGTGTTCACGACCCACACGCCCGTCGCCGCCGGCAATGAGACCTACGGCGCCGACGAGCTGCTGGCGACGCTCGGCGGTGTCCCCGCGCGAGTGGGTCTCGACCCCGACCGCTTCCTCGACCTGTGCCGGATCACGCCCGGGACCGACGAGCCCGTCGGGATGACGCCACTCGCGATCCGCGCGAGTCGCAGCGTGAACGGCGTCAGCGCGCGCCACGGTGACGTGGCGCGCTCGATGTGGCAGCCGATGTTCCCCGACCGTGACGCATCATCGGTCCCGATCACATCGGTGACGAACGGTGTGCACGTTCCCACCTGGATGGCGCCGCGCATGCGGGCGTTGCTCGACGAGCACCTCGGCGCCGGATGGGAGACTCGCGCCGCCGATCCCGACACATGGTCGGCGATCGACGCGATCCCCGACTCGGACCTCTGGGCGGTTCGTTGCGAGCTGCGCGCCGAGCTGGTCGAGCACTGCCGCTCCCGCGCGGTCACCGATCGTCTCGCTCGGGGCGAGCAGCTCGAGTACGTCCGTGCCGCGTGGACGACGTTCGATCCCGGCGTGCTCACCGTCGGGTTCGCGCGCCGCATCGCGACCTACAAGCGACTCCATCTGCTCTCGGTCGATCCGCAGCGCGCGCTCGCGCTGCTCGACGGCGATCGCCCCTTGCAGTTCCTCTTCGCGGGCAAGGCCCACCCGATGGACGAGAGCGCGAAGCAGGTGACCCAGCAGCTGTTCGGCCTCAAGGACGCGCCTGGCGTCGCGGGACGGGTCGCGTTCCTCGAGGACTACGACCTGTCGTATGCGGCTCGACTCGTCGCGGGGTGCGACGTGTGGCTCAACGTCCCCCGGCCCCCCATGGAGGCGAGCGGCACGAGCGGCATGAAGGCCGCGCTCAACGGGGCGTTGAACGTGAGCGTCCTCGACGGCTGGTGGGCCGAGGCCCACGACGGCACGAACGGATGGGCGATCGACGGCGAACCCGACGACGACTGGGCCGCCCAGGACCACCGTCACGCGACCGCGCTCTACGACGTGATCGAGCACGACGTGGTCCCGATGTTCCACGATCGGGACGCCGCCGGGATCCCGCGCGCCTGGGTGGCCCGGATGAAGGCGAGTCTGCGCACGATCGGGTGGCGGTTCAGCGCCGATCGCATGGTCGCCGACTACGTGCGCGACGTGTACCGCCACCCGTGAGGCGCCCGCCGCGCTGAAGGTCGGTGAGGAACTGGTTCGGACGGCCCATCAAGGGCTTCCGGCGGTCCTCCGTTACGAAAGAAGTGCAGGCGGAGCGCACCGACCCCGGCGTCGGGGTCCGCATCACGACGCGCGACAACATGCGCGAGGGCTACCTCGCGGTCGTGCTCGGCGTCGCCGCGCTCTCCTTCGGCATCCTCCCCGCGCTGGCCGCGGTCTGCCTCGTCGCGTCGGTCCAGGGGATCGCCCTCGGCGCGCACGTCCGCTGGCGGGCCGAGCACCTGCCCGGGCGGGTCGGCTCGGGGCTCGGCGTGGCGGCGATCGCCTGTGGGGCGCTCGGCGCGGCGGTGTCGTCGGCCGGGCTGTTCGGCGCCTGAGCTCACGCCGTCGCTCAGCGCACGGTCCGGGCGTCCCAGCGCCGGCGGGTCACGATCGCCAGCTTCGTCAGCGTGACCGTCAGGAGCACGCTCACCGACGGTTGCACCCAGCCCCGGTGGTCGACCGCGGCCACGAGCCCGGCGAGGAACACGGCGAGGATCGTCGCCAGCGCAAGCGTCTCGGTGCTGCGACGGCGGGCGCCGTCCCAGCCGATCAGCACGCCCACGACGGGCAGCACCGCCAACACGAGCATTCTCCGAACCCCCCGGCTGTTCGCTCCGATCGTGACGCGCGTCACACTCGGCGTCCAGTCTTTGCCACGCCGTTGCCGTCCGATGCCACGGAGCGTGGCGGATCCGGCACGGAACTGGGGGTTTGCGACGCCGGTCCGCGGTGGTAGCCGCTGGATTCCGAGCCGGGCGGTCCCGGGTCGTCGGCCCCCACCCGTGACCTGGGACCGCCCCTCGGTGAGGTCCGCGAGATCCGCGCTCAGGCGAGCGCGGCGTCGAGCGTGATCGTCGTGCCGGTCATCGCCTTGCTCACCGGGCAGTTGACCTTGGCCGTCTCCGCCGCGTTCGCGAAGTCGTCGGCCGACGCGCCGGGGACCGTTCCCCGCACCGTGAGGTGCACGCCGGTGATGCCCTCCCCGGGTTGGAACGTCACCGCGGCGGAGGTCTCGAGCCGCTCGGGTGGGGTGCCCGCCTTCGCCAGCGTGCTCGACAGGGCCATGGAGTAGCACGCGGAGTGCGCGGCGGCGATCAGCTCTTCGGGGCTCGTGCGGCCGTTGGGCTCCTCGGCGCGCGACGGCCAGGTCACGTCGAAGGTGCCGAGCCCCGACGACTCGAGGGTGACCTGTCCGGCACCGTCGAGGAGGGCGCCCTGCCAGCGGGTGGTTGCGTTTCGTGTGGTTGCCATGCGGCGCAGGCTAACGAGTCCGGCGTCTCGCGTCGGCCGAGGTCGAGGACGCGTGGTCCGTCCGCATCATTTCTCGGAGCCGGAGCAGAAATCGCTGCACCGATCCGGCGGCGACGCCGATAGGTCGATGACGTCAGCGAAGGGAGTCGGCCATGCGAGTCATCACCACTGCGGTGAAGATCGTCGTCGACGTGCTGCTCCACCGTCACGACGAGCACTGATCTCGACGTTCGTGCCCGCGCTCCCGGCCTGACGGGAGCGTGACGACCAGCCGTGACCCTGACGCGCGGCGCGCGAGACTCGGCGCGTGCAGGAGCTGCTCGACCTCGCGAACGGAGTCCCCACGCTCGATCTCGACGCCGGCGCGACGCTGTTGCGCGACGGCGACGACGGCGGGTCGCTGTACGTGTTGCTCGACGGCGCACTCGTCGTCGAGAAGTCGGGGATGTCGATCGCGACGATCGACGAGCGCGGGTCGTGCGTCGGTGAGATGTCGGTCGTGCTCGGCCGACCGTCCTCCGCGGACGTGCGCGCCGCGGTGCCGTCGACGGTTGCGGTCGTCGCCGACGCGCGAGCGCGGCTCGCCACCGATCCTGAACTCGCGCTCGCACTCGCACGCCTGCTCGCGTCGCGGCTGCAGCTGATGACGTCGTACCTCGCCGACCTCAAGCAGCAGTACGGCGACCACGAAGGAGGCCTCGGCATGGTCGACACCGTGCTCTCGGCCCTCTCGCGCGCGTCCGGCACCCGCAGCGAGCTCAGCTCGGATCGAGATCCCGACCCCGAGTACTGAGCGCGCGCGTCAGGCGACGGGCGCGAGCGACGCGTGCTCGACGCCCGCGAGCGAGATCCACGTGAGCGCACCGTCGGCGGTGTCGACGACGACGTGCGCCGGGAGCGGCCCCCGTTGCCGGCCGGCGTTCAACACGGTGGTCGCGCCGATCCGGTCGAACCAGCCACCCTCGGTCTTGAACGGCGACTCGTGCACGTGACCGCACAGCACGAGATCGGGCTGGTGCTCGGCGATCCACGCGCGCAGGTCGGCGTCGCCGTAGTGGCGCGTGCCCGTCCAGCTCGTCGGTGACTCGTCGGGGGGAGCGTGGTACACCCAGATCCAGGGCCGGTCGTCGACCTTCTCGGCGTCGACGCGCAGCTGCTCGTCGACCGCACCGCGCGAACGCGGTCCGTCCCACCACTCGCACACGGTCACGATCGCGTCGTCGCGCTCGACGCGCGCGCCATCGGTGTGCACACCCAGCTCGCGAGCTCGTTGCAGCCACACCGCCGACTTCTCGCCGTGGTCGTTGCGCGCGTTCAGGTCGTGGTTGCCGGAGCTCGCGATCACCGTCGCCTTCGTGGCGAGGCGAGCGAGGTACTCGAGCACGACGACGATCTGCACGTCGGGTTCGACGAACGACCCCGCGTCGAGGTGATCGCCGGCGAGCACGACGACGTCGTAGTCGTCGGCGCGCGCGACCACCCAGTCGAGCTGCTTGAGCGTGTAGTGCAGATCCGACACCAGGAGCAGGCGCACGCCCCGAGCGTATGCGTCCCGATCACGAGACTTGCTCGGCGCGATCACGCGACGGTCAGGAGCGCGTCAGTGATTCGTCACACGTTCTGCGGGTTCGAATCGGTAGCGCAGCCATTCGGCGACCGCCTGGTAGCCGATCCGTCGGTACAAGGCGTTCGCCGTCGGGTTCGCGAGGTCGGCGAAGAGGATGCATCGCAGCCCACGTGACCGCGCGTCGATCGACAACGACGCGACGAGGGCCGACGCATAGCCGTGACCGCGCGCGGCCGGCGGCGTGTATACGGGCCCGACGCGAACGACGTCGCCAACCGGCGCCGAGACCCCCGCCATCGCCACCACGCCACCGTCCTCCCACGCGAAGAGCTGTTGACTGCGCAATCGACGGTCCACGACGGCGGCAGCATCGGACGGTTGCTCGCCGATCTCGTGCTCGAACGCTTCGGTCCACTCGATCAGAACGCCGCGGTCGTGCTCGTCGGCGCGCCGGACGACGCCCGACGCCTGACGGACCTCGCCGGGTTCGCCGAAGGCGTAGAGACGCTGGCCCAGATCCGGGAGCGCGGCCGCCTGCGTCCGCTCGGTCCACCGCCCCGCGAAGTGCGCGGCCGTCGCGGCTTCGGCGCTCACGCCCGGGAGCGCGACACCCGCGTCGGCGATCGCGTCGGCGGCGGCGCTCGCCGCGGCCGACGACATCGGGGTGAGCGTCGCGACGAACTGCAGCGGCGACTGGAACACCACCCCGCACGCCCGGTCGTCGGCGTCCACCACCCAGTACCGCCCGGGTTCGGGGGCGGCGACGCGCCCGTGGAGCAACGTGAGGATCAGGTTGTGCCGCACGGGATCGGACCCGAGGAACTCGCCCGCC
>DASUMP010000240.1:0-2400 GCA_036277635.1 Acidimicrobiia bacterium | reverse complement strand
GACGCCGCGATCGAACGGTGGCTCGACTCGCTCGACACCGACCCGATCGCGGAGATCGCGTACGACAACGGTGCCGTCTTGCTCGACGGGAGCGACTCCACCTTCGAATGGGTCGACGCCGAAGGAGCCCGCAGCCCGGGGCTCGTCCCGTTCGCGGAGCAGCCGCAGCTCCTGCGCGATGACTACATCTTCAACGCGAACGACAGCTACTGGCTCGCGAACCCCGACGAGCTGCTGACCGGCTACTCGCCGATGCACGGACGCGAGGCGACGCCGCGCTCGCCGCGCACGCGCATGAACGTCGTGCAGCTCGAAGGCGACGCGGGCCCCGACGACCGCTTCACGTTGGAGGAGCTGCAAGCGTCGGCGCTCTCGAACCGTGCGTTCACCGCGATCGAGCTGCAGGACAGCGTCGTGAGCGACGTGTGCGCGAACCAGGCCGATCTCGCCGACGCGTGCGCGGTGCTCGAGGCGTGGGACGGCACGTTCGACGTCGACAGCCGGGGCGCCGCGCTGTGGCGGTTGTTCGTCGGCGCGTACGACTTCGACCAGGTGCTCGATGCCGGTGCGCTGTTCGCGGAGCCCTTCGACGCCACCGACCCGGTCGGCACCCCCACGGGGAGTGCCCTCGCCGATCCCGCCAACCTCGAGCAGGCGCGCGCCGCGTTGCGCCAGGCGGTCGCCGACCTCGCCGCCGCCGGCTTCACCCCCGATGTCGCGTACGGCGACGTGCAGTACGCCGAACGCGGCGGCGAGCGCATCCCGATCCACGGCGGGCCGGGCGATCACCTCGGCATCACCAACGCGATCGGGTTCAGCCGGTTCGGCACGTCGCTCGAGCCCGGCTACGAGCTCCCCGCGTCGGTGCGCGACGGGATCTCTCTCACCGAGCAGGGCTGGCCGGTGAACAACGGCACGAGCTTCATCATGACGCTGGAGTTCACCGACGACGGCCCGCGCGCCCAGGCCTTCCTCACCTACGGAGAGTCGGGCGACACCACGAGCGAGCACTTCAGCGACCAGACCGAGCGCTTCAGCGGCAAGCAGTGGCGCGACGTGCTGTTCACCGACGAGCAGATCGAGGCCGACCCCGAGCTGCGCGAGTACACCGTCTCATCCGATGGCTGACGGCGAGCGAGCGTCGCGGCCGCGGCTCCCACCCCCGTGGGCCGTCGCGCCGTTGTTCCGGGTGCGGCACGCGCTCGCCGGCGTGCATCGGCGCACCGGACCGCCGGTGCTCACGGTCCTCGACGCGTCGCTCGGGATGATGCAGACACGCGCGCTCGCGATCGTGGCCGACCTCGGCGTGGCCGACGCGCTCGGCGCTCGTCGACGGACGCCCGACGATCTCGCGACCGCGGTCGGCGCCGACGCCGACGCGCTGGGTCGCGTGTTGCGCTTCCTCGCCGCGCGCGGGATCTTCCGTCAGGATCGTCGCGGCCGGTGGCGCAACAACGGGGCGTCGTCGTTGCTGCGGGCCGAGCACCCCGACTCGCTGCGATCGTGGATCCGGTTCCAGGGTGCACCGTGGCACTTCGCGATCTGGCAGCACGCCGACGCCTCGGTCCGTACGGGCGCGAGCGCGTCGGTCGCGGCCACGGGCGCCGACTACTTCGACTGGCTCACGTCGACCCCCGACGCCCAGCGCGTCTTCGACGACGCGATGGCCGAGACGTCGCGACTCGTCGGCCCCGCGCTCCTGGCGGGGTACGACTTCTCGGCGCACCGCTCGGTCTGCGACGTCGGCGGTGGCAACGGGTCGCTGATCGCGCTGGTGCTGGAGGCGCATCCGAACGTGCGGGGCGTGGTGTACGACCTCCCCGCAGTCGTCGCCGCCGCGCCCGACCGCCTCGCCGCCGCCGGGGTGATCGAACGGGCCGAAGTGGTCGCGGGCGACTTCTTCGCATCGGTGCCCGTCGGCCACGATTGCTACGTGCTCAAGGCGATCGTGCACGACTGGGACGACGAGTCGTGCCTGCGCATCCTCGGGCACGTGCGCGACGCACTCCCCGACGGCGGGCGCGTGGTGGTCGTCGACCAGATCGTCCCCGACGGCCGCTACGACACGCCCGCGCTGGCCACCGATCTCGAGATGCTCGTGCTCACGGGTCGCGGCCGGGAGCGCACCGCCGCCGAGTTCGACGGGCTGTTCGCGCGCGCGGGCTTCCGCGTCGAGCGGCGGCAGTCGCTGTCGGTCGCGTGGGCCCAGGTGCTCGTCGCCGATCGCGATCGGACGCGACCATGACGTGGCTGCCGGAGCGCGCGCCGGGCGAGACCGCGCTCGACGAGGTGTTCGGACTGATCCCCGACGCGTACGCGCGCTTCCGGGAGTTCTACGGCTCGCTGTGGACCGACGGCGACCTCGACCCCGCGCTCCTCGAGCTCGCCCGGTTGCGGATC
>DASUMP010000239.1:0-8590 GCA_036277635.1 Acidimicrobiia bacterium | reverse complement strand
CCGTCGCCGCGTTCGGCGACGCGGCGCAGCGCGGCCTTGCCGGAGCCGCCGATCCAGATCGGTGGGCGCGGCTGCTGCACCGGGCGCGGCCGCTGGCCGACGTCGGACGCGGTCCACGTCGGGCCGTCGAGCACTGGCCACTCGTCGGACCACGCGGCAACGATGCCGTCGATCGCTTCGTTGGTGAGCCGGCCGCGTTCCGCGAACGGCACGCCGAGCACGGCGAACTCGCCTTCGAGGTGACCGGCACCCACGCCGAGGACGACCCGTCCACCCGACAGCGCGTCGAGCGTCGCGAACGTCTTCGCGGTCTGGAGCGGATGGCGGTACGCGGCGACGTACACATTGGTCATCAGCCGCACGGTGTCGGTCAGCGCGGCGAGGTACGAGAGTGTCGACACGGGGTCGTACCACGTGGTCGACATCATCTCGGCGGGACCGCGCGGCACCGCGACGTGGTCGCACACCGCGACGTAGAAGAACCCGGCGCGGTCGCACGTCTGCGCGACCCGCACGATGTCGTCGGGTCCGGCGCCCTCGCGCTCCCACGGCATCGACGTGCGCACCGACAGCGCCTGCACCGGGAGCTGCAGGCCGAAGACGAGTCGACCGTCGGGGACGACCGAGACCGTGTCGTGCGGTGCGGTCACCCCGGCCACACCACGCTCTGCAGCTCGGTGTACGCGTGGAGGCCGAACTCGCCGCCGTCGCGCCCGACGCCGCTGTACTTCATGCCGCCGAACGGCGTGCCGTGGTTGCGCTGGGTCGTGTTGATGCCGACGTTGCCGGTGCGCAGCCGCTTGCTCACCCGCATCGCGCGGTTCGTGTCGCCGCTGAACACGTAGTCGTACAGACCGAACGGCGTGTCGTTCGCGATCGCGATGCCTTCGTCCTCTTCGTCGAAGGGGATCGCGACGATCACCGGACCGAAGATCTCTTCTTGCGCGACGCGCATGTCGGTGCGGCACCCGGCGATGAGCGTGGGCGCGACGTAGAACCCGCGGTCGGGCTTCTCCGGTCGCGCGCCCCCGGCGAGCACTTCGCCGCCTTCGTCGGCGCCGATGCGCACGTAGCTCTCGACCCGGTCGCGATGCGCGGCGGTGATGACGGGGCCGACGACCGTGTCGGGCTCGTAGGGGTCGCCAACCTTGAGCACCGTCGCCATCTTCGCGAGGCCGGCGACGACCTGGTCGTAGACGCCGCGCTGGATGATCGCGCGCGTCGGCGCCGTGCAGATCTGCCCCGAATGGAACGTCCACACCGAGCCGACCATCCCGATCGCGGTCTTCACGTCGGCGTCGTCGAACACGAGCGCGGCGCCCTTGCCGCCGAGCTCGAGGAGGAAGCGCTTCATCGTGCGCCCGCCGACCTCGGCGATGCGCGTGCCCACGCCGGTCGAGCCCGTGAACGACACCATGTCGACGTCGCCGCTCTCGACCAGCGCCTCGCCGCTCGCGGGCGTGGAGCCGGTGACCACGTTCACGACGCCTTCGGGGAACCCGACCTCGTGCATGATCCGCACGAGCTCGATCACCGCGAGCGGGTCCTGCGACGCGGGCCGCACCACGACCGTGTTGCCCATCGCGAGCGCTGGTCCGAGCTTGCCCGCCATGTTCACGATCGGGAAGTTGTACGGCGTGATGCACGCGACGACCCCCACGGGCACGCGTCGCGCGATCGCGCCCATGAGACCGCCGGGCGCGAGCGCGGTGGCCGGCATCTCCTGGGGCGGCAGCGGCAGCACCTGCGGCTGCAGCGCGTACTTCGCGTACGCGTCGAAGCGGGTGGCCGCCATCGGCACCTGCATCTGCTTGCCGACCGTGGCCGTGCAGCCGGTCTCCGCGATCACGAGCGGCAGCAGGTCGTCGGTCTTGGCGCGGATCGCGTCGGCCGTCCGCTGCAACAACTCGGCGCGCACCTCGGGCGCGGTGCGCGACCACGAGTCGAATGCGTCGCGCGCGGCGCGCGCTGCGTCGTTCGCCTGCGCGACCGACGCCTCGGGCGCCACGCCGACGACGTCTTCGGTGGCGGGGTTGACGATCTCGTAGCCGCCGTCGGCGCCGTCGACCCACTCGCCGCCGATCAGCAGCCGCGATGCGTGCTGCTCCGCTCCCGCTGCCGTCATGAACGCTCCCCCGCCCACGGCCCGCGGCCGCGCCAGTCGCGAAGTGTAACGCGTTCTATTTTCCGCACGTGGGCCCGGCTCGCCCCGATCAGTCGTCGTCGAGGATGGTGAGCGTCCCGACGTAGCCGAGTCCGTCGAAGCCGATCGGCACGCTGGTGACCGCGATCAGCACGGTCTCGGTGCCCTCCGGGAGCACATCGGGCTTGAGCGTCACCGGGATGGCCTTCCACCGTTGTCCGGCGGTGAAGTTGACTGTCCGCGTCGCCACCGGCGTGAAGTCAGCGCTGGTCGCACCGACGCCGGCCGAGATCGACACGGTGAAGCTGGCCGCTCCCGTCGCCGCCGCACCGAGGCTGAGGACGACCTGGCCCGGGCGGTTCTTCACGTTGCCCTCGACCACCGACGCGCTCCCGATGCGCACCCGCTGTGCGGGCAGACCCTCGTCGTCGACGATCGTGCCCGTCCCGACGGCTCGCCCGATGTACGCCGTGTTCGCGTTGCTCAACGTGACGGTGAACGTCTGATCGCCTTCGACCGCCGTGTCCGCGAACACCTTGATCGCGACCTGACGTGCGACCGCTCCTGCGGCGAACCGCAAGGTGCCGGTCTTGGTGCCGTAGTCGGCTGGCGCGGTGGCCGAACCGGGTGCCGTCGCGTACTGCACCGTGATCGCCGACGTCGACGGCTGCGACAACGTCACGTTGAACTTCAGGATCCGGTAGAGGCCACTGTCGCCTTCGACGACCGATGCGTCGCCGATCGACACCGTCGGCCCGCCGGGGCACGCCCCCGCGAGGTTCGAGGTCAGCAGCCACGGCAGGAACGTCGCGCCGGCCGAGACCGAGTCTCCGGTACCCGGTCCCGAACCGCCCGGGCCGCTCGCGCTCCCCCACCAGTTGCAGGTTCCATCGGCGGTCGCGGTGCCCGTGACGCGCAACCCGACGTCGTTGCCGGTGATCGCGTTGCGGTTGACGTCGGCGTCGCCACTCGCGGCGTCACCCCGGTCGAAGAAGTCGGTGTTGGCCTGACCGACTGCCGGGTTCGCGCCCTGCACCTGCACGCCGACGTCGTTGTCGGAGACGGAGTTGTCGGTGACGACGTTGCCGGTGCCTTCGACCACGACCCCGAACCCGTCGCCGGTGGACACGGGCGCGCGGCGGTAGCCGGAGACCGAGTTCCCGATGACGACCGCACCCGACGGCTGCGCGGGGTTGCCGACTGCAGGGAAGCGCCGGACGACTGCGATGCCCGCGTGGTCGCGGGCATCGGTGGCGGTCACGGAGCGCGAGACCGAGTTGTTGGAGACGACGAGACTGCCCGGTCCGCTCGCCGCCGAGTTGCCGGCCGAGTTCTTGAGCTCGATGCCGAAGCGCCCGTTGTCGGTGACCGTGTTGGCGGTCACGAGGTTCGCGTCGGGACCGATCGCGCCGAGGACCGCGATTCCTGAGTCGCCGTTGCCGACGACCGTGTTCCCGGAGATCAACAGGTCGGTGACCGAGCCGTCGCTCACGTCGATGCCGACGAGCGCGTTGTCGGAGAACTCACCGTTCGTGATCGTCACGCCCGTCTTGGTGCCGTTGATGATCCAGATGCCGCGTCCGACATCGTTGTTCTCGGGGTCGTTGCCGTTGGCCTGCACGCGGTTCACCGTGAAGTCGGTGAGACCGAACGCCTGGCTCCAGATGCCGTGGCGCGTGTTGGCGTCGACGACGAGATCTTCGAGCGTGACGTCGGTGAGCGGACCGGTCGGCATCGCGATGCCGTCGCGCCAACCGGTGACGGTCAAGTCGTTCACGGTGACGCCGGTGAGACCGCCCCCGACCGTGATCCCGGCACCCGTGCCGGCACCGGTGAGCGACGTGGTAGCGGCGCCCGAACCCGACAGCGTGACCGGGATCGTGATGTTCACCGACTCGGTGAACGCGCCCGTGAGCAGGACCGTGTCGTTCGCGACCGCGTTGGTGAGCTCACCGTTGCAGTCGGCGCCCGCGCATCCCGCGGCGTGCGCTGCCTGGATCGTTCCTCCGATGCGCCGCACGTCGTTGAAGGTGTACGGCCCCGACACGTACGAGTACGGCCGGGCGCTCACACCGTCGGTATCGAGCGCGGCGCGCGCGAACGTGTTCGCTCCGAACCACCCGACGAAATCGAACTCACTCGTGTCGTAGGTGCCGCGCGCGCGTACGTATTGGTCGCTGGCGCCGAAGGTGTTGCCGGTGATCTGTGCGCCACCCACGGACTGCACGAACCACGGCACACCGGTGCCGGAGCCGTTGAAGCTGATCGACGGCCAGAACACCGAGGGATCGGTCGATCCACCCGCGATCAGGTTGTCGGTGATCGCGCGACCGCTGACGGGTCCGGAGTACCCGGCGCCGTTGGCGATGTCGATGCTGACACCGGTCGCGAGCTCGTTCCCGTCGATCGTGTACGACTGGACGTGCGAGGTGTCGGTCCCGACGTCGAAGCGCCAATCGTTCAAGTAGATCGACCCGTACGCATCGTCGACCACCGAGTCGCGCAACGTGAACGCGTCGCCGATGACCTCGATGGTCTTGTTCTGGCCGCTCGCGTTCGAACCGATCTCGAGTCCGTTGATGCTGACGCCGTCACCTTCGACCCAGATGCCGCTCGGCCCGAAGTTGTTCGTCGCGTTGGTGTCGACCCGCGCTTGGACCGCGGCCGACGACGTGATCGGCGTCCCGCCAGCGTCGACGCCTTGCACGGTGACGCCGTCCTTCGCGAGGAACAGCCCGAACTGGTAGGGGCCCGAGGCGTCGAAGAGGAACCGGTTCGTGGCCGTCTCGTCGTAGGTTCCGGGGTACACGAAGACCGAACCGTTGGGTGCGCCGGAGTCGAGCGCCGACTGGATCGTCTTCTTCGCGTACTCCGGCGCCGACCCGCTGTTCATGTCGTTGCCGGTCGCGTCGTTCACGTAGCAGACGAGCGTGCAGGAGGGCTCGAAGTCGTAGACAGTGTCGTTGCCGAGGATCCCGACGGTGAGCGCGTCGACGTTGCCCGTGAAACCGCTCGCCCACGGACCGCCGGCGCGCAGCAAGAGCGCGCCGTAGACGTTCGTGGCGATGTTCACGCGGATCCCGGCGTTTGGGTACGCGGCGAGCACCTCGCTCCACGTGCACGGGTTCGCCTGCGGGCACGTGCCGTTCCCCGGGGATCCCGACGCCCACCAGTAGCCGGATGCCGGTCCGGTGAGCGTGTCCCAGGTCTGCCAGGTGTCTTCGAGGACGCCGCCCGGCGCCGCGAGATACGGCTCGTAGACGAGTCGACCCTGGAACGCGGTGTTGCCGTCGGTGGCGTCGTAGTCGACGTCGAACTGGAGCGACGCCGCGAGCGTGTTGCCCGCGTCGAACGTCGATCGATACGTGGAGTACTCGAGGCTCGTGACGTTCGAGAGCCGCAGCCCTGCGTGATTGAGGGTGCCGAGCACGAACCGCCCGGTGCTGTTCACGGTCAGCTGCGCGCTGCCGCCGCCGGCGGGCGCGGTCGCGGGACCCTCCACGAACGTTCCGGATCCGGTGGGCCCTTCTTCCAAGAAGCCCCACCCGCTCGGACTGCCCGGATGCACCGGCACGGTCGTCGTCGCGGCCAGCGCGGGCGTCGCGCCGGCGACCACCGCGAGCACCGACGTCAGCATCGCGACCACGGCGACGCGCGCCAACGCGCGCACGGAACGGGTCCCAGCCATCACGCCACCCCCACACGATCCATCGAAGTGCGGCATCCTGGCACGCGAGTGGGACACGAGCAACCGGACGTCCGAACCCGTCGATAGCCTCGGCGCCCGTGGACCTCGGACGCGTCGGACTGTGGACGTTCCAGCTCGACCCGCAGCCGATGTCCCGGGCCCGCGAGATCGCCCAGGAGCTGGAATCCCTCGGCTACGGCGCGATCTGGCTGCCGGAATCGGTCGGCCGCGATCCGTTCGCGAGTGCGGCGCTCCTGCTGCAGGCGACCGAGCGCATCGCGTTCGCCACCGGCATCGCGAGCATCCACGCCCGCAGCCCGATGACGATGCGCGCCGGGTGGCACACGCTCACCGAAGCCTTCCCCGACCGCTTCCTGCTCGGTCTCGGCGTCAGCCACCAACCCGCGGTCGAGGGACTGCACCGGCAGGACTACGGCAAGCCGCTCGCGAAGATGCGCGCCCACCTCGACGCGATCGACCAGTCGATCTTCTTCGCGCGCGAGCCGAGCAGCACACCACGGCGCGTGCTCGCCGCGCTCGGTCCGAAGATGCTCGCGCTCGCGGCCGAGCGCGCCGACGGCGCGCACCCCTACTTCGTGCCGCCCGAGCACACCGCACTCGCGCGCGAGATCCTCGGCCCCGACAAGCTCCTCGCGGTCGAGCAGATGGCGGTGCTGGTCGACGATGCCGACCAGGCGCGCGAGCTCGCGCGCGCCACGATGCGCATCTACACGAACCTGCCGAACTACGCGAACAACCTGCGCCGTCTCGGCTTCACCGACGACGACCTCACGACGATCTCGGACCGCCTCGTCGACGCCATCGTCGTGTGGGGCGACGAGGACGCGGTCCGCGCCCGCGTGCAGCAACACCACGAAGCCGGCGCCGACCACGTGTGCGTCCAGGTGCTCCCCACCGACGGCTTCACCGGCCTCCCCCTCGCCGAGTGGCGCCGCCTCGCCTCCGCGCTCCTCGCCTGATCACGCGCGCGCCGGCCAGTCCTCCGCGACGAGCGCCCAGCGTTCGTGGTCGCGCCAGTCCCCCGCGATCTTCAGGTAGCGGCGCGAGTAGCCCTCCTGCACGAACCCGAGCCCGCGCACCAAGGCGATCGACCGCACGTTCTCGGGCTGGACGTTCGCTTCGACGCGGTGCAGGCCGAGCCGCCCGAACGCCTCGTCGATCGCGAGCGCCAGCGCCTCCCGCATCAACCCGCGGCCCGCGTGCGGCACGAACGCGTAGTAGCCGAGCGCAGCCGACTCCATCGTCCCGTGCACGATGTTGTTGAGATTGACGACGCCCACCAACGCGTCACCGTCGACCCCGCGCACGAGCCACCCCTCGCAGTCCGGGCGCGCGACCCGGTCGAGGTACCCGCGGTAGGTCGCCCGGTCCGTCGGCGGGAACACCCACGGCTCGTGCAGCTCCCGACTCGCCGCCACGGCGGCGAGGAACTCCCGCTGATCGCCGCGCGTCGGCTTCGTCAGTAGCACTCGCGGCGAGTGCGCGCCGCGTCGGGCGACCGTGTTGCCGAGCTCGCGCAAGGTCGCGGCCGCGAACGGGTCGAGGTCCAGCGTGCCGAGCTCGGTCCCCGAGAACCACCCGATCTCGGTCGTCTCCTGACCGTCGGGGGCGGCATCACCGCTGACGACGCGCGCGTCGTAGACGGTCGCCACGTAGGCGGACACATCGCCGTTCGGGTACCTGACCTCGAATCCGGGCCCCCCGACGACCCCGAGCACCGGCCCGAGCGCGACATCGACCCCCGCCTCCTCGCGCGCCTCGCGCACCGCCGCCTCGACCGGTGCCTCGCCGGGCTCGACCAGCCCGCCGATCGTCATCCACCGCCCCGTGTCGGTGTTCCGCACGAGCAGCACGCGCCCCTCGTCGTCGCGCGGGAGCACCGTCACCGACGGCAGCACCAACAGCGCGTGCCCCACCTGCGCCCGCAGCTGCCGCAGGTACTCCGACATCCCCATCAGCCCGACGCTCCCACCCGAAACCTCTTCGTCCGCTCGCCCACGCTCCGAGCAGAGGACAACGAAGTACCGAATCGGTCCCTCACTGTCCTCTGCTCAGGGGGTGACCGGGGCGCAGACCTCGAGCTCCATGCCGTCGGGGTCGCGAAAGAAGAGCGACCACTCGTGGCCGAGCTGCTGGATCTCGCCGATCTCGGCACCCGCGGTGACGAGCCGGTCGCGCATCGCTTCCAACTCGGCGCGCGACGACACCGCGAGCGCGTAGTGGTCGATCGCGCCGCGCCCGCCCTGGACGGTGCGGTCGCCGAGGATCGTGTCCGCCCCCACCTCGAACGCGTTGAGCGCCGCGCCGCCGCCGAGGTCGAGGATGATCATCCGCGGGTGGTCGGGCGCCGCCTCCATCTCGAACGTGACGACCGCGTCGAACGCCTGCTCGTAGAAGCGCACGAGGCGGTCGAGGTCGGGGGTGAGCGTGGCGACGTGGTTGAACCCGCGGGTGACCGGCACGCGATCGAACCTACCCGGCACATAACGTCGCGGCCCACGCGCATCGACGACCGAGGGAGCCACCGATGACCGACGCGACCCGCGACCGTCCGCAGATGCCCGAGGGCTACGGCGTCCCCGAGACCGACAACGGATTGCTCGACTGGGCGACCATCGAAGCGCGCCTGGTCGCGTCGCAGCAGTACTGGATGGCGACCGTGCGACCCGACGGACGCCCGCACGTCGTCCCCCGCTGGGGCGTGTGGCTCGACGGCGGTCTCTACTACGACGGCTCGC
>DASUMP010000238.1:0-34413 GCA_036277635.1 Acidimicrobiia bacterium | reverse complement strand
CCCCGGGCTGCGGGCTCCTTCGGCGTCGACCCATTCGAAGGTGGAGTCGCTCCCGTCGAGCAAGACGGCACCGTTGTCGTACGCGATCTCCGCGATCGGGTCGGTGTCGAGCGAGTCGAGCCACCGTTCGATCGCGGCGTCGGAGAGGTTGGGTGTGGCCGCGGTGTCGGCGTACCACGCCTCGCCCTCCGCCGAGACCGCCATCGTGTTCACCCACGGGATCCCGTTGAACTCGGCGTGCGCCTGCTGGAACTCGTCGAGCGACTCGGCGCGATCCATGCCGAGGAACTGGTCGAGCAGCACGTCGTTGTCGATGTTCGCGTCGCGGTACGCGAGCGTCACCTCGTCACTCCAGCCGAGACCCGGGAAGTTGATGACCGGGCCGAAGTGCGACCGCCACAACGTGCGGGTGACCGGCTCCACCGATCCGTCGTCTTGCAGCACGTCGATCGCGTACTCGGTCGACTCCATCGAACGTGCTTCGCCGTCGTACATGTACGCGGTGGGGTCACCGTCGGCGAGATCGAGGCGGTACACGGTGAAGCGGTGACCGGCCGACACCGTGTGCGTCCACGCGACCGCGTCGTTGAAGCCGATCAGCACGCCCGGTGCGCCGAGCAGCGTGGCCCCGTACACATCGAGCTCGCCGGGCACGGTGAGGTGGGACTCCCACAGCCGCAGCTCGCCTTCCCACGGGAAGTGCGGGTTCGCGAGCAGCATCCCGTTCTCGGCGGCGCGCTCGGCGCCGATCGCCCAACCATTGCTCGCGACTGCGCGCGACGCCGCGAGCTGCGCGAACGCGCCGGCGGCTTCGCTCGTGGAGGTCGCGGAGGCTTCGTCGGCCGCCGGCGGTTGCGCGGTCGCGATGAACTCGGTCAGCTGCCGCCCGCTCGCAAGGAGCCCGAGCTCCTTGATGTGCGCGAGCACGTCGACGGGAGTGATCTCACGCAGCCAGTCCTCGCCCGCGCACCAGCCGGGGACGTTCGCGACACCAGTGTCGGCGAGGTAGCGGTTGTAGCCCGCCGTGTACCCGTCGATCACGGCGCGCGCGTCGTCGGAGAGCTCGGGGTACAGCGCTTCGGCCCGCTCGTAGACGCCGAGGGCGAGCATCGCGAAGTCGCTGGTGACGTTCGCGTCGCCTTCGCCGGCGCCGAACGTCGCGGCGCGCTCGCTGCGCACCATGACGACCTGGTCGGCCAGCGTGCACGCGTGGTCTTCGGCGAACGCGTATCCCTGACCGAACCCGACGCTGCCGAGATCGTCGGCGGTGACATGCGGGATACCGAACGACGTGCGACGGATCGTCGCGGAGTACTGCGGGCTCCCACCGCTCGGACGATCGGTGTCGTCGTCGGCGTCGTCGCCCGAGCACCCCGCGGCGACGAGCACCGCCGCGAGCACCCCTACCAGCATCGCCTTGCGCATCGCGTGCCCCCGGATCGGTGGAGCCCGGACACTACGCCGCCCGCGGCGGGCATGATGGGGCGATGGAGCTGCGTGACATTCTTCGGACCAACGGTGCCGTGCGCGCGTTTGCCGACGTGCCGGTCGACGACCAGGTCCTGCACGACCTCCTCGACGACGCGCGCTTCGCGCCGAGCGGCGGGAACCGCCAGGGGTGGACGGTGCTCGTCGTGCGCGATCCCGAGATCAGGCGGCGGATCCGCGACCTCTCGGTGCTGGGGTGGCGCGAGTACGCGGCCTACGTGCGCGCCGGGCGCGTCCCGTTCTCGGCGGGCGACGACGGTCGCTGGCACGGCACGCCCGCCGACGTCGACGCGACGCGCGACGACTCCGCGCCGGCGCCGTTCGTCGACACGCTCGACCGCGTCCCGGTGCTCCTCGTCGTCACGGTCGACCTGCGGACGCTGGCGGTCACCGATGTCGACCTCGACCGCCAGAGCATCGTGGGCGGCGGATCGATCTATCCGTTCGTGCACAACATCTTGCTCGCGGCGCGCGACCGTGATCTCGGCGGCGTGCTCACGACGTTCCTGTGCCGGCAGGAGCCCGCGGCGCGCGAGGTACTCGCGCTGCCCGCGCACGTCGGGATCGCGGCGGTGCTCGCGCTCGGCCACCCCGCGCAGCGCGCGACCAAGCTCACGCGCAAGCCGGTCGAAGCGTTCACCCGCATCGACCGCTACGACGGCGAACCGTTCAGCGCGACCTGAGCACGCTCACCAGGTGAACCCGAGGGTCGCGCGCATCGTCGCCTCGAACGCGGCGTCGTCGAGCTGCGCACGCGTGGCGATGACGAGCTCGGCGTCGGCCCCCACCGGGACGCGCAACGGTGTGTCGTCGCGCTCGACGGCGTCGGCGATCGCCGCCGCGACGACCTCCGGACCGGGACGCGCGCCACCGAGCAGCTTGCTGTCGACGTTCGTCCACATCGCGGCGAGCTCGTCGTACGGGGGCCCGTCGACGCCGAAGCCGCTGGCGTTGTCGGAGAACGAGGTCTCGAAGAAGCCCGGCTCCACGAGGTGGATGCGGATCCCGAAGTGGCCGAGCTCGATGTGCGCGGCCTCCGAGATCCCTTCGAGCGCGAACTTGCTGCCGGCGTAGAAGCCCCCCAACGGAGTCGCCACGCGACCCGCGACCGACGAGACGTTCACGATGACACCGCGACCGCGTTCGCGCATGGCCGGTACGACGGCCTGCATCATGCGCACCGCGCCCCACACGTTGGTCTCGAACAGCTGCTTGGCGCGCTCGATCGGCACGCACTCGATCGGACCGTTCACACCGAAGCCGGCGTTGTTCACGAGCGCGTCGACCGGACCCGACGCGGCGAGCGCCGCAGCGACCGACACGTCGTCGTCGACATCGAGCGCGATCCGGTCGGCGACGTCGAGATCGTCGAGCGCCGACAGCCGTCGGGCGGTCGCGACGACGTCGTGACCTCGTTTGGTCAGCTCGACCGCGGCGGCGCGACCGAATCCGGTGGAGCATCCGGTGATGAGGACTCGTGCCATGCGCCGAGTCTGCCCGCTCCGCGAGATCGCGTCGACCTCGGATCGATCAGGTGGGCCCGTCGTCGACGAGCTCCTTCAGGTATGTCGCGCCCATGCGCTCGCCGAACTGGCGCACCGTGTAGCCGACGACGACGCTCGCTTCCACCGCCCGCGCGGTTGCGGATCGGGGCAGCGAGAACAGGGGGCCCATCTCCCCGAAGTGCCCGCCGGTGGGGATGACGGCGAGCTGCTCCTCGCCGCCGCCGGCGAGCGCGCGGTAGATGCCGATCGATCCGACCTCGACCTCGTAGATCCGGTTGCCGCGCGAACCCTGCTCGAAGAGGGTCTCGCCCGCAGCCAGCTCCACTCGCTCCGGACCACCCGCCGGGTCGGCGAACTTGGGTGCCATCTCGAGCACGTGGTCGGCCAGCGGCAACATCCGCTCGTCGTGGGTGGCGACCACCACGATGCGGCCGGGTTCGGCGAGCTCGCGCAGCAGCTCGAGCACGCTCTCCACCTGCACGTAGTCGAGGTGGGCGGTCGGTTCGTCGGCGAGCAGCAGCGGGGGGTCGCACGCGAGCGCTCGCGCGATCGCGACGCGTTGCTGCTGCCCTCCGGACATGTCGCCCGGGTGGTGCTTCGCGCGTTGGGTCAGGTTGACGCGCTCGATGAGCTCCGCGGCGCGCGCCTTCGCTTCGCGCCCTCCGATTCCGGCCGCGCGCATCGGCGCCATCACGTTCTCCAGCGCGGTCAGGCTCGGGACCAGGTTGAACGCCTGGAAGACGATGCCGACCTTCCACCGCCGGTAGTCGGTCAGCTCCTTGCCCTCGAGCCCGGAGATCCGGTCGTCGCCGAGCCAGATCTCGCCGCTCGTCGGGGTGAGGATGCCGGCGAGGCACGACAGCAGCGTGCTCTTGCCGCACCCGCTCGGACCGAGGAGCAACCCGAGGGAACCCGACTTCACCTCGTGGTTCAGCCCGTCGATCGGGCGGACTGCGTAGCCACCGCTCGAGTACTCCACCGTGAGGTCGCGAATCGACAGATCAGCCATGTTCAGCTCCCGAACGCGAGCGCAGGGTCGACCGACACCGCGCGCCGGAGCCCGGCAAGGCTCCCGATGAGTCCGACGATCACCGCGATGACCGGAGTGGTCAGCGCGACGCCGGTGGGGATCGTCACCCGCATGGGGAACGCCGGCGCGAGCAACGTCGAGAAGAAGATGCCGACGATCGCCGACGCGATCGACAGGATCAGCGCTTGGAGTCCCAACGCTCCGACGAGTGACGCGGTCGACGTGCCCGTCGCCTTGAACACCGCGAAGTCGCGCTGACGTTCCAGCGCGGAGAGGTAGAGCACGAGACCGATGATCGCCGCGGCGACGACCCACAACAGGTAGCGGAACATGTCGATCGAACCGATCGGGTCCTTCAACGGACGGAGGAGATCGTCTTCGACGTCGTCGTTGGTCATCAGTCGCAGACCCTCGGGCGCCGACTCCGGCACGCCCGAGACGATGACCGCGGTCGTGAGGGGAACGCCCTGGAACACGATCTGGCGCGCGTCGTCGATGTGCACGTAGACGAGCGGCTTGCCTGCGAACACGCTCGTCGCGCCGATCTCGCCGACCACGTTGAATTCGCGATCGCGGTACTGGAACGTCTCGCCGGCGTCGAGCCCGAGCAGCGACGACACGACCGCCTCGCCGCTCACCTCGACGCTACGCCCCTTGTCGACCCGCGGCGCACCGACGCCGTCGGGTTCGATGCCGAGCAGGTAGATGTCGGTGTCGTCGGGCGACTGGATCGTGTCCTGGATGTTCACGAGCGGGCTCGCCCGGTTCACACCATCGAGCGCGGCGACGCTCTCCACCTGCGAGTCGTCGAGCTGCGAGATCGTCGTGAACGGCCCCTGCGCCCCGGCGCGGACGAACCACGCGTCGGCGCCGATCTCGTCGATCGCGTCGCGCGGCTCAGCCGTGAAGCTCTCCTTCAGCCCCGATCCGACCAGCGCGAGCGCGAACACCAGCGCGGTCCCGAGCATCGCGAGGAAGAACCGCCGGCGGCGCCACTGCAGGTCGCGCATGCTCGCGAGCCACAGGAATCCCCACGACGCCTTCTTGGCTGAGCTGGCGTCCACGGCCATTCGTTGCCTCCCACCCCCGAGTACCGGGGGCGGACCCTACAACGCGTCCGGCGCGCGCACCTGTGGAGCACCCAGTTTCAGGCGACCTCGGGACGATCCTGGTGCGCGGCCCACGACCGGTAGAGCGCCGCATAGCGACCGTCGGCCGCGAGCAGCTCGCGGTGGGTGCCGAGCTCGGCGAGACGACCGTCGTCGACGACCGCGATCCGATCGGCGCGCGCGGCGGTCGACAGTCGGTGCGCGATGACGACGACGGTGCGGCCTTCCATCAGCCGTTCGAGGGCCTGTTCGACCGCATGTTCGGTGCCGGGATCGAGATTCGACGTCGCCTCGTCGAGCACGAGGATCGCGGGGTCGGCGAGCGCCGCACGGGCGAGCGACACGAGCTGACGCTCCCCCGCCGACAGTCGGGAGCCGCCTTCGCGCACCTCGGTGTCGAGCCCGTCGGGGAACCGCGCGAAGTGCTCGTGCACCCCCAACGCGTGCAACGCGGCATCGATCTCATCGTCGGTGGCTTCGGCGCGCCCGACGCGCACGTTCTCGCGCAGTGTCCCCGCGAACAGATATCCCTCCTGTGGCACGACGCACATCTGCGCGCGCAGCGAGCCGAGGGTCGCGTCACGCAAGTCGAGGCCACCGATCTCCACCGCGCCAGCGGTGGGGTCGTAGAAGCGCGCGAGCAGCTTGGCGAGGGTCGACTTCCCCGCGCCTGTCGGACCCACGAGCGCGATGCGCTCACCCGGCGCGATGTGCAGGTCGACGTCGCGCAGGACGGCGGGGGCGTCGACGCCGTACGCGAACGAGACGCCCCGCACGTCGATCGGGCCGCGCGCCGGGAGGTCGACCGCACCGGGACGCTCCGCGATCGACGGGGACGTGTCGAGGAGTCCGAAGATCTTCGCGAGCGCGGCGCCCGACGACTGCACGACGTTGTACAGCTGGCTGAGCTGCTGCACGGGCTCGAACAGGTTGTTCAGGTACAGCACGAACGCGGCGACCGTGCCGACGGTCACCGCGTCGCGAGCGGACAGCCAGCCGCCGACACCGATGATCGTTGCCGTACCGACCACCCCCGCGAGCTCGATCACCGGGAAGTAGAGGGCCGAGATGCGCACTGTCTCGAGGTGCGCTTCGTACTGCGCCTCGTTCGTCGAGGAGAACCGGCGCGTGAACGATCGCTCGCGTCCGAAGGCCTGCACGACGCGCACACCTTCGAGACCCTCTTGCAGGGTGCTCAGGTTGGTGGCGATGCGATCGCGCACCTCGAGATAGGCCCGGTTCGAGACGCGCCGGAACCACCGCGACGCGAAGTAGACGGGCGGCACGACGACGATCGCCGAGAGTGCGAGCTGCCAGCTCATCGTGAAGATCACGATGAGCGCGCCCAGGAACAGCAAGATGTTCTGCACGAAGAGCACGATCCCCTGCTGGATCAGCTCTTGCAGTGCGTCGATGTCGGAGGTCATGCGCGACACGAGCCGGCCGGTCTTCTCCCGCTCGAAGAAGTCCATCGACAGCGACATGAGGTGCCGGAACACCCGGTTGCGCAGCTCGCGAAGGAACCGCTCGCCGATCCGGGCGACGGTGAGGATGACGGCGCGACCGAGCACCACGCCCGCGATCGCCATCACCAGGTAGAGCACCACGGCCAGGTTCAGCGCGCCGCGGTCGCCCTCGCGGAGTCCGTGATCGATGCCGTAGCGCACCAGCGCGGGACCGGCCAGCAGCGCGCCGACCTGGAGCACCGAGAGCACCGCGGCGAGCACCACCCAGCCGCGCTGCGGGCGCAGCATCCGCGCGAGACGGCGCAGCACGCGCTCGGCCTCGGCGCGACTCAGGGTCTCCTCGGGAACCGCCTCGGTCCAGACGCCCTGACCCCTCACGGCGTGGGGTCCCGTTGCGCGCGCAAGCCGACGGCGGCACCTTCGCCGTCGACGTGGTCGACGAGGGAGTCGAGCTCGGCGCGCGCCAACACGGCGCGGTAGCGCGCACTCGACGCGAGCAGCTCGTCGTGGGTGCCTTCCGCAACGACGCGGCCACCGTCGAGCAGCACGACGCGGTCGGCGAGGGCGATCGTGGCCGGACGGTGGGCGATGATCAGCGTGGTGCGTCCGCTCATCACCTCCGCGAGCGCGCTGCGGATCTCGTGTTCCTTCGTGGGGTCGACCGACGACGTCGCGTCGTCGAGGATCAGCACGCGCGGATCGGCGAGCACGGCGCGCGCGATCGCGATGCGCTGCCGTTGACCACCCGAGAGGGTGTACCCGTGCTGGCCGACGATCGTGTCGTAGCCGAGCGGCAGCTCGTCGATGAACTCGGCCGCACCGGCCAGCCGCGCCGCCCGCCGCACGTCGTCCATCGACGACTCGGGCGCCGCGAACGCGATGTTCTCGCGCACCGTGTCGGAGAAGAGGAACGTGTCTTCGAACACGATCCCGACCGCGCGTCGCAGCTCGTGCAGCCGGACGTCGCGCACGTCGGTGCCGTCGAGGAGCAGCCGCCCCGCGGTCACGTCGTAGAACCGCGGCACGAGGCGGGCCACCGTGCTCTTGCCCGAACCCGTCGAGCCGACGAGCGCGACCGCTTCTCCGCCGCGCACGACGAGATCCAGCGCGTCGAGGACCGGCCGTCCGGGTCCGTACGCGAACGACACCGACTCGAAGCGCAGCTCACCCGGACCCGGCGGCAGCGCGACCGCACCGGGACGGTCGGCGACCGCCGGTTCGGTCGCGAGCACCTCGTCGATGCGCCCGCCCGACGCCGCGGCGCGCGGGAGCTGACCGAGGAGCATCCCGACCATGCGCAACGGCCAGATGAGCATGAGCACGAAGAAGTTGGCCTCGACGACCTTGCCGATCGTGAGCGTGCCGTCGAGCACCTGGTGACCGCCGAACCAGAGGATCCCGACGAGGCCGAGCGTGGGGAGCAAGTCGATCAGCGGCAGGAACCCGGCGCGCAGCCGGGCCGAGCGCATCGACCACTCGTAGACGTCGTCGGCTTCGTGGGCGAGCCGCGCGATCTGGCGTCGCTCGGCGCCGAACCCCTTCACCACCCGCACGCCGGTGACGCTCTCCTCGACGACGCCGGACAGCTCGCCGAGCTCCTCTTGGAGGCGCATGCCGGCCGGGAACATGCGGCGCGTGAACCGCGTCGCCGCGACGTTGAGGATCGGGAGCGCTGCGAGGGCGAAGAACGCGAGTCCGATGCTGCGCGACGCGAGGATCAGCACAACCGTGAGCATCGTGAGCGTGCTCGCGATCGTCAGCGGGATCAGCAGCACGACGGTGTGGATCTGCTGGATGTCGGTGTTCGCCCGGGCCATCAGCTGCCCGGTCTGCGCCTCGTCGTGGAACGCGAAGTGCAACCGCTGCAGGTGCGCGACCAGGCGCATGCGCAAGTCGGTCTCGACGCGCAGCGCGAGGCGGAACGCGGCGTAGCGCCGCACGCCGGTGCTCACCGACTGCACCACTCCCGCGGTGACGAGGAGCAACGTCCACTGCACCAGCTCGCCGCTGTCGTCGGCGACGATGCCACGGTCGATCGCGAGTCCGGTGAACACGGGCACGGACACGCGCGCCGCGGTCCACGTGAGCCCGGCGAAGATCCCGAACCACACCCACGCGGCGTGCGGACGCACCGCCGCCTGCATCAACCGCCAACCGGCGCGCCGCGACGCCCGGTCGGCGATGTCGCGCTGCTCCACGAGTAGGGATCCCTCCCGCCGCGGCGCTCCGGGCGAGACGTCGAGGCGTGACGATGGGCTCCCGCGGCGGATGGAGGCTACCAGCGGGGTGCGCGCCGCCTCATCGGGAATCCGGGCTGCGCTCGACCGATTCGATCTCGGCCAGGTCGATCAGCTCCGCTTGGAACTCGGCCTCTGCGGCGCGCAGCGCCTCGAGGATCTCGTCGCCCACGAGCTCTTCGCGCTCGAGGAGCGCGTCGCGCAACGCCTCGACCAGGTGACGGTTCCGGCCGAGGAGATCGGTGACCTCGCGCTTGGCCGAATCGAGGATCTCCGACAGCGCGCGACGCGCGTCGTCGTTGCTCAGCACCTTGGCGACGATCCCCTGGCCCAACGGACCGGGTTCCACCGCCTCGAACGACACGAGCGAGTCGGCCATGCCGAACGAGCCGACCATCTGCGCGGCGACCCGCGTGGCGTGACTGAGGTCGCCACTCGGTCCGGTGCCCGCCTCGCCGAAGAACAGCTCTTCGGCGACCATCCCCCCGAACGCGATCTGGATCCCAGCGACGAGCTCGCTGCGGTTGCGGGTGAAGCGCTCCTCGGTGTCGGAGTGCGCGAGCAACCCGAGCGAGTCGCGACGCTTGATGATCGACAGCACCTCGAGCACGCGGTTCAGCCCGACGAGGTACGCCACGACCGCGTGGCCAGCTTCGTGCGTCGCGATCGTGCGCTTCTCGGCCTCGCTGTAGTCGACCGGCTGCTTCAGACCGATCTCTTCGGTCATCTTCGCCTGGTGGATGTCGCCCCACTCCATGGCGCGTCGTCCGTCGCGCAACGCCCACACGAGCGCCTCGTCGAGCAGGTGCTCGATCATCACCGGCGTGTACCCGAACGTGAGCGCGGCGAGCTGCGCGCGGCGGTCCGGATCGTCGAGCTCGGGCACGTGGGCCTTGCGATCGAGGTAGTAGTCGACGATCGCGCGCCGTCCGGTGCGACCGGGGCGGTCGAAGTGGATCGACCGATCGAACCGACCCGGGCGCAGCAGCGCGGGGTCGAGGTCGGCGGCCCGGTTGGTCGCGCCGATGATCAAGATGTTCGCCGGTTCGATCGGCGGCTTGCGCAGCTGGCGATCGCGGGGCAGCCAACGGTTGGCCGCGTCGACGAACGCGCCCCGCACCCGCGCGCCGACCGTCGGCTGGTCGAACGACTGGAGCTGTACGAGCAGCTCGTTCACGACCCCCGAGATCCCTTCGGCGACCGCGCCCTCGACGGAGCGCGCGAGGTCGCCGTCGACCGGCGTGGCGCGCATGCTGTGCCGCGCACCGGCGATCGCGTCGATCTCCTCGATGAAGCCGATCGCCCCGCCCTCGTTGCGCGCGGTCTTCCGCAACGCCTTGAAGAACGAGCGGATCTTCCGGTTCGTCTGGCCGTAGTACATCGACTGGAACGCACTCGCCGACACGAACAGGTACGGGACGTTCGCTTCGCGCGCCATCGCCTTGGCCATGTGCGTCTTGCCCGTGCCGGGAGGACCTTCGAAGAGGATCGCCTTGCGCGGGTTGCCACCCATCGAGTCGCGGAACGTGCGGTAGCCGAGGAACAAGTTGAGCGTCTTCACGACTTCGTCGCGCACGATGTCCATGCCGACGACGTCGCTGAACCCGACGGTCAGCTCGCTCGGTGCGTAGCGCACGTGCGGCGACTTCCCTGCGAACGCGAGCGGCCCGACGACCGCGAAGCCGAGGAGGATGACGAGGAAGAACCCCGGTAGGTAGTCGGCGGCACCCGGCGGCAGGTCGGGGAAGCCGAGAGCGACGGGGTCGCCACCGATCCATCGCCACCAGAGGTAGGCCGCGATCGGTGCGAGCACCAGACCGAGGCGGGTGATGCGGCGCCGGCGCCACTCCTCGCGCACGTGCGCGACATCGACGGAGGAGTCGGACAGGACGTCGTCCCGACCGAGTGCGGACAGCTCCACGGTTCCTCCCAGCGTGGTCGTCGGTTCACGGACAGTAGCAAGAATTCCCAGGCGCGCCGTCCGGGTCACCCCGATCGCGCACCGCCGCACGGCGAGGATGCCAGCCGGAGGCGCCCCCGTCGATGGCTAGGGTGCGCGACGTGTCGATCCCCGACCCGGTGCTCGACCCGCGCGCGGTGCGGTTCGGGCAGGCGGTCGTGGCGGTCGCCCTCCTCGCGAGCTTCGTGTTCCAGCAGCCGGTCGGCGTCCCCGTGACCGCAGTGGTCGTAGCGCTGGGCGTCGCGTTCGGACCCGGCGCCGATCCGCTGCGCCAGGTCTTCGACACGATCGTCGCGCCGCGCCTGGCGCCGCCGACGCGCAGCGAGTCGCGCCGGCTCGTACGGCTGGGGTCGCTCGTCGTGGTGGTGGTGCTCACGCTCGCGACCGCGGCGTTCACCGCCGACATCGGTGCGATCGGCTGGCTGCTCGCGCTCGCCGTCGCGGGGGTCAGCGCGATCGCGGCCACCACCGGGACCGACCTCGTGCGCCGGATGCTCCTCGGCCTGCAACGGCGCGCCGAGGACTGACGCTCACGGTCAGGTCACGTACCGGCCGTACCCACCCCGGTAGAAGAGGAGCGGTCCGCGTTCTGTCGCATAGCCGAGCCGCTCCACGCGCCCGACGACGATCACGTGGTCGCCCGCGTCGTGCTCGGCTTCGGTCGTGCAGTCGACGAAGGCGATCGCCCGATCGAGCACCGGGGCACCAGTGGACGCGACGTGATGCGCGACGCCCGCGAACCGATCGGCATTGCGCGTCGCGAACGCGCGACTCAGCTCTTCGTCGTCGTCGCCGAGGATGCTCGCCGCCCACTTCCCCGCCGCCTGGATGCGCGGCCACGTGGTCGACGACTTCGCGGCGCAGAACAGCACGAGCGGCGGATCGAGCGACACCGACGTGAACGAGTTGCACGCCATCCCGACGAGCTCGCCGCCGTCGTTCGCGGTCACGACGACCACGCCGGTCGCGAAGTGCCCGAGAACGGTGCGGAACGACGATTCGTCGGGGTCGAGCGCGCGGAGCGGGCTCGTCACCCGCTCTCCAGCGGAGCGCCCAAGCGGACCTGGAGACCCTCGTACGCCGCGAACACCTCCGGACCACCCGACTCCGCCGAACGGTTCGCGAGCGCGAGCGTGATCTCGTCGATCACGTCGTCGCCGTGCGCCGGATCGTGGTGGAACAACGCGAGCGACCGCACACCCGACTCGCGCGCGACGTGCAACGCGTAGTCGAGCGTGGAGTGCCCCCAATGACGCTTCGGACCGAACTCCTCGAGCGTGTGCTGCGCATCGTGGATCAACAGGTCGACGCCGTCGCAGAGCTCGAGCACACCGTCGGGGACGAAGTCGTCGGGGTCGTCGGGGCAGCACCCCGGACCGTGATCGGGGATGTACGCGACCGACGTGCCCTGCCACTCGACGCGGAAGCCGAGCGTGGGGCCGACGTGCCGGACCGAACGCGACCGCACCTTCGCGTGACCGACGGGGAAGTCGTCGTCGCTCGCGTCGTGGAAGCGGACGTCGCCGTTGAGGCCGGCGGGGCGGATCGGGAAGAACGGCGGCTGCATCATCTGGGTGAAGACGTCGCCGCACGCGCCGTCGTCCTGGTGCGGCGCGTAGATGTCGAGCGTGTTGCCCGGCACGTGTACCGGACCGAAGAACGGGAGTCCTTGCACGTGGTCCCAGTGCAAGTGACTCAACAGCACCGCGCCGTGGAACTCGCCCGAGAGCGTGTTGCCGTAAGGGCGGAGGCCGGTGCCCATGTCGAGGATGATCGGAGGTTCGCCCTCGGTCTCGATCGACACGCACGACGAGTGGCCGCCGTAGCGCGCGTACTGGGGCCCCTCACACGGGGTCGAGCCGCGCACTCCATGGAAGCTGACCGTGGTCCCCCCGGACATGGCGGCGGAGGATACCGGTGCCAGCGATTTCCTGCCCGGCGCCGTGTCGAAAGTCACAGGGTGCGCGCGCTGCGCCCCGTCAGGTGCTCGGTGACGGACCCGTCGCGCGGGCCGCTTCCACGGCCACGAGCGCGTCGCGGAGCTGCTCGATCCACTCGCCCTGGTGGTCCCGGACGAGCCGCACGCACCACGCGAGGGCGTCGGAGCGGCTGCGCGCGACCCCCGCGCCCACCAAGGTGTCGAGCACCTGACGTTCCGGCATCCGCAGGCGCGTCATCACCGGGATCGACAGGTGCGTGAACAGCACGCGCTCGTCGCCGCACCCTGCGCCCCACGCCACCTTGCGCCCCGTGCGGTCCTCCGCCTCGGCCGCGATGCGCACCCGTTGGTCGCGTGTCTCCTCCCGGAAGCGCTGGACCCGGGCCAGCCGGGCCTCGCGCCGCGCCGCGTCGTCGGCGCCGGCGGGGTACTCGGGCTCCGCGAGGTCGCCGATCACCACGATCTCGTCGCGGTCGACGAGCACCTCGGGCGGTCCCGTGAACCACCCGTCGGGCACCCGGCCCGCGAACCACCCCTGCACGGTCTGCTCTGCGCTGCGAGTCATGGGTTGATTACATCATTACGTCTCTACGACGTCAAGGCGTCGCGGAGGCGGGTGGCGACCGCAGCCATCTCGGCGTCGGACTCGTAGCGGGTGCGGGGCCAGAAGAACCCGCGCAGCCCGTCCTTGCGCCGGCGGGGCACCACGTGCACGTGCAGGTGCGGGACGGCTTGGCTCACCACGTTGTTCATCGCCACGAAGCTGCCCTGTGCGTCGAGCGCGTTGACGACCGCGGCCGCGACGCGTTGCGTCGCGCCGATCACGGGCGCGACGAGCTCCGCGGGGAGCTCGGGGAGGGTGACGACGTGGCGGCGGGGCACGACGAGCGTGTGCCCGTGGAACAGCGGATGGACGTCGAGGAACGCGACGACGTCGGGTTCGTCGAGCACGACGTGCGCGGGCTCCGTGCCCGCGACGATCCGGCAGAACAGGCAGGTCGGGTCGGACGCGCCCGGCGCGCTCACCTCACGGGCTGGTGTACGGGCGCTGGCGTGGCGTCGCCGCCTCGCGCTTGGGCACCATCACCTTGCGGCGGAAGTAGCACACCTCTTCGCCGCGCTGGTTGAACCCGAACGTCTCGACGCTCACGACGCCACGGTCGGGCTTGCTCGACGACTCCTTCTTGTCGAGCACGCGCGTCTCCGCGTAGATCGTGTCGCCGTGGAACGTCGGCCGCTTGTGTTGCAGCGTCTCGATCTCGAGGTTCGCGATCGCGAGGCCCGACACGTCGGGGACGCTCATGCCGAGCACGAGCGAGTACACGAGGTTCCCCACCACCACGTTCTTGCCGAACTGCGTCTGCGTCTCCGCGTACCACGCGTCGGTGTGCAGCGGATGGTGGTTCATCGTGATCATGCAGAACAGGTGGTCGTCGTACTCGGTGATCGTCTTGCCGGGCCAGTGCTTGTACACGTCACCGGTCTCGAAGTCTTCGTAGTACCGGCCGAACGGGCGCTCGTGAACCGTCATGGTCCCGAAGCGTACCGACCGACTCGTTCACCGGGTCTCCCGACGCGTCCTCGGGCGCGTCGTCGGGCGGATCCTCAGCGTCGTCGGGATCGATGATCGTGCGGCGCAGCTCGTAGCTGCCGCTCAACCCGTCGAGGGAGATGACGTCGACGATCACGAGCGCACCGTCGCGGAAGTGGAGCACCTGGGCCTCGTAGCGCAGGTCGAGGTCGACGGTGAACGCGCCCAGGCCGGTGGCGCCGGTGGATCCCACGGTGAGGATCCGCGTGCCGTCCTCGTCGGTCGACCTCGTCACGTGGGTGTGACCGGCGACGACCAGCGGGACGTCGCCGTACGACTCGGTGGCGAGGCGGGCGTCGTGCACGGCGAGCACGTCGGGGCGGGTCCGGCGCACCCGGCGCGCCACGTCAGGAGCCGCGTCGAGCCGGGCAGCGGCGGCCTCGTCGCTGTCGATCTCGTTCGTGGCGGTGAACGTGGGGTCGGCGACGCCGAGGATCCGCACGCCGTCGATGTCGACGACATCGCCGTCGACGAGCGTGACGTTCTCGACCGCATCGATCGCGCGCTGGTTCGCGAGCGAGTCGTGGTTCCCCGGCACGTAGTAGTACGGCGCGTCCACCTGCGCGACCAGCTCGCCGACGCGTGACTCGACGGGGAGGCCGAAGCTCGTGATGTCGCCGGTGTCGAGGACTGCGGCGACCTCGAAGCGGTCGGCGAGGTCGGCGACGATCTCCAATCCGAGCGGGTTCGAGTGGATGTCGCTCACGTGCAGGATGCGCACGTCGTCGTCGGTGGGACCGGCGGGCGGATCGGTCGCGACGCGGTAGAGCGCGGCGAGCTGATCGGCGACGGTGTCGACGCGGTCGCGGATCTCGTCGAGGTCGTCGACGTTGCGTTGCACCGCTTCGATGACCGCCGGGGCGCGCTCGAGCGTTCCCGAGAACGTCGGCTCGTCGAACGCAGTCGGCTCGAAGCTGTTCCACGCGAGGCCGAGCAGCGCGCCCACGGCGAGCACTCCGCTCGAACCCGCCACGAGGGCGGTGAGGATCCCGCGTCCGGGCACGAGCGCGCCGGCGATCGCGCCGGCGACGAACGCGAACAGCGCAGCGCGGATCGCGAACGTGCGCAAGAGGTTCGGGAGGTCGTCGGCCACCTGCTCGCGGAGAACCTCGTCGGGGCGCGGCTGGTCGAGCGACTGCTGCAGCGACTCGAGGTCGAGCTCTTGCAGCTCGGCGCGCACCTGGAGCGGTGCGTCGTGGGTGTCGGCGCGCAGCCGGCCGAGCGGCGGGAAGAGCACGTCGGTCGCGCCGCCGCGCTCCCACGTGGCGCGCACCTCGAGCCGACCCGGCCCGACCGTGCCCGCGGCGTCGGCGAAGCCGAGCGCCACGACACCCGCGATCGCACCGAGCGCGGCGACGGCCAACAGACGGACGATCTTCAGCGTCACCGGCTCAGGCCGCCGATCCGGGCCGTCGCGCCGTTCGGGTCCGGGCCGGCTCAGTCGCGCCCCTTGCCCTTGCCGCGGTCGCCGCCGTTGTTGCCGCGACCCTCGCCGTCGTCGTCATCGCTCTCGTCATCGTCCTCCGATGGCGCCGGACTGAGCGGTGCCGGCGCGGGAGCGGCCGTCGTCGCGGGCGCGAGCGTGGTCGTCACCCGCTCGGGGACGTCTTCGGCGCGCGCCGGGCTCGGGTCGCCGTCGACGAGCGCCCACCCGATCCCGAGCAGGACCACGACGGCCGTGATGAGCGCGACCGCGCGCGGCACGCGAGAGTCGGGCCGGGCGACCGACGACGCGACCGGCGCGGCGACAGGGAGCACCGCGGTGCGATCGTCGTCGCCGTCGATCGAAGCGAGCGCGACGGTCGGATCGTGGTGGTGCGCGCCGACGGTATCGACGGCGACGGTGTCGGTCGCGCCGATCGCGACTGCGACGGCCGTGCTCGACGCGTCCGCCCCGACCACATCGGCGCGGACGTGCGCGAGCGCTGTCGCCATCGCATCGGCCGAGGGGTAGCGGTCCTGCGGGTCGTGGGCCATCGCCCGCTCCACGACTGCGACCAACGACATCGGGAGGTCCGGCGCGAGGTCGTGCAACGCGCGGACGCGACCTTGCGAGATCGCGAACGCCACGGCGATCGGGGTGTCACCGGGGAACGGCGTGGTACCAGCAAGGCAGTGGTACAGCAGCACGCCCACCGCGAACAGGTCGGAGCGCGGCGTGGCGCGTTCGCCTTCGATCCGTTCCGGTGCGAGATACGCCGGCGTGCCGATCACCTCGCCGGTGCGCGTCATCTCGCTCGCCGACGACGTGGCGATGCCGAAGTCTCCGACCTTCACGCGACCGTCGTCGGTCCACATGACGTTGCCGGGCTTCACGTCGCGGTGCACGATGCCGGCTTTGTGCGCGGCCTCGAGACCGGCGAGCACGTCGAGCACGATGTCGCAGGCGCGCTCGGGTGCGAGCGGCCCGCGCGCGAGGTCGTCGGCCAACGTCCGCCCCGAGAGCCGTTCCATCACGAGGTACGCGTCGCCGTCGTCTTCGCCCGCGTCGTGCACGGCGACGACGTTCGGGTGCGCGAGCGCGGCAGCGGCGCGGGCTTCGGCGAGGAACCGGTCGTGCGCGTCGGGATCGTGGCGAAGCTCGGTGCGCAGCAGCTTCACCGCGACCTCACGACCGAGCACCCGATCGGTCGCCGCGCGCACGTCGCCCATCGCACCCCGGCCGAGGAGACCCCCGACGGCGTAGCGATCGTTCAGCACTCGTGCGGTCGTCCCACCCACGGCCCGGTCATTCCCCAGGGCGGGGGCGACGAACCCTTGCCCGAGCTACTCCATGCCGCCGAGGTCGACGTCGTAGGCCTCGTAGGTGAGATCGGCCCCGCGCTGGCGGTGGCGGGCGAGGAGCCCGAGGAGACGGGTCAACGCCTCCCGCCGCTGCTCGATCCACGCGGCGTCGTCGCCGATCGTGATGTCGCCACCGAGCGCGAGCTCCTCCGCGATGGCCTCGGCGATCACGCCGTGCTCGGCCCGGAGTCTCCCGACCGCGTTGGCGAGGCGGGGGGCCGCCTGCACGATCTCGTCGAGCAGACCGCCGTCGGCCTCGGTGACCTCGGTGTGCACGCTCCAGGCCCGCGCGACCTCACCGAGCGCGTCGTGCACGCGCTGCGACCAGGCCAGCGCGCCCGAACCCGCGGGCGCGGCGATCGCGTCTTCGAGCGCCACCATCGAGCGCCGCAGCGCGGCCCGCTGGACGGCGACCACCTCGAGGCCGGTGGTCGAGCCCGCGTCGTCGTCGCGCACGATTCGCAGGTCGGTCCCCATGGGTCCTCCCGTGTCCGCGACGCACCGTCGCGATGCGTCGGCACCTTCCAGCAAAGGCCGCCGGCCCGGGAGCGTCAAGGGTCGAAGGTCGATGCGCGCGCGATCCGCGCGCACGTCGACGCTCGGTGCGGCTCAGCCCGCCGCGTCGGCCCGGGCGAGCAAGCCGCGGGCGATGACCAGCCGTTGGATCTCGTTCGTGCCCTCACCGATGATCATCAGCGGCGCGTCGCGGTAGAGCCGCTCGACCGCGAGCTCGGTGGTGTACCCGACACCGCCGTGGATCCGCAACGCTTCGGTCGCGATCTCGAACGCGGCTTCGCTCGCGAAGAGCTTGGCCATGCCCGCTTCGACGTCGGCGCGCTGGCCCGATTCGCGCCGCTCGGCCGCGTTGCGGGTCAGCAAGCGCGCCGCTTCGAGCTTCGTGGCCATGTCGGCGAGCTTCAGCTGGATCGCTTGGTGCTCGGCGATCGGCTTGCCGAACGTGTGGCGTTCACGCGCGTACGCGAGGGCGGCGTCGAACGCGGCGCGAGCGACGCCGACCGCGCGCGCCGCGATGTTGATCCGGCCGACCTCGAGCGCGCCGAGGATGTAGGACAGGCCGCGACCGGCTTCACCGAGCAGCGACCCCGCGTCGACACGGTGGTCGTCGTAGACCATCTCGACGGTCTCGATGCCCTTGTAGCCGAGCTTGCCGATGTTGCGGCTCACGGTGATGCCACCCGAGCGATCGCCGGGCTCCTTCTCGACGATGAAGCAGCTGATGCCTTCGTCGGTGCGTGCCGCCAGCGCGACGATCCCGGCGCGCGCGCCGTTGGTGACCCACATCTTCGTGCCGGTGATCGAGTACTCGTCGCCGTCGCGTGTGGCGCGGCACGCGATATTGCGGGTGTCGCTGCCCGCGTCGGACTCCGACAGCGACAGGCACCCGCGCAGCTCGCCGGTGGCCATGCGCGGCAACCACCGGCGTTGCTGTTCGGGAGATCCGTGCTTCACGATCAGACTCGCGGCGATCGTGTGCGTGTTCACGACGCCCGACAGCGACATCCA
Source organism: Acidimicrobiia bacterium (assembly GCA_036277635.1). Taxonomy (GTDB): domain Bacteria; phylum Actinomycetota; class Acidimicrobiia; order IMCC26256; family PALSA-610; genus DASUMP01. The sequence continues at coordinate 15,780 of DASUMP010000238.1, read as the reverse complement.
CCCGTACGACAGCTCTTCGACGACGCCGATGTAGGTGAGCAGGTCGAGCCCGAGGCCGCCGAGCTCCTCGGGGATCGTGATCCCGAACAACCCGAGCTGCTTCATCTGCTCGACGATCGCTTCGGGGTACTCGTCGGCGTGTTCGAGCTCGGTCGCGACCGGGGCGACTTCGTGCGCGACGAAGCGCCGCACGGTGTCGATCAGCTCGCGCCGCACCTCGGGATCTGTGGCGACCATCGCATCAACCTACCGGCGAGCGGCTGCGGGAAGCGGGGGTGGCGGCGGGTACGTTGCACCCGCTGATGATGAACCACCAGACGATCATGGGTTTCCGGCGCGACGCCGACGCGTTGCGCGACAAGCGGGTCGACCGAGAGGTGACCCGCCGGGTGCTCGGCTTCGTCCGCCCGTACCGGCGCGCGCTGATCGGCTTCCTCCTCGCCGTCGTGGGCGCCGCGGTCACCACCGCGGTGCCGCCGCTCATCTTCCGCACCCTGCTCGACGACGCCGTCCCCAACCGCGACCGCTCCCAGGTCGCGGTGCTCGCCACCCTCGCGATCGGCCTCGCGTTCGCGAACGCGCTGCTCTCGCTCGTACAGCGGTGGTACTCGGCCCGCATCGGCGAAGGTCTCATCTTCGACCTGCGCGTGGCGCTCTTCGACCACGTCCAGCGCATGCCGGTCGCGTTCTTCACCCGCACGCAGACCGGTTCGCTGCAGTCCCGCCTCAACAACGACGTGATCGGCGCCCAACAGGCGTTCACCAGCACGCTCGGCACGGTCGTCTCCAACGTGATCACGCTCGTCGTCACGCTCACGATCATGCTCACGCTGGCGTGGAAGCTGACGCTGCTCACGTTGGTGGTGCTCCCGGCGTTCATCATCCCCGCCCGCCGCATCGGGCCGCGCCTGCAGCGCATCACGCGCGAGGGGATGCAGCAGAACGCGCTGATGAACTCGATGTCGGCGGAGCGCTTCAACGTCGCCGGCGCGCTCCTCGTGAAGATCTTCGGCCGTCACGACGACGAACGGCTCCAGTTCGAACACCGCGCCGGGCGCGTGCGCGACATCGGTGTCACCACCGCGATGTACAGCCGTGTCCTGTTCGTGGCCCTCGGGCTCGTCGCCGCGGTGGGCACCGCGGTCGTGTACCTCGTCGGCGGCAACCTCGCGATCTCGGGCACGATCAGCGCGGGGACGCTCGCGGCGCTGGTCCTCTACGTCGGCCAGATCTACCAACCGCTCGCGCAGCTCACGAACGCCCGGGTCGAGATCCTCACCGCGTTGGTGTCGTTCGAGCGGGTGTTCGAGGTGCTCGACTTCCCGCCCGCGATCGTCGATCGCCCCGACGCCCGCACGCTCGGGGAGCCGCGCGGCGCGGTGCGCTTCGAGCACGTGTCGTTCCGTCACCCGGCGGGCGCCGACGTGTCGCTCGCGTCGCTCGAAGGCCCCGCGGGCGCGGTCCCCGACGAGCAGAGCGACTGGATCCTGCGCGACGTCGACTTCACGATCGAGCCGGGCGAGACGGTGGCGCTCGTGGGGCCGTCGGGCGCGGGCAAGACGACGATCGCGATGCTGCTCCCGCGCATCCACGACGTCACCGAAGGCGTCGTGCGGGTCGACGGCGTCGACGTGAGAGACCTCACCGGCGACTCGCTGCACGCGGCGGTCGGGCTCGTGCCCCAGGACCCGCACATGTTCCACGACACGATCCGGTCGAACCTGCGGTACGCGCGTCCCGAGGCCACCGAAGCCGAGATGCTCGACGCGTTGCACGCGGCGCGCATCGGCGATCTCGTCGAGTCGCTCCCCGACGGACTCGACACCGTCGTGGGCGAGCGCGGCTACCGGTTGTCGGGCGGCGAGAAGCAGCGCGTCGCGATCGCACGCCTGCTGCTCAAGGACCCCGCGATCGTGATCCTCGACGAAGCGACGTCGCACCTCGACTCCGAGTCGGAGCTCGCGATCCAGCGCGCGTTGAGCGAAGCGCTCGTCGGGCGGACCGCGATCGTCATCGCGCACCGCCTGTCGACCGTGGTGGGCGCGGATCGCATCCTCGTGGTCGAGAACGGGCGCATCGTCGAGAGCGGCCGCCACGAGGAGCTGCTCGCCGCCGGCGGGCTCTACGCCGAGCTGACCCGCACCCAGCTGCACGGCGCCGACCCCGATCCCGAGCCGGTCTGAGCCCGGAACGGGGCCCGGCGCCCGTGGCGGCGCCGGGGGTCACGCCGGGGGTGGCGGATACCATCGACGCTTCGCCCTGCCGATGACTTCCGACGACGCGCTCCCCGACCCGCCCACCCGCCGCGACCGCTTGGTCGCTCGGCGTCGCAGTCGTGCCGCTCGCGTGGTGCTCGTTGGACTCGTCGTCGTCGCCGTGGCCGGGGCCGCGTTCGCCGCGGTCGCCCTCGCGGGCGACGATCCCGCGCCCGCCGCTGCACCCACCACCACCTCGGCGCGTGCGAGCCGGAGCCCCGACATCGACCGGCTGAACGCGCTTGCCGAGCAGGAGCCGAAGCGGCCGCTCACCCACGACGAACCGCTGCGGCTCTGGCTCGGTGGCGACTCCCTCGCCGGCGCGCTCGGCATGGCGATGGGCGACCTCACCTCCGACACCGGGATCGTCGACCTCTACGTCGACTACAAGGTGTCGAGCGGGATCGGCAGCGACGACGTGCGCGACTGGCCCGAACGCGCGGCCGACGCGATGGCGGCGCAGGATCCCGAAGCCGTCGTGTTCATGATCGGCACCAACGACACCGTGCTCGTCGACCGCGACGGCGAATGGGAAGCCCCGTACCGCCAACGCGTCGGCGACCTGATGGACCTCTTCGTCGGTGACACCGAACGGACCGTGTTCTGGATCGGTGCACCCACGCTGGGCGACTCCGACATGGACGACGCCGCGATCGACGTCAACCGCGTGATGCGGGAGGAAGCGAACGAGCGCGACGACGTCGTCTACGTCGACGCGTACGCCCTGTTCTCCGGTCCCGACGGCGAGTACACCCAGTCGCTCGTCACGAGCGACGGCGAAGAGCGCCGCGTTCGCGTCGGCGACGGCGTCCACTTCACCGCGGCGGGCGGACAGCACCTCGCGAGCGAGGTCTTCGACCTGCTCGACGCACGGTGGCGCATCCGCGCCCAGGCCGATCCCGACAACCCGATCGGCTTCGACATCGCCGAGGGCGGCGAGCACGACTGGACCACCGACACGCAGGAGCGCAACTACGAGTGGTCCGACGACGACCACGACGGAGACGCCATCACGCCCACGACCGACACGTCGGTCGCGCCCACGAGCGTCGCGCCGACGAGTCCGACGACGGTCGTCGTCCCGAGCACTCTGCCACCCACGACGATCGTGACGCCGTCGACCGGTCCGCCGCCGACGACGGGTGTCGGCGCGGGTACCGGGGGCGGCGCGACGCCGTAGCCGGCTGGGAGTCGGCACGGAGGTCGTCGGTAGTCTTCGCCCATGACCGATTCGTTGCGCGCGGCCGCCGCGGCCGTCGACGTCGCGTCCGAGGTGGTGCACACCGCGGCCCGTCGTCTCGCTGAGCTGTCCGCCGACGCCGACCGCATCTCGGTCGCTCGTCTCGACAACCACCAGGTCCTCGCGTACGACCTCGCGCACGGCGCCGCCGCGGTCGAGGGATCGCGCGTGATGGTCGAGTACGGCGCGCAGGGAGAGGTCGAAGCGCAGCTCGCACTGGCGTACGTGGCCGACGCGATCACCGACCTCGCGAGCCGCACCGCCGGGCGGGCCGCGATCTGGGGCTCGCCGGCCGACGCGCTGGAGCCGACGGCCGAGTTCGTCGCCGCGCACCGCGCCCCCGAGTTCCTCGAATCGCTCGGCGATCTGGTGGCCAAGCACGGCACCGGACCCAACCACCTCTCCGACGACTTCGAGATGGTCGCCGAGACCTTCCGGCGCTTCGCCGAAGACAAGATCCGCCCCGTCGCCGAGCACGTGCACCGCACGAACGGCGACGTCCCCGAGGAGCTGATCAGCGGGCTCGCGGAGCTGGGCGGGTTCGGCTTGTCGGTGCCCGAGGAGTACGGCGGGTTCGCGTCGGGCGGCGAGCACGACTACATGGGGATGGTCGTGTCCACCGAGGAGCTGTCGCGCGGGTCGCTCGGCATCGGCGGGTCGCTCGTCACGCGCCCCGAGATCCTCACGCGCGCCCTCGTCGTCGGCGGCACCGAAGCGCAGAAGCACGCGTGGCTGCCCCGCATCGCGAGCGGCGAGGTCATGGTGGGGATCATGGTCACCGAACCCGACTTCGGTTCCGACGTCGCGGGCGTCAAGACCACCGCGGTCCCCGTCGACGGTGGCTGGAAGATCAACGGCGTGAAGACGTGGGCCACGTTCGCCGGACGCGCCAACGTGCTGATGCTGCTCGCGCGCACCGACCCCGATCGTTCGCTCGGCCACCGCGGCCTGTCGGTGTTCGTCGTCGAGAAGCCCGCCGTCGACGGCCACTCGTTCGAGTTCCGCCAGGACGACGGCGGACGCATCGAAGGCCGCGCGATCGACACGATCGGCTACCGCGGCATGCACTCGTTCGAAGTCGCGTTCGAAGACTGGTTCGTGCCCGCCGACGGCCTCATCGGCGGCGACGACGGACTCGGCAAAGGCTTCTACCTGCAGATGGCCGGGTTCGAGAACGGCCGACTGCAGACCGCGGCGCGCGCCGTCGGCCTCATGCAGGCCGCGTTCGAGGCCGGGCTCTCCTACGCGCAGGACCGCAAGGTGTTCGGCCGGTCGGTGTTCGACTACCAGCTCACCAAGGTGAAGCTCGCCCGCATGGCCGCGCTCATCCAGGCCGGACGCCAGTTCTCCTACGCGGTCGCCGGGAAGATGGCGGTCGGCGAGGGCACGCTGGAGGCGGCGATGGTGAAGGCCTACGTCTGCCGCGCCGCCGAGTGGGTCACGCGCGAGGCGATGCAGCTCCACGGCGGCATGGGCTACGCCGAAGAGTTCCCGGTGTCCCGCTACTTCGTCGACGCGCGGGTGCTGTCGATCTTCGAAGGCGCCGACGAGACGCTGTGCCTGCGACTCATCGCCCGGCGCCTCGCCGAACAGGCGCTCGCGACCCGCTGAGGTTCAGTTCGCGCGGGCGTCGAGCTCGCGCCGGAGCTCGTGGATCGCTTCGAGACGCTCGATCGCTTCGCGCTCCTTCTCGAGCATCCGTGCGTGCCGCGCCTCCGACTCCTCGCGCAGCTCCGCGTAGGCCGCTTCCAGCGTCGCGAGCTGGGTGCGCAGCTGGTCGCGCTCGGCTTCGGCGGCGCGCCAGCGCACGAGCACCTCGCGCGCGTCGGCGGCGTCGAGCGCGAGCGCAGCGGGTGCGGTGCGCGGCGCGACGAGGTCGGCGGTCGCGTCGAGCGCCGCCAGCTCGTCGACGTGCTCCGGCGCCGCGGCGCGCACCAACCGTTCGACGAGATCCTGATCGCCCGCCCGGCGCAGCAACGACGGCTCGATCACCGCCGCCGCCGCCCGCCGCCGCGAGTCGTCGGCGCTCAGGCCGACCCGGTCGACGAGGAGCGCGACCCCTCCCGTCGGGTCGGCGATGAGCGCACCGACGTCGACCACGGTGCACGCGTCGCGGTGCGCGGCGACGAACTCCAGCATCCGGCGGTTGTAGAACGACCACGCGCGCAACGCCCAGCTCGGGTCGCGCACGAAGCCGCCGTCGGCGACGCGCACGATCGAGTCGAGCACCTCCCACGGCGCCCGGTACACGCACACGTAGTGGACGTCGTCGAGGATCCCGTCCCACAGGTCGAGCAGCAGCGTGGTGCGCGGGTCCTTCCAGCCCCACGGGCGGTCACCGAGCGCCGCCGAGCGTTCCTCCACGAGCCGCCGCGCGTCGGGCGCGGCGGCGGCGATCGTGTCGTGGTCGAGCACCTCGCGCTCGGTCCACCCCCAGTCACGCCAGCCCTGCGCGTCGCGCGGCGACGCGTGCCGCAGGAGCTCGCGCTGGAACTCGAGGAACACGCGGTCTTCGTAGTAGCCGCGGACGTTGGCGCGGTCGGCGGGCAAGAGGTCGGCGCCCATGTCGACGTCGAGCTGCTCGAGCACCGACGCGGTGAGCGACGTACCCGACCGGTGCATCCCGGCGACGACGACGACCGGCATCGAACGGCGATCGGTGGCGGCAGGGCCGGTCAGCTCGCGCTGCGGGACATGCCCGCGCGCTCCCCACGCGTGACGAACTTCGTCGCCATCTTGCGGCTGGCCTCGTCGATCATCTCGTCGCCGAACATGACCGCGCCCTTGCGGTCGCCTTCGGTCGTGGCCTTCTCGTAGGCCTCGAGGATGTCGAACGCCTTGTCGAACTGCTCCTGGGTGGGCGTGAACACCTCGTTGATGACCTTCACCTGGTCGGGGTGCAGCGCCCACTTGCCGTCGTAACCGAGGATCCGCGTGCGCATCGAGTAGTCGCGCAGCGCGTCGAGCTCGCGGATTTTGAGGAACGGACCGTCGATCACTTGGAGACCGTTCGCGCGGCCGGCCATGAGGATCTTCGAGAACACGTAGTGGAAATGGTCGCCGGGGTACTCGTCGATCGCGACGCCGCCGGTGAGCACCGGCATCTCGGTGGACGCCGCGAAGTCGGCGGGACCGAAGATGATCGTCTCGAGTCGGTCGCTGGCCGCGCAGATCTCCTCGACGTTGATGAGGCCCTGCGCGGTCTCGATCTGTGCCTCGATGCCGACGCGACTCTGGCGGCCGGTCGCTCGTTCGATCTGCGTGAGCAGCAGGTCGAGCGCCTTCACCTCGGCGGCGGACTGCACCTTCGGGAGCATCAGCTCGTCGAGGCGCTCCGACGCGCCCTCCACGACCGTGATCACGTCGCGGTAGGTCCACTCCGTGTCCCACGCGTTGATGCGCACGCACAGGACCGCGTCGCCCCAATCGTTGTCGTTGATGGCGGCGACGATCTTCTCGCGTGACGCTTCCTTCTCGAGCGGCGACACGCTGTCTTCGAGGTCGAGGAACACCATGTCGGCGCCCAGACCCGGGGCCTTGCCGAGCATCTTCTCGCTCGAACCGGGCACCGACAGGCACGAACGACGGGGGAGGTTGCGGCTGCGCTCGGACATGGAGCGGAAGGGTACCGACGACCTCCCGGGTGCTCCAACCGGCAGTACCGTGCCGCGATGGTCTCGGTCCCCACGAACACGCTGCACGAGCTCGCCGACGGCGTGTTCGTGTGGCAGCAGCCGGGCGGCGAATCGGGCGTGAGCAACGCCGGGGTGATCGTCGACGACGACGGGCTCACCGTCGTCGACACGATGATGGTCCGCTCGCAGTGGCAGCCGTTCGCCGCCGCGGTCCACGCGCTCGACGCGCCGATCAAGCGGCTCGTGCTCACCCACGCGCACATCGATCACGTCGGCGGCACGCGCGCGTTCCCGAACGCCGCGGTCTACGGCTCGGAGCAGACGAGCGAGCTGCTCGACGGCGAGATGCCGCTCGGCGCGTACAAGGCGTTCATGCCCGCGTTCGCCGATGGGTTCGACGAGCTCGCCGAGCTCGGCACGCGTCCGGTCACGCACCTCGTCACCGGGGCGGCCGAGCTCACGCCGCGCGTCGAGGTGCTCCCCGCGGTCGGGCACACCGCCGGCGACGTGATGGTGCTCGTCGCCGACGTCGACGTGCTGTTCGCCGGCGACCTCTGCTTCTTCGGCGTCACCCCGCTCGCGTTCCAAGGCGACCCGGCGGTGTGGGCCGACGTGCTCGACGCGGTGGCCGAGCTCGCCGAGGTGATCGTCCCCGGCCACGGCCCCGTGGGCGACGCGTCCGACGTCGCGCAGCTGCAGGAGTACTTGCGTCACTGCGTGGCCGCGGCCGGCGACCCGACGAAGATCCCACCGGGCCCGTGGGACTCGTGGATCGAGCGCGACCCGCGCGACGCGATCAACGTGGAGCGCGCCGCGCTCCTCGCGCAAGGTCGCGACGAGCTGCCGCCGTCGATGCTGAAGGCGATCGGGTTCGGCTGACGGCGCGCGGCGCGCTACGCGCCGAGGCGTTCGCGGAAGAACGCGAACGTGCGCTGGAACGCCTGCTCGGTCGCCTCGGCGTCGTGCACCTCGGGGCGCTGCTCATTCGTGAACGCGTGCTGGGTGTCTTCGTAGGTGAAGATCTCCACCTGCTTGCCGAGCGCGCGCAGCTCGTCGGCGAACGCGGCCACCGCTTCGGGGCTCGCGAAGTCGTCGTCGGTCGCGTAGTGCCCCTGGATGGGTGCGCTGCACTTCGACCAGTCGACCGGCGCCTGCGGCCAACCGACGACGCCGTAGTACGGCGCGAGCGCGCCGATCTTGTCGGGGCACATGGTGCCGAGTCGCAGCACGAGCGCGCCGCCCATGCAGTAGCCGGTCGCGCCGACCGTGTCGCCCGTGGTCGCGTCGAGCGAGAGGAGGTAGTGGACCGCGCCGACCATGTCCTTGGCCGCCTGCTCGATGTTGAGCGACATCATGAGCTTGCCGGCCTCATCGGGCTCGCTCGTGACCTCGCCCCGGTAGAGATCGGGCGCGAGCGCGACGAACCCTTCGCTCGCGTAGCGGTCGCACACGCCCTTGATCTGGTCGTTGAGGCCCCACCACTCCTGGATCACGACGACGCCGGGGCCGGATCCGCTCGCGGGTGTGGCGAGGTACCCCTGCCCGCCGGTGCCGTTGCTCGGGAACGTGACCATCTCGCCCATCAGTAGCCGCCTCCCAGCTTCGCGTGGTCCCACGACACGACCTTGTCGGGCTCGACGACCACGAGCACGCGCTTCGATCCCATCATGCGCACGCCTTCTCGGATCGCGTCGTCGGTGATCGGACCCCAATAGCGCTCGTAGATCGACTCGCCGAACCGCAGCACCTCGTCGAGGTCGTCGATCAGCTTGGCGCGTCCGGTGATCGACACGCCCTTCAGCTCTTCGTACTGCGTGCCCGCTTCGGCCATCACCGTGATGCGCGGGTCGCGGCGCAGGTTCACGATCTTCTGCGACTTCCCGTAGGTCCAGAACGCGAGGTCGTCGCCGTGGCGGGCGAACCACATCGGCACGAGGTGCGGTGTGCCGTCGGCGTTGATCGACGCGACCTGCAGGGTGCGGGCCTCGGCGAGGAACGTCTCCATCTCGTCGTCGGTCATGCGGATCTGGTCGCGCCGGCTCATGCGGAGAACGCCTCTCGGGAAGGTGCTGGTCGCGGGGAGGATAGACACGACTCGGCGAACCGGGGAGGGCGCAGAGGCGCGCGCTAGCCTCCGCAGCCGTGGCGCAGAACCCCGACCCGTCGCTGCCGCTCACCAGCATCACGGGCGTGACACGCACGCTCGACGACTGGGCGACGATCTTCAACCTCGCGATCGTGCTGCTCCCCGCGCGCCCCGAGGCGAGCGCGTGGGTGCCGGTGGTCGACCGCCTCTACGCCACGTTCGGCGACTCCGACGTGCGCACCTGCATCTGCGTCTCCAGCACCCCGGCGATCACCCGCCGCATCATCGGCGACGCCGCCGACCGCTGGCTCACGTTCTGCGACCCCGACTCCACGCTCGCCGCCGCCCTCGGGCTCGAGCGGCTCCCGGCGTTCGTGCACCTGCGCCAGGACACCACGCTCGTCACCGCCGCGCAGGGGTGGAGCGTCACCGACTGGCAGCGCGTCGCCGACGAGATCGCGAAGACCCAGCACTGGACGAGCCCGCACCTCGTGGGCGCGGGCAACCCGTCGCCCACGCCGGGCTGGCCGCTCTGATCGGGCGCGCCGGTATCGTCGGCGCGTGACCAGCACCGAACCGGTCCGCCTCACGCGCTTCTCGCACGGCGCCGGCTGCGCGTGCAAGCTCTCCCCCGAAGACCTGCGCACGGTGCTCGGTTTGGTGCAGGGCTTCGAACCCGCGACCGACCCGAACCTCCTCGTCGGCTTCGACACCTCCGACGACGCCGCGGTGTATCGGCTCCGCGACGACCTCGCGATCGTCGTGACCACCGACTTCTTCACGCCGATCGTCGACGACCCGTACGACTGGGGCCGCGTCGCCGCCACGAACGCGTTGAGCGACGTGTACGCGATGGGCGGCACGCCGCTGCTCGCGCTCAACCTCGTCGCGTGGCCCCGCGAAGGGCTCCCGTTCGACCTGCTCGCGCGCGTCCTCGACGGCGGCGCGCAGGTGGCGCGCGACGCGGGCTGCCTCGTCGCCGGCGGTCACTCGATCGACGACGCGGAACCGAAGTACGGCCTCGCGGTGGTCGGCACCGTGCACCCCGACGAGGTGCTCACGAACTCTGGAGCGCAGCCCGGCGACGCCATCGTGCTCACGAAGCCGATCGGCCTCGGCGTGATCAGCACCGCGTTGAAGCGCGAGGTCGCCACCGACGAGCACCTCACGCGCGCGCTCGAGGTGATGACTGCGCTGAACGCCACCGCCCGCGACGCCGCGCTCGAAGTCGGCGTGCACGCGGCCACCGACGTGACCGGCTTCGGCCTGCTCGGCCACCTGCGCGAGATGGCCGTCGGCTCCGGCGTCGGCGTCGACCTGCACGCCGACCGCGTTCCCGTGATCGACGGCGTCCGCGACCTCATCGCCGCGGGGATGGTCGCCGGCGGCACGCAGCGCAACCACGCATTCGTCCGCCCCGACGTGAGCTTCGGCGACCTCCCCGAACCCGAACAGCTCCTCCTCGCCGACGCCCAGACCTCCGGCGGCCTCCTCCTCTCGGTGGCCGCCGACCGCGCCGACGCCCTCGTCGACGCCCTCGAACAGCGCGCCACCCTCGCCGCCGCCGTCGTGGGTCGCACCACCGCCGACGACCCCGGCCGCATCCGCGTGCGCTGACCCGAACGCGACCCGCACTCGAGCGCGCCGACGCGCGACGATCGGAGCATGCAGGTCGAGATCGGACCCGTCCCCTCCACGGCGGCCACCGCGTGGCTCGACTACGCCGAGGGGATCGTGCGCGAGCTCGACGCGGTCGACCCGAAGGGCGTGCCCGCCGAAGCGCGCGCCGAGTTCGCCCGCCTCATCGGCGAATGGCGCGCCGCCGCCGCGGCCGACGCGACGTTCCGCTGGCAGGGGAACCCGGCCGCCGACCAGGTGGAGTACCTGATCCTCGCCCTCTACCGGCTCGGCAACCGGCTCAGCGACGAAGAGGACGCGGGCCAGCGCACCGTGCGCCCCCCGGAGGCCCGCCGCTTCCACGTGGTGCTCGTGCAGAGCGTCCTCGACGCGCTCGAGCAGCAGGGTGGCGCGCAAGCGCAGTTCGTGGCGCAGCTGCGCGAGCAGTGGGAACCCGCCCGCAAGGACACCTGAGGGCCGTCCGCCCCTGGGCGCGACGGAGCACCACTCCTACCCTGAGAGATGACCGGGAGGTTTCGCGATGCCTGACGAGTCCACCCCGACACCCGACGAGGCCAAGTCGGCTTGGGACGCGGTCGGCGACCAGTTCGCCGCGCTCGGCGCCCGCCTGAAGGAGCAGTTCGACGCCCGCGTCGCCTTCGAAGACAAGGAGAAGGTCGCGGGCGCGGTCAAGACGCTCGTCGAGTCGATCGACACCGCGTTCCGCGCCGTCGCCGACTCCGTGCGCGAGCCCGAGGTGCGCGAGCAGATGCGCCTCGCCGTCAACTCCCTCGGCGACGCCGTCCAGAAGTCGCTCGACACCGCATCCAAAGAGGTGAAAGACCGCTTCGGCTCCAAGTCCGACGCCGCGTAAACGCAAACGAGGACGGCGGGTGGCGCCGGTTGGGGTCCCCATCCGCGCGCAGCTTGCGAGCACGGATGGGGAGAACCGGTGACAGGACCCGCCGTCCGGGCCGCGACCTCCGACGATGACGGCGGGTGGGTTACAGCGCGAGTTCGGCCATGGTCTCGAGGGCTTCGCGCTGCTGGGCGCCGATGATCATCGTGGTGACGCCGCAGTCGCGCCACGCGTCGAAGCGGTCGGCGATGCGCTCCTTCGGACCGATGAGCGCGACCTCGTCGATGAGCTCCATCGGGACCGCGGCGGCGGCTTCGCGCTTCTTGCCGTCGAGGTAGAGGTCCTGGATCTCCTTCGCCGCGGCCTCGAAGCCGTAGCGGCACGCGAGGTCGTTGTAGAAGTTCTTGCCGCGCGCGCCCATGCCGCCCACGTAGAGGGCGATCATCGGCCGCACGAAGTCGGCGAGGCTCTCGGGGTCGTCGCCCACGATCACCATCACGGTCGGGGCCACGTCGAAGTGCTCGAGGCTCTTGCCGTTGCCGGCCTTCGCGAACCCGGCGTCGACGCTGTCGCCGTAGGTCTCGCGGAAGCGGTACGGCGAGAAGAAGATCGGCAGCCAACCGTCGGCGATCTCCGCCGCGAGCGCGACGTTCTTCGGTCCGATCGCGGCGAGGTAGATCGGGATGTCGGCGCGGCGCGGGTGCACGATGATCTTGAGCGGCTTGCCGAGTCCGGTCGCGTTCGGACCGCTGTAGGGGATGTCGTAGTGCTCGCCGTGGTGCTCGAGCGGCGCTTCCCGGCGCAGGATCGTGCGCACGATGTCGACGTACTCGCGCGTCTTCACGAGCGGCTTGCCGTAGGGCTGGCCGTGCCACCCCTCGACCACCTGCGGGCCGGAGAGTCCGAGGCCGAGCATGAAGCGTCCACCGCTCATGCCGTCGAGCGTCGCCGCGGTCATCGCCGTCATCGCGGGCGTGCGCGCCGGCATCTGCATGATCGCGGGGGCGAGGTTGAGCCTGGTCGTGTGCGCCATCAGCCACGTGAGCGGCGTGACCGCGTCGGTGCCGTACGCCTCTGCGGTCCACGCCGAGTGGTAGCCGAGCGACTCGGCGTGCTGGGCGGTCGCGATCGCTTGGTCGAGCCCCGCGGCCCAGTCCTGGTAGCCGAGGTTGATGCCGAGGCGGATCGCCATGTCGTGTCCTCCTGCGCGGGAAGGCTGCATGCTCGCACGGCGTTCCGAAGACGGTCGAGGCGACCTCGCCGCGTACCCTGAGCACGCTCGAAGCCGGGAGGACAGGTGGAGCTGATCACGAACGTCATCGCCGGGAGCGACGCCACGCGCGTCCTGCTGCTCGCGCACGGCTACGGCGCCGACGAGCGCGACCTCGGTGCGCTGCTCCCCTACCTCGACCCCGACGGCGCGTTCGTGACCGTGCTCCCCCGCGCGCCACACCAAGCACCCGGCGCCCCCGGCTACTCGTGGTACCCGATGGCCGGCGAGGGCGACCCGGTGACCGGGTTCGCCGACGCCGTCCACGCGCTCGACGACCTCCTCGACCACGAGTGCGCCACGCGCGGCATGCAGCGTTCGGAAGCGGTCGTCGCGGGCTTCTCCCAAGGCGCCGGCCTCGCACTCGCGCTCGGCCTGCGCGCATCCGAGCGAACGCACCCCGCCGGCATCCTCGCGATGAGCCCGTTCCTCCTGAGCGCCGAGCTCATCACGATCGACACCGAGCACGCCGCCGAAGTTCCCGTGTTGCTCCAGCACGGCACGAACGACTCGATGATCCCGGTGCAACGCAGTCGCGACCTCGCGCGCCACCTGCGCGACCAAGGCGTCCCCGTCGTCTACGGCGAGTACCCGATGGATCACGAAGTCGCGCTCGAAAGCGTGCAACAAGCACGCGATTGGCTCGCGAAGGTCATCGCCGGTGAACGACCGACCGAGGAGATCGCCGACGATCCGGTCGAGATCGTGCCTCCGGTCACCACCGCGCAGTGGCCGACCGAGGTGCTCCAGAGCGATGTTCCCGTCATCGTCGACTTCTGGGCACCCTGGTGCGGCCCGTGCCGCCAGGTCTCACCGATCGTCGAGCAGATCTCACTGATGCGCCAAGGTGCGTACAAGGTCGTGAAGGTGAACATCGACGAAGAACCCGCGCTCGCGCAGCAGTACGACGTGCAGAGCATCCCCATGATCGGCCTCTTCCGCGCCGGCCGCCTCGAGCGCAAGTCCCTCGGCGCCAAACCCCGCCAACAGATCGAGGCCGAGCTCGGCATGCTCGTCATCCCCTGACGAGCGACGTCACGAGATCGCACGGGCCGAGCTACGACATTCGGACGCGCAACTCCTTCGTTGCGACCAGGACGGGGTTGCCGACGCTGAGGAACTGCCAGACGAGAGGCGAGAGGACCTCGATCGCTTCGCTGCGGCGGAGCAGCTCGTCGAGGAGGATCGCGATCTCCAGCTTCGCGAGGCTCGCGCCGAGGCAGTAGTGCGGACCGCCTCCGCCGAACGACACGTGCGGGTTCGGCGTTCGAGTGATGTCGAAGGTGAAGGGTTCGGCGAAGACTTCGTCGTCGCGATTCGCAGACGGATACCAGAGCGTGACCCGATCGCCCGCCTTGATGGGGACGCCTCGAACCTCCACGTCGATGACGGCGCGCCGTGCGAAGTACGAGACCGGCGATGCCCAGCGAATGATCTCATCGACCGCGCTCTTCAACAACGACCGGTCCGACCGCAGCCGATCGAGCTGATCGGGATGTTCCGCCAATGTCGCGAGCCCGACCGCGAGCGCATTCCGCGTCGTCTCGCTCCCGGCTGCGGTCAGGAGCATGAAGAAGAAGTTCAGTTCGGCCTCTCCGAGGCCATCGCCGTCGATGTCGACGGTCGACAGGGTTGTCCAGACATCGTCGGAGGGGTGTTCGCGCTTCGATCGCCCCAACTGTTCGGCGTACTCGAACAGCTCGACCTGGAGGCCGAGCGCGTCTTCCTTCGACATGGCGCTGCTCGGCGCGACGGAAAGGAGCAGGTTGTTGACCATCGAGAACAGCCAGTCGCGATCGCTCTCGGGAATGCCGACGATGTCCGCGATCATGTGCATCGGGAGCTTGTACGCGATCTCGCTCACAAAGTCGATGTCACCCAGTGCGAGGGCGTCGTCGATGAGACGCGCCGCCCATTTGCGGCAGTCGTCATCGAGCTTTCCGATCATCCGGGGTGTGAATCCGGCGCTGATCAGTCGTCGCAGACGCGTGTGTTGCTCCCCATCCATGCTGACCAGCATCACGCCACGCATCTCCGGCACGTACGCGAGCAAGGGGCCGTCAATCGCGCTGAACCGCGTGTCGTCGCGATTCACTGCCTGGACGTCGGAATGCTTCGACAGCACCCACGCTCCAGGTTCCACGGAGTCAGGCACTCGACCGTCGAACTCCTGCCAATAGACAGGAGCCTCGACGCGAAGCCGTGCAAACACCTCGTCGGGGAACCCGTGCTCGTACAGGCCAGTGTCTGTGAGGTCGATCACGCCGTTGAGCCTATTCACACACCTTGCTGAGGACAGCGGCTTCGGCGCGGAGGAGGTCGGCGTCGGGGGCGCGGTGCAGGCGGTCGTAGTCGGCGGCTGCGGTGTGGAGATCGGCGATCGTGGTCTGGACGATCGCGCGCACGTCGTCGTCGGACAGCGCGTGCCGCGGGATCTCGCCCGCACCGAGACCGGCGACGCCGCCCGCGATCGTGCCGGGCTGCTCGCGGGGCGCATGGGAGGGATCGACGGCCTCGGCGTTGTCGATCGCGGCGAGTGCCGCACGGAGCGCACGCACCGCGACGCGGTCGCGTTGCTTCATGGCCGTCGTCAAGGCGTCGCGCATCGTCGTGCGCAGCGACACGCCGTCGCGGGAGTCCATGCGGCGAAGGTAGCGAGCCGGCGCGTCGGGAGGGCTGAACAATTCTCCGGACTGAGTCCGGAGGAATGTTCAATCCTCGGCCGCGGCGTGCGTCAGAGCATCGTGTTGAGGGCGTGGACGACGCGCTCGCCGAGTGCGGTGTCGCCGGTGATCGTGACCGCGCCGGAGGCGAGGGC
>DASUMP010000237.1:0-3191 GCA_036277635.1 Acidimicrobiia bacterium | reverse complement strand
TCCACGTTGCGGATCGCGTGCTCGCGGAACTTGTCGACGTCGCCGGCGTCGAGCCACGGCATCCCGCAGCACACTTGCCCCTCGGGCAGCTCGCAGCGGATCGCGTTGCGTTCGTAGACGCCGACGAGCGCCTTGCCGATGTCGGGATCCTGGTACTCCACGAGGCACGTCGGGAACATGGCGACGGTCGCCCGCGCACCGACGCTGCGCGAACTGCGACCGCGGAACCACTTCGAGAAGCGGACCTTCGCGAACGTCGGGAGCAGACGGTCGCGAGCGATGCCCGTCGCCTTCTCCATCAACACGCGAGCCGGCGCGACCGTGCCCATGCGGTTCACGAGCGGCGCGAACGCGGTCGCGACCTTGCCCTGCAGGTCGGTGCGGGCGAGCAGCTTGGCGCTCGTGGAGATGGTGCCGGCTCGGTCGTGGATCGCGAGCGAGCGCAGCATCAGGCGCGGGAAGTCGATCTTCCATTCCTGCTGCTGCTCGGGCGTGTACGGGCAGATGACGTAGCAGAGCTTGCACTGGTAGCACTCGTCGACGACGCGGCGGTGCTGGTCGTCGGTGAGGACGGTCACGTCGTGCGCGCCGTCGTCGTACGCGTCGATCATCTGGAACAGCGACTTGAAGCTCGGGCACAGCTTCACGCACACGCGACAGTCGCTGCAGATCTGGAACGTGCGATCGCGCTCGGCGCGCGCTTCGTGCGCATCGAAGTACGCGGGGTCGAGCGGGTCGTACAAGTGCACCGTCATCGCGCGCTCCGGGAGAAGGTGCCGGCCCCGGGTGCGGTCCCGGGGCCGGCAGCGGACACCGACGAGTCGTGGCTCGTCAGGAGACCGATTCGAGTCCCTGGGTGAAGCGGCCGGCGTGGCTCTTCTCGGCACGCGCGAGCGTCTCGAGCCACTCCGCGACCTCCTCGAAGCCCTCGTCGCGCGCCGTTCGCGCGAAGCCCGGGTACATCTCGGTGTACTCGTAGGTCTCGCCCTCGATCGCCGACTTCAGGTTGTCGGCGGTGGCACCGACCGCGACGCCCGTCACCGGGTCGCCGACCTCGGCGAGGAAGTCGAAGTGGCCGAATGCGTGACCCGTCTCACCCTCGGCGACCGAGCGGAACAGCGCGGCGACGTCGGGGTAGCCCTCGACGTCGGCCTTCTGCGCGAAGTAGAGGTAGCGCCGGTTGGCCTGGCTCTCGCCCGCGAACGCCTCCTTGAGGTTCTCGTGGGTCTTCGTTCCGTTCAGCTGGGGCATTGCCACTCCTTCTTGGATGATGGGGACCTGACGGACTGGGTTGTCCGCGAGCGTTCAGGGCGCGTCGGCGCACGCCTCACAGCGGCCGCGGAAGATCACCTCGACGGTCTCGACGTGGAAGGCGCGCCGGTGCTTCGGCGCGAGACGCAACCCGCCGGTCTCGACCGGGACGTCGCGCACGCGCCCGCACTCGGTGCACACGAGGTGCTGGTGTGAGTGCTCGACGTTCGGATCGACCCGCACGCTGCCCGTGCCGAGGTCGAGGACCTGCAGCTCGCCGAGCGCTTCGAGGTCGTGCACGGTCTGGTACACGGTCTTCAGCGAGATCGTCGGCATCTGGGCGCGGGCCCGCTCGTAGATCGCTTCGACGGTGGGATGCGACGCGTCGCCGTGGAGCAGCCCGAAGATCGCCTGGCGCTGCGGGGTGACCCGCAGGCCCCGCTCGCGGAACAGATCGGTGAGCTCGGCGGTGTTCCTCATGACAGCGGCATCCTAACGACAACGATTGTCGATTAGCGAATCGCGTGGAGAGGCTCTGACGGTTGCGGCCGACGGCGTCGGGTCGCGAGCATCCGGCGCGTGGATCTCCTGATCGGGAACGTGCTCGCCAACGCGGCCCGGGTGGCGCCGAGCGCCCTCGCGGCGACCCTCGGCGACCAGCGCATCACCTTCGCCGACCTCGACGACGCGTCGAACCGCATGGCGCGAGCGCTCGCGGCGGCCGGCGTCGGTCACGGCGACCGGGTCGTGTGGTGGGGCGACACCACCCTCGACGCGCTCCCGCTCTTCGGCGGCCTCGCCCGCCTCGGCGCGGTGTTCGCCCCGCTCAACGCCCACTTCGGTCCCGACGAGGCGGTCCCCGTCGTCGAACACGCGACGCCGCGCCTCCTCGTGACCGACGCGGCCCACCGCGACCTCGGCGCCGCGGTGGCCGGCGCGACCGGCGTGGCGATCGCGCAGCTCGGGCCGGGATCCGGCACCGACCTCGACCGGAAGGCGCGCGATGCCGCGCCCGACTCCGTCGTCACCCCGGGCCTGCGCGAGACCGATCCGCACGTGGTGTTCTTCACGAGCGGCAGCTCGGGCGCGCCGAAGGGAGTCGTGCTCTCGCACCGCGCCAACTGGCTGCGCACCGCGGCCGCGGCCACGACAACCTCAGGCGGCCGCGGCGTGGTGTGCATGTTCCCGCTCTTCCACATGGCGGGATGGACGATCGCGTTGGGCGCGTGGCAGGCGCGCCGGGCGGTGCACTTCGTGGCGACCCCCGACGCGCCGACGCTGCTCGCCACGACGGAACGGGAACGGGCGGCGCGTCTGTACTGCATCCCCGCGGTGTGGTCGCGCATCGTGGAGCACGGCGTCGCCGGCTACGACCTCACCGCGCTCGAGGAGGCCGACACCGGCACGTCGGCGACGCCGCCCGAGCTCCTCGCCGCGATCAAGGCCGCACTCCCCCACACCGTCACTCGCGTGTTCTACGGCTCCACCGAAGCCGGGCCCGGCGTGCAGCTCGGCGACGCCGACCTGTTCCGCAAGCCCGGCAGCGTCGGCGTCGCCCAGCCCGGCGTGGAGGTGCGGGTCGCCGACGACGGCGAGGTGTGCCTACGCAGCCCGTACCTGTTCGACGGCTACCTCGACGACCCCGACGCGACGGCGGCCGCGCTGGTCGACGGGTGGTACCGCACGGGCGATCGCGGGGTGCTCGACACCGACGGCTACCTGTCGATCACTGGGCGGATCCGCGAGGTGATCCGCACCGGTGGCGAGACGGTCGCGCCTGGCGAGGTGGAAGCGGTCCTCGGTACGCACCCGGCGCTCGCGGAGGTCGCCGTCGTGGGCGTGCCCGACCCGACCTGGGGCGAGGTGGTGACCGCGGTGGTCGTGCTGCGCCCCGGCGCGCCCTCGCCCACCCTCGACGATCTGCGCGACCACTGCACCGG
>DASUMP010000236.1:0-4719 GCA_036277635.1 Acidimicrobiia bacterium | reverse complement strand
TACACGCAGCGCGCCGTCCCGCCCGCGCTCACCGGGCGGTACCCGCCGATGACGGCGGCGAGCGCGAACTGGCGCGACCACCCCGACAACCTGTTCCGGCTGCTCGGCGGCGCGTACGACACCCACATCATCGAGTCGCTGACGGTGCTGTGTCCGCCCACCGTGTGCGACGGCGACCACGATGTCGACGTTCCGTCGGAGGGCGACGGCGACACCGCCGCCGATGCGCCGGCCGCCGCGGACGACGGGCTGGTGTCGGTGCTGCGCGAGGCGCGCCGCGTGTACGGCGACCTCGTCGCGCTCGACGAACCCGACACCAACGCCGTCGCAACGCTCGCCGAAGAGATCGCCGATGTCCCCGACGACCCCGACGGTCCCGACTCGTCCGGCGAGCAACCCACGAGCACCACGGCGACGATCGCGCCGCTCCCCGGCGACGACGTCGACCCCGGACTCGGCAACATCGAGTTCGACCCCGACGAGCGCACTCGCGTCCAGCCGCGGCGCGCGGTCGAGTTCCTCGACTCGCTGCACGAACAGCCGGCCGACGCGGACCCGGGCTTCTGGTTCCTCCACCTCGTGCTGCCGCACAACCCGTTCCACCTGCTCCCCGACGGGGGGCGCTACGCGATCCCGGGTGAGGCCGAGGCGACGCCGGGGCTGAGCGGCCAGCTGGAGTGGGACGACGATCCGTGGCCCGCGCTCGCGGCGCGCCAACGACACCTGCTCCAGCTCCGCGCGGTCGACGACTTCGTGGGCGACGTGCTCGACGAGCTCGAACGCTTCGACCTCTACGACCGCGCGTTGGTCGTCGCGACCGCCGACCACGGTGCGTCCTTCGACGCGGCCACGAACTTCCGCAGCATCAGCCCGGCCACCGCGTCCGACATCGCGTGGGTCCCGTTCTTCGTCAAGCAGCCCGACAACGTGGCGGGCGGAACGATCGACGACCGCAACGTCGAGATCGTCGATCTGCTCCCGACCGTCGCCGACGTGCTCGACATCGACGTCCCGTGGCCGGTCGACGGTCGGTCGGTGTTCGGCCCCGCCCGCACGAACGCCACCAAGACGTTCCGTAGCGCGCCGCTCTTCCCGCGCGACGACGAAGACTTCGTCGAGCTCACCCTCGACGGGCGCGCGGGGTTGCGGCAGATGCTCGCGTCGGCGTTGGTGGCGGATCAGGCGGCGGCCGGTGGTGACGTCGACCTCGCGATCCTGCGAACCGGCCCGTACGGCGACCTCGTCGGTCAGCGGCTCGATCAGTTCGACGTGCGGAGCCCCGACGCGCGCCGACGCGCGGCGGTCGATCGCGCCGATGCGTTCGCCGCCGTCGACCTCGACGACGAGCTGCCGCTGTTCGTGCGCGGTCGCCTCGACGGCGCCACCGGCGACGAGACCGTCGTCGTCGCGCTGAACGGCACGATCGCGGGCATCAGCTCGGTCTTCGACGACCGCAGGGAACCGGCCCGGTTCACGGTGCTGATCCCGGAGCGCCTCGTGCGGTCCGGCGCCAACGAGCTCGCCGTGTACCTGCTCGACGAGGAGGAGCCCGAGGGGAGCGAGGGCGGGCGGGGGATCGCCCTCACTCCCCTCGAGCTCGGATGACGGCCGATCAGGGGGCAGCCGTCACGGTCCCGGTGCCACCGTCGGGGACGTCGGTGACCGAGACCACCGAGGAACGCAGGCGCTCCACGGTCAGATCGCGCAAGCAGCCGGTGAGCCGCTCGCGTCCGTACTCGCCGATCGAGGGACGGATCGCGAACCGGTAGGTCCCCTCGACGCCGTCGACGGCGACGATGCCGGGCTCGACGAGCGAGCCGTCGACGGTTGCGGAGCACGTCGCCCACAGCGCGTAGGCACCGGTCGTGAGGTCTTGGCGGTAGCCCTTGCTCTCGACCGAGATGACGACCTCGGTGCGCACGTCGTCGTGACGCTCGTCGGGCCGGGTCTGGGTGGCGTCACCCAGCGCGCCGACACCGAACCAGCCGGCGACACCGATCGCGGCGACCGACAGCAGCTTGCGCGGGCCGCTCATGATGCGACTCCTTCGTACGAGCTCACCCGCGTGGGGGCGAACAGCACGAGCGGGTCGGCGTCGCGTCCGACGAGACCGTCGGCGGGCGGCTGCAGGTCGTCGAGGCGCAGCGCGAGACCCCGCTCGAGCCGCGGTCCGGCGGTGGCGCGTGCGATGCGCTCGACGAGCCACGCGATCGCCGAGACGACGACCCCGGCACCGAGCAACACCGGGACGAACACGTTCGTGCTGTCGGGCCGCAACCACGCGAACGGGTTGCGGGGCTCGGGCTGCGCGGCGTGGATCCGGGCGAGCACCTGCGGGCGCGGTTGGCGCGACTCCTTCGCGGCCTGCTTCGCGACCACGAGCTGCTCGTCGATCGACGCGCGCAGCTTGGTGAGCCGCTCGAGCAGCAGCGAGCCGAACAGCGCGACCTCGGCGGCGAGGAAGATGATCCCCGACACGAGCGCGCGGTTCCACTCCCACCGCACCAGGTACAAGAAGAAGTACCAGATCGACGCGGCCGCGGCGACGACCACCGCGAGGTAGGCGATGCGACGGGCGTTCATGCTGCGACCTCCTGGGTCGGGTGGGTCGACGACGCCACCACGCTGACTTCACCGGTGCTGCCGTCGACGACGACCTCGGTCCCGGGACCGAACCGGCGCACCGCGTCCTCGACGCCGACGACGGTCGGGACGCCGAGCTCGCGAGCGAGGATCGCGAGGTGCGACAGCACGCTGCCGGTCTCCGCGACGAGGCCGCGCAGTCCGGGCAGCATCGGCGCGAGGCTCGGGTCGAGCGTGCGCACGACGAGCACCGCGCCGGGCGACGGCAGCGAGTCGGCCGGCAGCACGACGCCGCTGCCGCGTCCGCCGCCGGCGCCGCGGCCACCGCCGTCGGCGTCGCCGTCGGTGCGGCGGACCGCGACGACCGAGCCGTCCTCTGCGAGGCGGAAGCGCGCCGGCAACGGCGCGACGTCGGTCGCGGGCACGGGCGGGTCGACGAGGGCGATGTCGCCACCGACCAGGTCGCGCAGACGATCGAACGTGATCGCCCGGATGACCTCGGGACGCGAGATCCGACCGGAGCGCTGCAGACGACCGCCGAGCACGAGCGCGGCCTGCGCCATCAGCTCCTGGATCCACCGGACCCGCAGGCGCAGCGCTTCGCGCAGCATCTCGGTCTCGGAGACCTCGCCGGCGGGCGGCAACGTGGCCGGCGCGGGCGGCAGCTCGATCGCCCCGCCGATCGTCGGCGGCACGAGCGACAGCAGCACCGGGTGGCGGGCGACGAGCTCGGTCGCCGACAGCGACGAGTCGCGGTGCTCGGCGAGCACCCGCAGCGCTTCCGCCGCGGCGCTGACCGGCGCGCCGTCGTGTTCGAGCAACTGGCCCGCGAGCACCTCGTGGCCGTGGACCGCACGCAGCGCCTGCTGCGAACGCTCCAACAGCGACACGAGCTCTGCGTCGCGTAGGTCCTCGAGCGGCGGCACCGCGCTGAGCTGCTCGTCGATGTCTTCGACGAGGTCGCGGGCGAGGCCCGGCAGCGCGGCGCGCAGCCGACCGACCTGCCACGCGGCGCGCAGCCGGCGCACCGGGGGACGCGGGTCGATGCGAGCGAAGAACGACCGCGCACCGGTGGGCTGCTCGAGCCCGAGCAGCTCGAGGTCGGCGGCGACACGACCGTCGATCGCCACGATCACCTCGGACGCGTCGATCTGCTTCGCCGGCGCACCACCGGTGAGCCGCAGCACCGAACGGATCGCGTCGCGCATCGGGGCGACCCACAGGTCGAGCTCGAGCGGCGCGAGCGCGTTCGGGAACGTCTCGGCGACCGGACCGGGCCCGTACACCGGACCGGACGCGGTGGCGTCGGCGCCCACGGCGGTGATCGGACGGCTCTGCAACATCACGGGCTCGCCGTCGAGGACGGCCCATTCCACGTCTTGGGGTCCGCCGAACACGTCGGCGGCCTTGTCGCCGAGGCCGGCGATGGCGCGGACGCGACCGGCGAGCGCGTCGAGCGTGCCACTCGCCTCGAGCACCTTGCCGCGTCGCGACAGCGTGAGGTGCACGCCGTCGACCTCGCCGCTCACCAGCTGGTCGGGACCGCCGGGGACGGCGGCGAGCACGAAGCGGTCGGTGCGTCCGGTCACCGGGTCCGCACCGAACAGCACGCCGCCGGCTTCGGGCTCGATGAACGGCTGGACGAGCACGGCCATGCGGCCGGCCAGCGGCAACCCGTCGTGCACGGCGTCACCGGTCGCGACGACTTCGCGCACGGCGCACAGGAACGAGTCCCAGCCGCGCACGTCGAGCAGCGAGGTGAACCGACCGGCCATCGACGAGTCGGTGCCGTCCTCGATCGTCGACGAGGAGCGCACGACGAGCGCGCGGGATCCGTTGGCCGAGAGGTCGGCCCACGCGGCGCGCGCGGCGTCGAGGGCGTCGCCGCGCTCGCCGGCGGCGACCGCCGCGGCGGCGTCGGTGCCGAGCACGAAGCCCGGCAGCACGGGGAGACCGGCCTGGTGCGCGCGGGCGAGAGCGGCGGCCTTGGCGCCCGCCACCGACGAGTCGGTGGCCGAGGCGAGGGGGAGCACGTCGACGTACGGCGACGTGGCGCGAGGGGCGGTGGCAACCACGGGAGGCTCCTTACGCAGCGGCGCGTACTGCGCGCGTGGGGTGGGTGAACTCGTCGATCTC
>DASUMP010000235.1:0-3472 GCA_036277635.1 Acidimicrobiia bacterium | reverse complement strand
GACGAGCACGACGCGGTCCACGACGACGTCGAGCTCGTGTCGTCCACGTGGCTCACGCCGCGCGAGGCGCTCGAACGTCACGAGCGCGGCGAGATCGACCTCATCTTCCCGACCTGGCGAACGCTCCTCGCGCTCGACCGGTTCCCGTCGGCCACCGCCGCACTCGCGGCGGTGGAGTCCGCGCGCGGCGCCGATGGTCGCGTGCGCGTGGTCGCCGAGGGTTCGGGGGAGCGCGTCGTGCTGCCCGGCGACGACGCCGCGGATGTGCGCGGATGGACCGTCCCGCTGCCCGATCCCGATCGCCGTGTCGACCGTGCGCTGTTCACGCGCCATGAAGGTGTCGCCTGATGCCCGATCTCACCCCCGGGGTGCCCAGCGCGCTCTCGCCCCTCATCCGCCGGGTCGTCGCGCCGAACCCCGGTCTCATGACCGGTCCCGGCACCAACACGTACCTCGTGGGCATCGACGAGGTCGCGGTCATCGATCCCGGGCCCGACGACGCCGGGCACGTCGACGCGATCGTCGGCGGCGCGATGCGCGAGCGCGTCCGCTGGGTGGTCCTCACGCACACGCACCCCGACCACTGGCCCGCTGCCGCGCGCGTGAAGAAGCTCACCGGCGCGGAGATCGTCGCCCACCCGAAGGTGCCGAAGGCCGACGGTGCCGTCCCGATCGACCGCCGACTCGACGACGGCGACACGATCGACGGCACCGAGTTCCGCCTCGAGGTGCTGCACACGCCGGGGCACGCTCCGAATCACCTGTGCTTCGTGCTCGAAGAGGAGCGGGCGCTGTTCACCGGCGACCACGTGCTCGACGGGACCACCACCGTCGTGAGCCCGCAGCGCGGCGGCGACATGGCGCAGTACCTCGCGTCGCTCGAGCGGCTGCGCAAGCTGCGCCGGATCGCGCGCATCCTCCCCGGCCACGGCGACGTGATCGAAGACCCGAAGGCCAAGCTCGAGGAGTACGTGAAGCACCGGCGGATGCGGGAACGCCAGATCCTGCGGGCCCTCGAGGCCGGGCCGACGCGGATCACCGACATCGTCGCCAAGCTCTACGCCGACACGCCCGAGGGACTCCTCGACATGGCGGGCCGCCAGGTGCACGCCCACCTCCTCAAGCTGCGCGCCGAAGGCAAGGTCGAGGGCTCCGGGGTGCGCTCCCCCTGGAAGGCGGCGTAGCCTGCACCTCCGCGATCGCCACCTCGATCGCCCGTTCCCGCAGTTCATGCCATCCGAGGGGGATGCAGTGACCGACCTCCAGCGCACCCAGCTGTTCATCGACGGCCAGTGGGTCGATGCCGAAGGCGGTGAGACGTTCCCGAGCGTCGCCCCGTCGACCGGCGAGCAGATCGCCGACGTCGCCAAGGCCAGCCGCGCCGACGCCGCCAAGGCGATCGCCGCCGCACGCCGCGCGTTCGACGAAGGGCCGTGGCCGCGCATGACCGGCGCCGAGCGCGCCGGCTACCTGCGGCGCGTCGCCGAGATCATCGGCGAGCGCACCCAGGAGATCTCCGAGATCGAGGCGCGCGACGGCGGCGGCACGATCAAGAAGGCGATGTTCGCCGACGTGCCGGGTGGCGCGTCGTCGTTCAACTTCTTCGCCGACTGCGCGGAGAACGAGCCCGACGAGATCGAGCACGGCGAGTCGCCGTTCCCGCCCGCGAAGAGCGTGATCCGGCGTGAGCCGATCGGCGTGTGCACCGGCATCGTCCCGTGGAACTTCCCGTTCATCATGGCGAGCTGGAAGATCGCACCCGCGATCGCCGCCGGCAACTGCGTCGTGCTGAAGCCCGCGAGCTTCACGTCGCTGTCCGCGATCGAGATGGTCAAGGCCTGCCAGGAGGCCGGGATCCCCGACGGCGTCGTGAACTTCGTCAGCGGTCCGGGTGGCGCCGCCGGTGAAGAGCTCGCGCAGCACCCGCTCGTCGACAAGGTCGCGTTCACGGGTTCCACCGAAGTCGGCCGCCGCATCATGCAGCTCGCGTCGGGCACCGTGAAGAAGGTGACACTCGAGCTCGGCGGCAAGTCGGCGAACATCGTCCTCGACGACGCCGACCTCGACCTCGCAGCCGCCGGCGTGCTCTGGGGCACGTTCTTCCACAACGGTCAGGTCTGCGAGTCGGGCACGCGTGCGCTCGTGCACGCCGACATCTACGACGAGTTCGTCGGGATGCTCGTCGAGCGCGCCGGCAAGATCGCGATCGGCGACAACATGGACATGGCCACCGACCTCGGGCCGCTCGTCGCGCCCGTGCAGGTCGACACGGTCGAGCGCTACGTGAAGCTGGGTCTCGACGAGGGCGCCAAGCTGCTGTGCGGCGGCGCGAAGCCCGACAACCTCCCCGACGGGCTCGACCGCAACGCCTTCTACCAGCCGACGATCTTCGAGGCCGACAACTCGATGAAGATCGCCCAGGAAGAGATCTTCGGTCCGGTGCTGTGCGTCATCAAGGTGCACAGCGACGACGAGGCGATCAAGGTCGCGAACGACTCGATCTACGGACTCGGCGGTGGCGTGTGGAGCACGAACGTGGAGCGCGCCCACACGATCGCGTCCGCCATGCGCACCGGCACCGTGTGGGTGAACGACTACCACATGATCTCGCCGAGCCAGCCGTTCGGCGGCTACAAGCAGTCGGGCATCGGCCGTGAGCTGTCGGAGTTCGGCTTCAACGAGTACCGCCAGATCAAGCACATCTGGCGCAACACCGCGACCGACCGCAACGGCTACCTGCACTTCTCGGCGCTGTCCGGGAACATCTGAGCCGCGGCGGTTCGTTCCCAGTCACATGCTCGTCACGGGGACCTCGGCGGCCGCACGCATCGTCGAACGGGCGAAGCGCGACCGCCGAGGTGCCCTCGTGTTCACGATCGGCACCGGCTGCTGCGAGTCGACCGCGCCGTTCCTCTACGAGGACTTCTGGCCGGGGCCCGACCAGGAGCCGGTCGGCGAAGTCGCCGGCGTCCCCGTGTACGCGCCGGAGTACCTGCGCACGATGTACCCCGGCGACGACGGCGTCGTGATCGACGTGGAAGAGGGATTCCTCGCCGAGTCGCTCTCGATCGAGACGGAGTACTCGGCACGATTCGTGCTGCGCGACGGCGCGGGCGGCGTCGTCGCGGGCCAAGACATCACCGAATGTCCGCCCGAGCGCGGCGCGGTCCCGTCGCACGTCTCCGCGCTCCGTGCCCGCGGACCGCAACCGCTGCCCGCGGCGCTGCAACAGCTCCGCATGCGCTGAGGCGCGTCACTCGAGCGGTGCGGCTCCGCACGCCGACTCCGCAGTGTCGAGCACGGCGAAGAACTCGTTCGACGCGTAGAACGAGCCGTCCGGGTCGTTGAGCTGTTCGAGCGTCGACAGGTCGATGATCCGCGACGCGACGCACCACGCGACCTCGATGTCCTCGCCGCCGTCCACGTACCACCGGAAGAAGTCGGACCGGACCGCAAGGAGCGCGAACGCTTC
>DASUMP010000234.1:0-8436 GCA_036277635.1 Acidimicrobiia bacterium | reverse complement strand
GTACTTCACCGCGCCCTCCGAGAGCTCCATCGCGTACGCGACCTCGGCGATCGACAGCTGTTCCACGTAGTAGAGGCTCGCCGCGATGCGCTGCTGTCGTGGGAGTGCGTCCAACGCTTCGGTGAGCGAGAACGCCGCCGGCTCGGGGAGGTGGTCGA
The DNA here is from genome assembly GCA_036277635.1 of Acidimicrobiia bacterium. Taxonomy (GTDB): domain Bacteria; phylum Actinomycetota; class Acidimicrobiia; order IMCC26256; family PALSA-610; genus DASUMP01. Next base: position 8,278 of record DASUMP010000234.1, on the reverse strand, counting down.
CGGAGGGCGGACCGAGCCGTTCGACCGCGCGCGTGCCGCGGGCGCGGCGACGCTCGTGGTCGATGAGTCGGTGCAGCGCGACGCGTCGCACCCACGCGACCGGATCGTCGTAGCGCGCGAGGCGCGACCATCGGGCGTAGGCCTGGGTGAACGCTTCTTGGACACTGTCGGCTGCCACCTCCCGGTTCCCGCCGGCGACCGTGAGCGCGCGCACGAGCGGCCAGTAGGCCGCCCGGAACACCTCCTCGAAGGAGCGGTCGAGGGCGGACCCTCCGGTCGAGCGCGACATCGCTGCAGTCTCCACGACGCTCAGGGCCGCGAGGTTTGGTCCGGTGCCGAGCTCGGGGCCGAGATCTCGGTCACCGTGGCCGGCGACGGCCGACCGAACCGGCGCGGCGGGCGTCGCCCAGGCGGTGCGCCCGCCGCGCCGGAACGAGGGATCACCCGACGTGGTGGCGGGCGGCGGCCCAGGTCTCCAGGTGCGGGGCGAGGACCTCCGCGAGAGTCGGGTGCCCGACCTCGGCCAGCTCGTAGGTCACCCGCCGGATCGGCTTCCCCGCGTCGAGCAGGTGCGCCAGGTCCATCGGGGTGCCGGCGAGCACGGCGTCGCAGTCGACCGCGCGCAACGACGCCGCCAGGTCGGCGAGCTGCTCGTCGGAGTACCCCATCGCGGGCAGGACGGGCCCGATGTGCGGGAACTTCGCGAGCGTCGCGCGCATCGACCCGACCGCGAACGGTCGCGGGTCGACCACGACCGCGCCGGCGCGCTGCGCGGCGACGGTGCCGGCACCGAACGGCATGCCGCCGTGGGTGATGGTCGGACCGTCCTCGACGACGACCACGCGCTTGCCCGTGAGCGACGGACCGTCGTCGATCGTGACCGGCGATGCCGCGTGCACGATCGTCGCGCCCGGGTTCGCGACGCGCACGTTGTCGACCACCTTGGTGACGTCGGCCGGATCGGCGCTGTCGACCTTGTTCACCACCACGACGTCGGCGAGGCGCAGGTTCGTCTCGCCCGGGTGCGAGAGCAGCTCGTGGCCGGGCCGCAGCGGGTCGGCGACGGTGATGTACACGTCGGGGCGGAAGAACGAGAAGTCGTTGTTGCCGCCGTCCCAGATCACGACGTCGGCTTCGGCCTCGGCGCCGTGCAGGATGTCGGCGTAGTCGACGCCCGCCCACATGACCATGCCCATGCGCACCGGAGCCTCGTACTCCTCGCGCTCTTCGATCGTCGGGTTCGACGCGTCGATGTCGGCGAGGGTCTCGAAGCGTTGGACGCGCATGCGTTCCAGGTCGCCGTACGGCATCGGGTGCCGCACGAGCGCGACCTTCAGTCCCGCGTCGAGCAGCAGCTGGCCGATGCGCCGGCTCGTCTGGCTCTTGCCGCACCCGGTGCGGGTCGCGCACACGGCGATGACGGGCTTGCGGCTGCGCAGCATCGTGTCGCGTGGACCGAGGAGCCGGAAGTCGGCTCCGGCCGCGAGCGCTCGCGACGCGAGGTGCATCACGTCGACGTGAGGCATGTCGGAGTACGCGAACACCACGTCGTCGACGTGCTCGGCGCGGATCAGCGCCTCGAGCTCGGACTCGGGTCGGATCGGGATGCCCTCCGGGTACAACGGACCGGCGAGCGACGGCGGGTAGCGCCGGTCGTCGATCCCAGGGATCTGCGCGGCCGTGAACGCGACGACGCGGGTCGACACGTCGTCGCGAAAGACCGTGTTGAAGTTGTGGAAGTCACGTCCACCTGCACCCATGATCACGATGCGCCTCATACGACGCTCCTCTCGGGTTCGGGGGTGATGCGCGTGCCGGCTGTCCCGTTCGCGACCGCGACCGCGTCGGCCAGCGCGCCGATCGCGGCGGTCCGGCCCGTCGTGGAGACGAACCAGGTCGCGGCGGCGACCTTCGGTTCCATCGATCCGGCCGCGAACCTGTGCGCGCGCAGCTCGTCGGGCGTCGCGTGCGTGAGGGGCCGGGCGTTCGGGAGTCCCCAGTCGAGCTCGACGGCGGGGACGTCGGTGAGCAGCACCAGACGGTCGGCGCCGATCTGGCGAGCGAGGAGCGCGGCGGCCCAGTCCTTGTCGACGACGGCCTCGACGCCGTGCCGCTCGCCGCGGACGTCGACGACGACGGGGATGCCGCCCCCGCCGGCGCACACCACGATGACGCCCGCGTCGATCAGCAGGCGGATCGCGCGCAGCTCGACGATCGCACGCGGCGCCGGAGACGCGACGACGCGCCGCCACGCGGCGCCGTCGGCGGCGACGGCCCATCCGCGTTCTTGGGCGAGCCGCTGCGCGTCTGCTTCCGAGTAGACCGGCCCGATCGGCTTCGTCGGATGGCGGAACGCGGGGTCGAGCGCGTCGACGACGGTCTGCGTCAGCAACGAGACGACGTCGCGATCGGGGATCGCGTTGCCGAGCTCGCGTTCCAGGAGATAGCCGATCATGCCCTCGCTCTGCGCGCCGAGCACGTCGAGCGGATAGGTCCGGACGTCGCGGTACGCCTCGCTCTGCAGTGCGAGCAGTCCGATCTGCGGTCCGTTGCCGTGCGAGACCACCAGCTGGTGGTCCCGCGCGAGCTCGGCGAGGGCTGTCGCCGCCACCTTGACGTTGCGCTGTTGCACGTCGGCGTCGAGCGGCTCGCCTCGACGCAGCAACGCGTTCCCGCCCAAGGCGGCGACGATCAGCACCTCACCGGTTCCTCTCAACTCGCGATCCGCGCCGTGTGCTCGACCGTGGCCGGGCTCGCCGGTACCACGGTCATCGGTGCGGCACGTTCACGTGACCCCTGCCACTTCATGTACAGGTAGACCGGGATCCCGAACATCAGGAGCAGGAAGCCCTTGTAGACGACCGCGTAGCCGGAGCCGGCGATCGTCCACACCGCGTACGCGAACGCGAGCAGCCCGACGATCGTGTCCTTCGTCAGTCGAGCGGCCGAGAACGCGGCGCGATCGGTGACGAAGAGCGACAGCTCGGCGGCAGCCGAGAACGCGTACGGGATCAAGGTGGTCAACGTGGCCAGCAGGATCAGCTCTTCGAACCAGGTGACGAACGTCTGGTCCTCGTAGCTCATCATCACGAGGCCCGTGATCAGCACGCTCGACGCCACGAGCCCGAACCACGGTGCGCCGTGGCGACTCTGCTTCGTGAACGGCTTCGGGAACAGCCCGTCGCGAGCGGCGGCCATCGGGATCTGGCCCTGCAGCAGGATCCAGCCGTTCAAGCAGCCGAACGTCGAGACGATCGCGGCCAACCCGATGACGTCGCCGCCCCAGCCACCCCACATCTCGCGGGCGGCGTCGGCGAACGGCGCGGTCGACGCGGCGGTCGCTTCGGTGCCGAGCACGCCGAAGATCACGAACGTCGCGAGGACGTACACCCCGGCGGTCACGACGGTTCCGACGATCGTGGCCCACGGGATCGTGCGGCGTGGATCGCGGACGTCGTCAGCGGGCACGGTCGCCGACTCGAGTCCGATGAACGCCCACAGCGTGAGCGTCGCGGCCGCGGTGATCGCTCCGTACGAGCTGTCGCCGGAGACGTTGAACGGGCCGAGGTCGTTGAGCGACACCCAGAACACGCCGAGCACGGCGACGGCGACGAGCGGGACGAACTTCAGCACCGTGGTGCCGAGCTGCATCCAGCCGCCGCGCCGCACGCCGAGCACGTTGAGCCACGTGAGGACCCAGATCGCCGCGATGCCCGTGAGCGCCGCGGCGAGGTCGTTCTCGGCGAGCAGTCGCACGTTCCAGTTGTCGTCGAGGAAGTCGCTCAGGTAGGCGACGAACGCAGTGGCGATCGCCGCGTTGCCGACCCAGGCCGCGATCCAGTAGCCCCAGGCGGTCTGGAAGCCGACGAAGTCGCCGAACGCACGTCGGCTGTAGGCGTACGGCCCGCCGGTCGCGGGGAACGCCTGACCGAGGCGTGCGAACACGAGCGCGAGCAGGACGGCCCCGAGTGCCGTGGCGCCGAACGCCACGAGGCTGATGGGGCCGAACGCGCCGAGCGACGCGGGGAGCAGGAACACTCCTGAGCCGATCATGTTGCCGACGACGAGTGCGGTCGCCATCGGGCGACCGAGCCCGCGCCGGGGTGGAGCAGATTCGATGGTGGTTGCCATGGCAGCCCCTTTCCGCGTGGACGGAGCCACTTGCGAGCATGCGACCGCCGTGTGCCGACTCGGAGGGTCGAAGGTCCCGCAGCGGCGCGGCGCAGGGCGGTAAACGGCTGCAGGTCCGGACTACGCTCGTCCCGACCCGGAGGTGCTCGGACGTGAACGAACCCCCGAGTTGCCGATGCTCCGCCTCTCGCGCCGAGTCGGCGCGCGCTTCGTCGCGCTCCTGCGCGCGGACCCGGCCGGGGTCCGCGCCGGCTTCGTCGCGCTGCTCGTGTCGGGCGCGACGGGGCTGATCGCCGGCATCACCCTCGGTCGGGTCACCGGCACCCTCGAAGAGCTCCCGGGTCTGCTGATCCTCGTCCCCGCAGCGGTCGGGATGCGCGGGAACGTCTTCGGTGCCCTCGGGAGCCGGCTCGGCACCGCCGTGCACATGGGCACCTTCCGCCTCTCGTGGCGGATCGACACCCACGTGGGTCAGAACCTCGCGTCGTCGGTCGTGCTCTCCACCGCGCTCGCCTGGGTGCTCGCCGTCGTCGCCAAGGGCTTCGCGACCGGTTTCGGCGTGGCCGACGCGATCTCGCTCGCCGATTTCGTCGTGATCTCGGTCGTGGGCGGTTTGCTGCCGATCGTCGTCGTGATGTTCATCACCGTCGGCATCGCGGCGTTGAGCGCGCGGCGGGCCTGGGACCTCGACAATGTCGCCGCGCCCGTCGTGACGGCGGCGGCCGACTCGATCACGCTGCCGAGCCTCGTGCTCGCGACGCACCTCGCGAACGTCGGTGTGGTCACCCCCACGGTGGCGATCGCGTGCACGGTGATCGGGGTCGGCTGCCTCGTGTACGGGTTGCGCACGAAGCTCCCCGTGTTGCGCAACGTCGTGCGGGAGTCGGTGGTCGTGCTCGTCGCTGCGGGCGTCGTGAGCATGCTGGCCGGCGTGGCGCTGGAGGGCTCGCTGACCCCGCTGCTCGCGTTGCCTGCACTGCTCGTGATCGTCCCTCCGCTGCTCTCGCTCTCCGGTTCGCTCGCCGGCATCCTCGCGTCACGACTGGCGACCAAGCTGCACCTCGGACTCGTCGACGCGCGCCGACCGGGGTGGCGAAACGTCGCCGAGGACGTCGTGCTCGTCTACGTGTTCGCGGCAGTCGTGTTCGTGCTGCTGGCAGTCGCGACCGAAGTGCTCGGCGCGGTGCTCGGCATCGACGGCCCCGGCTTCGGGCGCCTCGTGGGTGTTGCCCTCCTCGCGGGCCTGCTCGCGACCACGTGCTCCAACATCGTCGGGGCGTTCGGCGCGCTCGCGACGTACCGCCTCGGACTCGATCCCGACAACTTCGGCATCCCGCTCGTCAGCTCCACGTCGGATCTACTCGGCGCGGTGTCGCTTATCCTGGCCATCGTGGTCTTCGGTCTCACCTGACCGGAGCCCACCGCACCCACAGGGCTCGCACGCAATGGACGACAGACCCCGCACACTCAAGGCCATGCTCTCGGAGGCGAAGGACACCTCCGAGCTCATGGTCGACCTCGCGTACGCATCGCTGTTCTTCGGCGACGAGCACATGGCCGAGGAGGTCGTCGAGCTCGAGGAGCGGCTGTCGGAGCTCGTGCACGAGATGCGCGAGGTGTGCGTGCTCGCGGCCCGGTCACCGCGTGAAGCCGAGCAGATGTCGGGCGTGCTGCACGTCGTCTCGGCGATCGAGCGCATGGGCAACGCCGCGGTCGACATCTCGCGCATCGTGTCGCACCGGCTGGGGATCCCCGCCGCGCTGATCGCCGATCTCGCAGCTGCCGAAGAGGTGTCGCACCGAGTGCGGGTCCGCGAGGGTTCCGAGCTCGCCGGACGCAAGCTCGAAGACGTCGAGCTGCCGATGGACGTCGGGATGCGCGTCGTGGCGATCCGCCGTGGTCGCGAGTGGTTGATCGACCCCGACGGCGACGACGTCCTGCTCGCGAACGACGTCGTGATCCTGCGCGGGCAACGGGAAGGGATCGCCGAGCTGCGTCAGCTGGCGGGTGCACCCGAGTGGGCACCCGCCGAGGTCGGCGAGGACCCCGCCATCACCGACCTCGACCGTGCGGTCGACGTGCTCGTCGAGATGAAGAACGTGTCCGAGGTCGCCGTCGGGCTCGGGTACTCGGCGTTGCTGTTCAACGACCAAGGACTCGCCGCCGAGGTGAGCCAGCTCGAGGACCGACTCGACGAGATGCGCGAGGTGCTCGAGCTGTGGGTGCTGCGTGGCGCGGCGCAGACGATCGATCCGTCGCCGCTGCGCGGCCTGCTGCACCTCGGCGGTGCCGCCGAAGAGATCGGTGACGCCGCGCAGCAGCTGGTGTGGCTCGTCGAGCAGGAGGAGGAGATGCATCCGGTGCTCGCCGTCGCGCTCGGCGAGACCGACGATGTGGTCGTCCGGTTCCCGATCGCCGCCGCATCGGCGCTCGACGGCGTCACGATGACCGGGAAGGTGCTCGGCGACGACACCGGGTTCCACCTGCTCGCGCTGCGGCGTGCCGGTGGGTACGTGTACCGGCCGCGTGGGCGGGTCACGCTGCAAGCCGCCGACGAGCTGATCGCGAGCGGACCGTGGGAAGGTCGAGGGGCGCTCGCCGCGCAGTGCGGGTACCGACTCGTCGAAGACGACGACACCGGCGAATGGGAGCTGGTGCCGACGGGGAAGTCGTCGCTCGCCCGCTGAGCGATCGCTAGGTGCGCATCCGTCGGAGCGCGGCGGGTGGGAGCAGCGGTGGCGCCGCGAGCCGCATCTTGAGATCGACCGCGATCGCACCGGCAGCCGAGACGATCACGGGGTTCGCGTCCATCTCCACGAGCTCGGGGAGCTCGTCGGCCATCCGACCCACGCGCAGCAGCAACGTCTCGAGCGCAGCGACGTCGACCGCGGGGGAGTTCCGGTAGCCGAAGAGCAACGGTGACGCGCGCAGCGACCGCACGAGCTCGGCGGCGTCGACGTCGGTCAGCGGGAGCACCCGCAGTGCGCGGTCGCGGACCAGCTCGGCGGTGGTTCCGCCCATCCCGAACATGACGAGCGGGCCGAACGAACGATCGTGGGTGACACCGACGATCGTCTCGATGCCGGTGGGCACCATGGGTTGCACGATCGCGCCCCCCATCTCGGCGCCGAGCCGCGCGGCGATCCCGTCGTACGCGGAGCGCACTGCCTCCGCGTCGACGAGATCGAGCGCCACGGCGCCGACATCGGTCTTGTGCACGATGTCGGAGGCGCCGGCCTTCAGTGCGACCGGGAACCCGATCTCGACGGCGACGCGCGCGGCGTCGTCGGCGGACGTGACCCGGTGCGTCGCGACCACCGGGACCCCGAAGCATCGGCACAGCGCGGCGGCGTCGGTGGCGTCGAGCCAGACGCCGTCGGGACCCGCGTCGGCGAGTCGCTCCGTGACCAAGGCACGCGCCGCGTCGACGTCGAGGTCGTCGAGGTCGGGGACGCTTCCGGGCGCACGGCGGCGCCAGTCGGCCAGATCAGCGGCCCGCGCGAGCGCGTGTGCCGCCGACTCGGGAAACGCGTACGACGGCACCGGACGCCCGCCGGAACCGCCGCGTAGCGCGTCGGGGACACCGTCGCGCCCGAGGAAGCACGCGACCACGGGCTTCGATCCCGCGTCCGTGCTCGCGGCCGCGATCGCCGCCGCGACGTCGTCGGCCCGGGTGACGAGCGGAGGCACGAAGATCGCGAGTACGGCGTCGACGGCGGGGTCGGCGAGGACCACACGGATGGCCTGCTCGAAGGCGTCGGCCGGCGCACCCGCGACGAGATCGATCGGGTTCCGGACGCTCGCGTCAGGGTTGACGAAGGCCTGCATCCGCTGCTGGGTCTCGGCTGCGAGCTCTGGCACCTCCAAGCCTGCGCCGACGCACGCGTCGGCGGCGAGGATGCCGGGTCCGCCGGCATTGCAGACGATCGCGACCCGCCGCCCTGCCGGCAACGGCTGGTGGGCGAGCAGCTGCGCGGTGTCGAGGAGCTGCTCCAGCGTGTCGACACGGATCACTCCGGTCTGGCGGAACAGCGCGTCGACGGCGCCGTCGGATGACGCCATCGCCGCGGTGTGCGACGACGCGGCGCGTGTGCCGGCGGTCGTGCGCCCGCTCTTGACCGCGACGATCGGCTTCACGCGCGCGACG
>DASUMP010000233.1:0-7879 GCA_036277635.1 Acidimicrobiia bacterium | reverse complement strand
CCACAGGTCATCCCCCAAGTTTTCAACCTTGGTGGGTTCGGCCCTCCACGAGGTCTTACCCTCGCTTCAGCCTGCCCATGGATAGATCACTCGGCTTCGGGTCTACCGCCCGCGACTGAACGCCCTGTTCAGACTCGCTTTCGCTCCGGCTCCCCCTCTCGGGTTAACCTCGCCACGAACGGTAACTCGCCGGCTCATTCTTCAAAAGGCACGCCATCACGGCTTCGAGGCCGAAGCCTCGAAACGACGCTCTGACTGCTTGTAAGCCAACGGTTTCAGGTTCTATTTCACTCCCCTCCCGGGGTTCTTTTCACCCTTCCCTCACGGTACTCGTGCACTATCGGTCGCCAGCTTGTACTTAGCCTTACGAGGTGGTCCTCGCAGATTCACGCGGGCTTTCCCGGATCCCGCGCTACTCGGGAGCACCGCCAGGAGGTTGATCGTTTTCGCGTACAGGGCTGTTACCTTCTGCGGCCCGGCTTTCCAGACCGGTTCCACTAACGATCAACTTGTTGACTCCTTGGAGGGTCTGCCGTCCCTCCGGGCGGGTCCCACGACCCCAATGCAGCATCGCCGGCAGGCTGTACCACTGCATCGGTTTAGGCTCTTCCCGTTTCGCTCGCCGCTACTCAGGGAGTCGCTTTTGCTTTCTGTTCCTCGGGGTACTGAGATGTTTCAATTCCCCCGGTTCCCTCCCACTGCCCTATGTGTTCAGGCAGGGGTGACTGGGCATGACCCCAGCCGGGTTTCCCCATTCGGATATCCACGGATCGAAGCTCGGTCGGCAGCTCCCCGTGGCTTTTCGCAGCCACCCACGTCCTTCATCGGCATCTGGCGCCAAGGCATCCACCGTTGGCTCTTCGTAGCTTGAAAATTGCTCTGATGCTCGTGCTCGCTATGCAGTTCTCAAGAGGCCGCTGAGACGTCGAACGTCTCCAGGCAGAGGACCACCGCGCCTCGGAGCGGAGCTCGACGAGGGGATGCGGGTCCGGCGCTGCCGGTTGCGAGGTGACGGCGACAGGCGCCCTGGCTCGAGAGCACAGGGCGCGTCGGGGTTCCGCACCTTCAAAACAGAGCAGTGAAGCCCGACGCTCGGGCGCTCGGTGGTGCCCGGCCGGCGACGTCACCGAGGTGACGTGGGCGACCGGGGGTCGAACGATGATCCGAATGCCGAGTAACCAGTGATCGACGTAGGAACTCCCCGGAGGATTCCTCGAACGAACGTCGAGGTTCCGGGCAGTGGGTTCCTTAGAAAGGAGGTGATCCAGCCGCACCTTCCGGTACGGCTACCTTGTTACGACTTCACCCCAATCGCCGACCCCACCTTCGACGGCTCCCTCCCAAGGGTTGGGCCACCGGCTTCGGGTGTTGCCGACTTTCGTGGTGTGACGGGCGGTGTGTACAAGGCCCGGGAACGTATTCACCGCAGCGTGCTGATCTGCGATTACTAGCGACTCCGACTTCACGCAGTCGAGTTGCAGACTGCGATCCGAACTGAGACCGGCTTTCTGGGATTGGCTCACTCTCGCGAGTTTGCAGCCCTTTGTACCGGCCATTGTAGCGCGTGTGCAGCCCTGGACGTAAGGGGCATGATGACTTGACTTCGTCCCCACCTTCCTCCGGTTTGGCACCGGCGGTCTCCTACGAGTCCCCGGCATTATCCGCTGGCAACATAGGACAGGGGTTGCGCTCGTTGCGGGACTTAACCCAACATCTCACGACACGAGCTGACGACAGCCATGCACCACCTGTGTAGGACCCCTAAGGACACCGTATTTCTACGGCTTTTCCCTACATGTCAAGCCCAGGTAAGGTTCTTCGCGTTGCATCGAATTAAGCCACACGCTCCGCCGCTTGTGCGGGCCCCCGTCAATTCCTTTGAGTTTTAGCCTTGCGGCCGTACTCCCCAGGCGGGGCACTTAATGCGTTAGCTACGGCACGGAACCCGTCGATAGGGTCCCACACCTAGTGCCCAACGTTTACGGCGTGGACTACCAGGGTATCTAATCCTGTTCGCTCCCCACGCTTTCGCTCCTCAGCGTCAGTACCGGCCCAGAGTGCCGCCTTCGCTACTGGTGTTCCTCCCGATATCTGCGCATTTCACCGCTACACCGGGAATTCCACACTCCCCTACCGGACTCGAGTCATGGCAGTATCGAGTGGCCCCTCCACGTTGAGCGTGGAGATTTCACACCCGACTTACCAAACCGCCTACGAGCTCTTTACGCCCAATAAATCCGGACAACGCTTGCCCCCTACGTATTACCGCGGCTGCTGGCACGTAGTTGGCCGGGGCTTCTTCTGCAGGTACCGTCAATTTCGTCCCTGCTGAAAGCGGTTTACGACCCGAAGGCCTTCATCCCGCACGCGGCGTCGCTGCGTCAGGGTTTCCCCCATTGCGCAAGATTCCCCACTGCTGCCTCCCGTAGGAGTCTGGGCCGTGTCTCAGTCCCAGTGTGGCTGATCGTCCTCTCAGACCAGCTACCCGTCGTTGCCTTGGTAGGCCGTTACCCCACCAACAAGCTGATAGGCCGCGAGCTCATCCCGAAGCGGAATCCATTTCCTCATCAGACCATGCGATCCGATGAGGGCATCCGGTATTAGCCCGGGTTTCCCCGGGTTATCCCAGTCTTCGGGGCAGATTGCTCACGTGTTACTCACCCGTTCGCCGCTTTCCCCCCGGAGCAAGCTCCGAGGTTCACGCTCGACTTGCATGTGTTAGGCGCGCCGCCAGCGTTCGTCCTGAGCCAGGATCAAACTCTCCATCGAGATCTCGACGTCTCGGTGCCCGAGGGCGCCGATCGGCCTTCGATCATTTGAAGAGCCGCCGGAACCAGGTCACTGACACGGTTCCGGCTGCTTCGCACCGTCCGCCCGGAGGCGGGGGTGCTGGAATTGACTGAGCGCCATCTCGCGGACCGAAGTCCACGATGTGACGCCCGCACTGGCTTTTGGCGTTCACTGCTCTGTTTTCAAGGAGCCGTTCCCCGACGACGCGCACAACCGTGCACCGTGTCGGAGCGACACACGCTCCGTTGCCTTGCCGCCGAGCGGTCGGTGCGCGAAGGCACCTGGACAACGGGGCGTCGGTGTCAAACCTGCCCGCCCGCCGATGCGCTTGCTGGGTGCAACCGGCGTGCGGGGCGAAGGGCAATACTAGGGACCGCAGCGCTCAGCGTCAAACCGTCCGGGCCGTGTTTTCACACGAATTCGGCGCGACCGCTCACGAACCTTCGCCGACGACGCGCACCCACTGGCGCCGACCGACCTGCAGCGTCCGACCGAGCAGCTCCGCGGCGGGCATCGGATCGTCGCTCGCCAGCACGTCGCCGTCGAGGCGGACCGCACCCTCGCCGACCTTGCGGACGCCCTCGCGGTTCGACGGGACGAGCCCGGCCGCCGCGAGCAGCCGCGACGGGCGGATCGCGCCGTCGGCGTCGACGAGCGCAGCGGCGAGCGCGAACTCGGGGATCTCCGTGGGTGTCGCGTGCTCCTTGAACACCCGGTCGAACTCGGCTTCGGCCCGCTCGCCAGCGCCGGGGCCGTGGTACAGGTCGGCGACGGTGCGCGCCAGGAGCCGCTTCGCGGCGACCCGAGCCGCCGGCCCGGCGTCGAGGGACGCGACCGCCTCGTCGATGCGGGCCTGGGGCCACGCCGTCGTGTACTGGAGGTAGTCGGGCAGCAAGCCGTCGGGGATGCTCATGAGCTTGCCGAACTGCTCGGCGGGCGGCTCGGCGATCCCGACGTAGTTGCCGAGCGACTTCGACATCTTCGGACCCCCGGAGAGGCCGGGGAGCAACGGGGTGGTGAGCACGACCTGGGGGGGCTGGCCCTCCTGCTCTTGGAGCTGGCGCCCCACGAGCAGGTTGAAGAGCTGGTCGGTGCCGCCGAGCTCGACGTCGGCACGCACCATCACCGAGTCCCAGCCCTGGAGCAGCGGATACAGCAGCTCCATCAGCGAGATCGGGGTACCCGACGCGTAGCGCTTGGCGAAGTCGTCGCGCTCGAGCATGCGGGCGATGGTGGTGCGGCTCGTGAGGCGCAGCACGTCTTCGATGCCCATGACCCCGAGCCATTCGGAGTTGCGCCGGATCTCGAGCCGGGCCGGGTCGGGGTCAAGGATCGCGGTGACCTGTTCGATGTAGGAGGAGGCGTGCGCGTCGACCTCGGCGGGATCGAGGCGCGGCCGAGTCGCCGAGCGACCAGAAGGGTCTCCGATGCGCGCGGTGAAGTCGCCGAGGATGAGCACGGCGACGTGCCCGGCGTCTTGGAACTGCCGCAGCTTGCGCAGCACGACGGCGAAGCCGAGGTGGATGTCGGAGGCCGTGGGGTCGATGCCGAGCTTCACCCGCAGCGGGACGCCCCGGCCCAGCTTGGCGGCGAGCTCTCCCGGGCTGATGAGGTCGACCGCGCCTTGGACCAGGGGCTCGGGCAGCGCCGAGCGCTCCGAGCGGGGGTCGGGGGGCGGCGCGGGCATGGCGGCGAACCGTAACACCGGCCGTGCCGGGTCCCGGTGTTGTTCATGAGTCACAATGTTGCTGTTGTGAATCCGAGCCGACGTGCCCCGCAGCGCCGGGGCAGAGCCCATCGCGTCCATCGCGTCCGGCGTGGCGCCGCCGTCGCCGCGCTCGGGGCGCTGGCCCTGACCGGGTGCCGCTACTCGGTCGCGCTCGATCCGCTCGCCCCCTCCGCCGAGGCGTCCACCGTCGTCGACGCCAACGGCGGCGTCATCACCTCCCTCGACGCCGGCGAGTACCGCGTGTCGGTTGCCCTCGACGCGATGGCGCCGGCGTTCGTCGAGGCGGTGGTGGCGATCGAGGACCGGCGCTACTTCGACCACGAAGGCGTCGACACCCGCGCGATCGCCCGGGCGCTGCGTGAGAACGTGCGCGCGGGCGAGATCGCCGAAGGCGGCTCGACGATCACCCAGCAGTACGTGCGCACCGTGCTCCTCGGTCGGGAGCAGACCGTGTCGCGCAAGCTCCAAGAGGCGATGCTCGCGCTCGAGCTCGAGCGGCGGCTCAGCAAGGAGGAGATCCTCGAGCGCTACCTCAACGCGGTGTACTTCGGCGACGGCGCGTACGGCGTCGAGGCCGCGTCGCAGCGCTACTTCGGGCGCGCTGCGAGCGAGCTCGACCTCGCGCAGAGCGCGCTCCTCGCGGGCCTCATCCGCCGGCCCGAGGGCTACAACCCGCTCGTGCACCCCGAGCGCGCGCTCGAACGCCGCAACCTCGTGCTCACGAAGATGGCCGAGTACGGCAAGATCGAGCCCGCCGAGGCCGACGCGGCGAAGGCGACCGAGCTGGGGCTCACGCCGAAGGAGCTGCACGGCCGGTACCTCGCGCCGCACTTCGTCGAGCAGGTGAAGCGCTTCGTGCTCGACAACGAGGCGTTCGGCGAGACCCCGGCCGAACGTCGTCGCCTCCTCTACCAAGGCGGGTTGCGCATCGAGACGACGCTCGACCCCGCCGCGCAGCTCCTCGCCGAGGACGCGGTCGCGAAGGTGCTCGTCGACCCCGCGCACGACCCGTCGGCGTCGGTCGTGTCGATCGATCCGCGCACCGGGCACGTGAAGGCGTACGTCGGCGGGCGCGACTTCTTCGGCGATGCCCCGACCGCGAAGTTCGACCTCGCGGGCCAAGCGGCGCGGCAGGCGGGTTCCGCGTTCAAGCCGTTCGTGCTCGCCGCCGCGCTCGAGGACGGCATGCCGCTCTCCACCGAGTACGACGCGCCCGGCGAGCTCACGATCCCGCTGCCCGGGCAGCCGGCGTGGGTCGTGCACAACTACGACGGCAGCAGCCAGGGTCGCCTCGACCTCGTCGACGCGACCGTGTTCTCGAGCAACACCGTGTACGCGCAGCTGATCATGGACGTCGGGGCGACCGACGTGGTCGAGCTCGCGGCCGCGATGGGCGTGCGTTCCGAGCTGCAAGCGTTCCCGTCGGCCGCGCTCGGCACGAACGGCATCAACGCGCTCGACCTGGCGAGCGGCTACGCGACGCTCGCCGCCGACGGGCTCCACGCGGAGCCGGTGTTCGTCACGCGCGTCACCGACGCGCGCGGCACCGTGTTGTACGAGGAGACGCCGCAGCGCGATCGCGTCCTCGACGCCGAGATCGCCCGGCAGGTCAACGCGGTGATGGAACAGGTGATCACGCGCGGCACCGGCGTGAACGCGCGCATCGGCCGACCCGTCGCCGGCAAGACCGGCACCGGCGAAGAGTGGCGCGACGCCTGGTTCGTCGGCTCCACGCCCGAGCTCACGACTGCGGTGTGGGTCGGGTTCCCCGACGCCGAACGCTCGATGCTGCCGCCGCTCACGCGGGCGAAGGTCACCGGCGGCCTCTGGCCCGCGCAGATCTGGGCGCTCTACAGCGGCGCGGTGCTCGCCGAGACCCCGGCGAGCGAGTTCCCGGCGCCGACGAGCGAGGAGGGCGGCAACGTCAAGGTGTCGGCGCTCCCCGACGTGGTCGGCATGCCCGGCGAGCGTGCGGTCGAGCTCCTCACCGACGCGGGGTACACGGTCGTCACCCAGAACCAGCCCAACGACCAGTACCCGCCGGGCACCGTGCTCGCGCAGTTCCCGCTCGCACGCGCCGCGGTGACGCGCGACACCGAGGTGACGCTCACGCTCGCGACCAAGCCGGTGCGCGCCGCGGTCCCGACGGTGCTCGGGCTCCTCGCCGACGAGGCCGTCGCCGAGGTCGAAGCCGCCGGGTTCGCGACCGACGTCGTGATCGAGGCCGAACCGCCCCCGGGCGACACGCAACGCGCCGGGCGCGCCTGGAAGCAGTCCCCCGCCGGCGGCACCTTCGCCGACGAGACCGCGACCGTCACGATCTGGGTCAACCCCTAGCCCCGCCATCCCCGCCCGTCGCCCCGGAACGCACGGATCCCGCTTTGTGCGCTCCACGCGTCGTGGAACGACGCGTACGCCGCACAAAGCCGCGATCGGGTCGTTTGTGGGAGGGGGGGTCAGGTGTTGAGGGCGGTGAGGCCGCCGTCGACGGGGACGATGGCACCGGTGACGAACGACGCGGCCGGGAGTGCGAGCGAGAGCACGACGTGCGCGACCTCTTCGGGGAGTCCGTAGCGGCGCAGCGGCACGCGCCGGCGGGCGAACTTCGCCTTGGCGTCGTCGGGGATCAGCGCGGTCATCCCGGTGTGGATCGGGCCCGGGCACACGCAGTTCACGGTGACGCCGCGCGGCCCGAGCTCGACGGCGAGGGCGCGGGTGAGGCCGACGACGCCGTGCTTGCTCACGGTGTACGGGCTCATCATCGCGGTCGCACCGAGCGCTTCGGTCGACGCGATGTTGACGATCCGACCGGCACCGTCGCGCGCGAGGTCGTCGAGGCAGGCGCGGATCATGCGGACGTAGCCGTCGAGGTTCACGGCCATCGTGGCGGTCCACGCGTCGTCGTAGCCGTCGCCGTCGATCGGGGCCGGGATGCTGATGCCGGCGTCGTTGACGAGCACGTCGACCGGGCCGAGCGCGGCGCGCACGCTCCTGATCGTGGTGGGGATCGCGTCGGCGTGGGTCACGTCGAGCACGTACGCCTCGGCCCGACCGCCCCGGTCGTGGATGCCGCGCACGACGTCGTGCAGGAGCGTCTCGGTGCGGTCGAGCGCGGCGACGCGTGCGCCTTCGGCGGCGAACAGCTCGGCGATCGCACGACCCATCCCGCTCGCAGCACCCGTGACGACCACGACGCGGTCGGCCACCGAGCGGGCCGCGGTCCCTGCGCTCATGCGCGGGACCCTACAAGGGTTAGGGTCCGCCCTTCGATGAGCACGTCCGTGAGCGACACGCGCGCCGAGCGCGGCTTCCACCTCGAGATCTTCTTGATGGCGTTCGCGTCGTTGCTGCTCGAGATCG
>DASUMP010000232.1:0-9693 GCA_036277635.1 Acidimicrobiia bacterium | reverse complement strand
GAGCGGCTCGCGATCGTCGTGCTCGAAGACGTGCACTGGGCCGGCCCAGGATTGCTCGACGCGATCGAGTTCCTCGTGCACGACCTCGTGACCGCACGACGCGACTGCCGGCTCGTACTCGTGGTCACCCGCCGGACGTTCGCGGTCGCGCCCGAGATCGAATCGACGCTCGCGCGCCTCGAACGGCTGCCCGGCATCCGGACTGTCAGCCTCCGCCCGATGCGCGAGATCGACCTCGACGAGCTGTTGCGCGGATTCGGCGTCGATCCGCCCGGACGCCAGCTCGTCGGCCTCATGTACGAGCGATCCCGCGGCAATCCCCTCTACGTGCGCGAGGCGTTGCGCCGGATCGCAGATCTCGACGGCTTCGTCCATCGCGCCGGTCGCATCGAGACGACCGTGCCCGCGACCGAGCTCGGCGCGCCCGCCGACCTCGGCGAGCTGGTCGAGCGACGCCTCGCGACGCTCCCCGACGACGTCGTCGACCTCCTCGCACTCGCCGCGGTGGCGGGTGACACCTTCGATGCCGCCGTCCTCGACGCCGTCGGTGGCGAGCGCACCGACGACCTCCTCACCACCGCAGCGCGCGCCGGCATCATCGCCGAGACCGCCGCCGGCTACCGCTTCACGCACGCCGTGCAGCGCGCCGCGCTCTACGACGGGCTCCCCCGCGAACGACGGCGACTGCACCACCGCACGCTCGCCGCCGCCCTCGACCGGCTCCCCGAAGAGCAACGCAGCGGCCACTTGCTCGAGCTCGCGCACCACCTCCTCGAGGCCGGGCTCGACGACGCGCCCGCGCACGTCGCCTTCGACCTGTGGGAGGCCGGTCGGCGCGCCGCGGCGTTCGCCGACTGGGCCGCGTCGGCCCGCTGCTACGAGGGCGCGATCACGATCGCGTCGCGCGCGGGCGCCGACCCGGGGACCGTCGCGTGGATGAAGTACTGGGCCGGGGGCTCGCACGACAACCACTACGACGCGGCGCGCGCCCTCCGGCGCTACGACGAGGCGATCACCGTCGCGCGCGAGCGCGGCGACGTGGAGCTCTGGGCGCGCGCCGCGCTGGCGGCGGCGACACGGGTGTCGATCACGGCGAAGGGCGCGTCGACCGGCAACGTCGATCCGTCCTCGCTCACCGAAGCGCTCGCGTCGCTCGACGACGGCAACCCGCGCCTGCGCGCCCGCCTGCTCCGCAAGTACGCCGAGATGCAGTACCAAGCGGGCGACCTCGAAGGAGGGCTCGGCAACGCCCAGGACGCCGTCGACCTCGCGCACCGCGCCGGCGACCGCGAAGTCATCCTGCGGTGCCAGTCGACGCTCGCGTTCGGACACCTCTTCGCCGGACGGGCCTCGGTCGCCCGCGACCTGCTCACGGAGGTCCATCGCGGCACGGCGTCGGGCGCGAGCACCATCACCTCCGGCTTCACACTCTCCCGGCTCGCGCTCGCATGCCTCGCGTTGGGTCGACTGGCGGAAGCCGAACGCGCCGCTCACGACGCGTATGCGGTGTTCGAAGTCGCCCAACACCACACGGGCACGTGCCTCGCCGAGACGATCCTCGCCGACACCCTGTTCCGCACCGGCGACACGAGCGCTGCCCACACGCACGCCCGCAATGCGGAGCGGCTCTATCGCATCTCCGAGTACTCGTTCGTGCCGTCGATGCTCTACCCCGCGCTCGCCGAGTCGCGATCGCGAGCGGGCGACGCCGCGGGCGCGCACGCCGCCATCGAAGCGTGGCGCGCGTGCGGCGAACGCGGCGCTGCGCTGCCCGAGATCCTCGTCACCGCACGCGCCGGTGACATCGACCGTGCCCGTACGATGTTCGAACGCCGGGCGCACGCGCTGGGCCGGATGCTGCACCCCGACGCGCTCGCGCCCGGCCGGCTGGGCGCGCTCGCCGAGATCGCGTGGCGGCTCCGTGAGCCGGCACTCGCGCGGCAAGTGCTCGGCGCGCTGGACGCGCTCCCCGACCACGACGTCGTGTTCGGGCCGGGCCTCCCGTTCCACACCGCGGCAACTCGCGCGCTGGCCCTCGCGGTCGCGGGAGAACCGGCGGCCGACGCCTTCGACGACGCGCTCGTCGCGCTCGAACGCATCGGCGCCGACGCGGTCGCCGCCCACGCACGGGCGCTGCGCACCGAGGTGGTGCCGCTCCCGACCTGACGTCCAGGAACATCCGCACACGACCGACCGCCTCGCCCCGCGAGCGGTCCGATGGGGGGTCTCCGTGTCCGACGGCATGCCGTACCACTTCGAGAAGGGCCCGACCTGGCAGGTCTTCGACACCTTCTTCTCGGGTGCCGACCGCATCAAGGCCAAGCTCTTCGTGCTCGAGTCCCTGTGGACCGAGCCGCGCTTCACCGGATTCGTCGACTCGTTCGCCAAGCTCCCGGCGAACCTTCCGCTCCCGACCGCGCCGTACGGAAGCGGGATCATCACGCTCGCCGATCTGATCGAGCACGCGAACGCGCACTGGTTCGGACTGCCGACCAAGATCGGCGGGAATCCCGCGAGCAGCGACGGCTACGACGAGTACGACCCGACGAGCTCGACCGCGACCGGCTTCTGGAAGAACTGGCGCGGCGACGCGGAGCGCGTGGTGCGAATGGCGTTCATCCGCGCCATCGAAGTCTCGCTCGGGCTGCGCCACCCGGCGGGCGCGTACGACCCCCTCACGCCGCCGGCACAGCCTCCGATCCCGCCACCCACGAGCGGCGACGCGATCACGCACCTCTACGCCGACCACGAAGATCCCAGCGGCTCGCCGTACGCACCGACCCTCGACGACGCGGCTTCGCAGACCTCGGCACAGCTCGCAACGCGCTTCGCGCGCAACTGGCCCATCGAGTTCTGGTGGCTCTGCGGGCCGCGCTACTTCCAAGCGTCGGTGACCTGGCGACGCAAGCGCCTCCCCGGCGATCCGACCGCGCAGAACCCGGAGCCGCCATCCGGACAGCCCCGCTCGGCCAGTGACGACAGCGGGCGCGTCAACGTCGTCTTCATCACGCCCGGCGCGACCAGTCACGTGATCTTCCACGACCTCGAGCACCCCCCCGAGAACCCGCCCGTCGGCCCGCGCCACCCGGGCGGCGCCGAACACGCGATCGATCCGGCGCGCTCCGAAGACCGGTTCGGCTCGTGGATCGTCGGTCACCGGTTCACCGAGAGCGACCACGGTGGAAGCCACGAACCGAGTCACGCCGGTGAGTGCCCCTGCCCGATCCAACAGTGGAAGGGCACCGGGCGCGTCGTCACCGTCCAGCCGCGCTACGAGGATGGTGGCGTCCTCCTGCACACGCCCTACTAGGGAGGCACGACATGTTGAGCGCAGACGAGATCCTCGACGTCGTGGAACGCGACGTGCGCCTGTCGTTCGGCGGCACGTTCCCGCCGGTCGGCGACGGGTTCCGACTCCTCGCGGTCGACGGCATCGACTTCGCGTTCGCGGTCCGGGACATCCCCGAAGCCGACGTGTCGTTCGTCAGCTGGGAGTACCAGTGCGAGCACCTCGGTGCGATGAGGTGCACCGAGGGCACCGACGCCGCCGGCGATCCGCGGCTCTTCATCGAGCAGGAACCCGAACCCGTCGAAGAGGCGCACGACGTCGGCACGATGCTCCCTCCGACCGGGCGGCCGGTGACCATCGTCGGGACGACGGTCGTGCTCTCGCGCGACGCCGCGGAGGTCGCCGACCCGGTGCTGCTGCGCTTCATCGACTGGTCGCGCGTCTTCAGCCAGCTCGGCTACGCCTGGGACTACGGACGGGTCATCGCGTGACCGGCGTCCGAGTATCGCAGTCGCGCGATCTCAGCCCCTGACGACGAATCCGGAGAGGAGCGTCGACGCCGCGTGCAGCTGCCACTGCACGTCGTCGGAGCCGTCGCGCTCGCGCGCTCGCTGACCGAGGAAGAGCTGCGCCGCGAGCACCTTGTTGTGCGCCACCCCCTCCAACACGGTTGCGATCGCATTCCACGCGCCGTCGACGAGGTCCATGACGGCCGCCGCGATCACGTCGACCGCGGGTCCGTCGAGGTCGTCGGCGCTGGCGATGAACTCACGGATCGCCTGCTCGGCCGCCTCCGGATCGAGATCCTCGTCGTCGTCGAAACCGCCGTCCAAGGCACCGTCGCGCTCGTCGCTCATCCCGCAAGTGTTGCCGCGTCGCCGTCCCGGCGCCCGTGACGCGGCATCCGCGTGCCGAGGTCTCGGCCGACCTGCGAGGATGCCCGCCGCTGATCACCGAGCTCGGGGGACGGATGACGTTCTGGAAGCGCGCGCTGCTGGTCGCGAGTGTGGCGGCCGTGGTGGGTGGGGCGTGCGCGAGCGACGACGGCGAGAGCGAGGAGGCCGACGTGACCACCACGACCACCGAGTCGTCGCTCGCGCCCGAGACCGTGACGGTCAGCGGCCCGGTCACCGGCGGCAAGGCCAACCCCAACGCGGCGCTGCAAGATCTCGCCGCGCAGGGGTACCAGGAGGACGAGTTCTTCGTCGAGGGCGACGCGTCGTCGTTCCGCCTCGCCCCGACCGCCGACGACGAGCACGCGGCGGAGCCGGCCGACACCGCGCCGTACCGGACGCGCATCATCGTCCGACGACCGATCGCGGCCGACGACTTCAGCGGCGTCGTGGTCGTCGAGTGGTTGAACGTGAGCTCCGGACGCGACGGCGACCCCGACTGGGGGTACCTGCACCCCGAGCTGCTCCGCGAAGGTCACGCGTGGGTCGGCGTCTCCGCGCAAGCGATCGGCGTGCTCGGCGGCGATCCGGTCATCAGCCAGGGCGGCGTGGCGCTCGAAGGCGGCATCAAGGGTGCCGACCCCGCGCGCTACGGCACCCTCGAACACCCCGGCGACGCGTACGCGTTCGACATCTTCACCCAGGCCGGCGTCGCGCTGCGCAGTCCCGACGGACCGTCGCCGCTCGGCGACCTCGAGGCGACGCACGTGCTCGCCGCGGGCGAGTCGCAGTCGGCGTTCTTCCTCACCCGTTACCTCAACTCGATCCACCCCCTCATGAACGTGTTCGACGGCTTCCTCGTGCATTCGCGCGGCGGCGGGGCTCCCGACATCGACGGTTCGCGCATCGTCGGGGGCGACAGCAGCGCGGCGACGATCCGCACCGATCTCGACGAGCCAGTGATGATCTTCGAGACCGAGACCGACCTGACGGTGCTCGGCTACTCGACCGCCCGCCAAGACGACACCGACACGATCCGGACGTGGGAAGTAGCGGGCACCGCGCACGCCGACAGCTACCTCCTCGAGACCGTCTACGGCCTCGGACAGAACGTCGACATCGGCGCGATCCTGCAGTGCACGTCACCGCTGAACGCCGGGCCGCATCACGAAGTGCTGCAAGCCGCGTTCCACCATCTCGTCGAGTGGGTCCGCGAAGGGACGCCGCCTCCGGTCGCGCCGAGGCTGGAGGTCGAGACGACGAGCGACGACGTGCGCATCGTGCGCGACGAGTACGGCAACGCTCGGGGCGGCATCCGCACGCCGCTGGTCGACGTGCCGGTCGCCACCCTCTCCGGCGACCCCGTCGAGGGCGGTGGGCCGTTCTGCTTCCTGTTCGGCAGCACCACGCCGTTCGACGCCGCCACGCTGGCCGAGCTCTACCCGACCCACGACGACTACGTCGACGCGTTCACCGCGGCCGCCGACGAGGCGGTCGAGGCCGGCTTCCTGCTCCGGGACGACGCCGACGCGATGATCGCGAAGGCCGAGGCCTCCGACATCGGCCGCTGACGCGGCCGTAGCGTTCGGCCGTGTCCGGGCGTCTCGCTCAGTGCATCCGAGTCGCGGTCGCCGCGTGCTGCGCGCTCGCCGCGTTCGCTCTCGCAGGCACCAACGCCGCCCACGCGCAAGCTGGCGAGCAGATCGACCGCTTCGTCGCCGACGTCACGATTCGAGACGACGGAACTCTGGTGGTCGTCGAGCGGATCACGTATCGGTTCCCTCCGGGGGAAGCGCGTCGCGGGATCCTCCGCGAGCTCCCGGTCGAGTACCGCTACGACGGCGACCACGATCGCCACGTGCCGATCGAGGTGCTCAGCGTCTCCAGCCCGACCGGCGCGCCCGCGCAGTTCACGACGTCAAGGGAAGGTGCCGCACTGCGCATCCGCATCGGAGATCCCGACCGCACGATCCGCGGCGTGCACGACTACGAGCTGATGTACGAGGTGCGCGGCGCCCTCAGCGCGTTCGCGGACCACGACGAGCTGTTCTGGAACGTCACGGGCGGCGGTTGGAATGTGCCCATCGCGGACGCGCGGGTGCGTGTCCACTCGCCGGCGCCCATCGATCGGGCGGCGTGCTTCGCGGGTGCGACGGGCTCCCAGCTCCCGTGTCGGGCGGTCGTCGTCGACGGCGACCTGGTGCGCGCCCTCTCGAGTCCGCTGTTCGCGGGCGGAGAGCTCAGTGTCGTCGTCGCGCTCCCGAAAGGGGCGGTCCCCGAGCCGCGACCCATCCTCGTAGAGCGCTGGACGCTGTCGCGCGCGTTCACACGGAGCGCATCCACGGTCGGACTCACGGCGTTGCTGACCATCGGTCTCGCGGCCGCGCTCGCGGCCACGGTGTGGCGCGTCGGCCGCGACCGGCGCGCCATCGGCGCGCCGGTCGACGTCGCGTTCTCCGACGGGACCGGCGCCGCGCAGCCCGTCGAGCTCTTTGACGACACCCCGACGCCAGTCGAGTTCGTCCCACCCGACGACTTGCGCCCGGGCCAGATCGGCACGCTCGTCGACGAGGTGGCGAACCCGCTCGACGTCACCGCGACCATCGTCGACCTCGCGGTGCGCGGCCACCTGCGCATCGACGAACGCGAAAAGGGCTGGTGGTTCGGCAAGGGCGACTGGGACCTCGTCCGACTGCACGAGGACACGACCGGGTTGCTCGCGTACGAGCGCCTCCTCCTCGAACGGCTCTTCGCGTCCGGGTCGACGGTCGCGCTCTCGAGCCTGAAGCGCACGTTCCACGACGACCTGGCGCAGGTGCAGCGGGCGCTCTACGACGACGTCGTAGCACGCGGTTGGTTCCGCCACCGTCCCGACCACATCCGTACCTGGTGGACCACGATCGGCATCGGCGTCGCGATCGCGGGCGGCGTCATCGTCTACCTCCTCGCTCGCCACACGACGTATGCGCTCGTCGGACTCCCGCTGCCCATCGCGGGTCTCGCACTCGCGGCCCTCGCCCGCTTCATGCCGAGCCGCACCGCGAAGGGCACCGCCGCGCGCCGTCGCGCGCTCGGCTTCCGTCGCTTCATCAGCGAGTCGGAGCGCGATCGCGCGCAGTTCGCCGAGCGGACGCAGCTGTTCACCGAGTACCTGCCGTATGCGATCGTGTTCGGCGCGACGGAGCAGTGGGCCCGCGCGTTCGCCGGTCTCGCGGCAGCGCCTCCGTCGTGGTACGTCGGCTCTCGTCCCTTCGTATTCGCCGACTTCAGCCGCACGATCGACGGGTTCTCCGACACGACGGTCGGCACGATCCGTTCCACACCCGCGGGCTCCGGCAGCAGCGGGTTCAGCGGAGGCGGTGCCGGAGGCGGAGTCGGCGGAGGTGGTGGCGGCAGCTGGTGATCGAGGTCGCGCGGCCGTTCAACGCGATTCGCTCTGCGCGACGGCCGGGTCGGGGCTCACGGTCAGGCGTGCTTCGGCGTCGGCGTCGTCGGAGAGGAACGCGCGCCAGAACCGGGTCGTGATGTCGAGCACCGCGGCGTCGTGCGGGCTCTCGGTGTCCTCGAACGGCGCCGCGTGCGTGCCATCGGCGAGCGTCACGAGGAACGCGGGCGACTGCGCGGCCGCGAACGACTCGCGCGCGGTCTCGATCGCGAACACGTGGTCCGCGGTGCCGTGCACGATCAGGAGCGGCACCGTGCGCTCGACGTAGTCGCCGTCGGGAAAGCCGAGGCGTATCCCGTCGAACACTTGGATCGCGTCGACCCGCTCGTCGAGACAGCAGCTGTGCAGGCCGACGCCGTAGGTCGTCGCGCCGCCGAGCGAGAGTCCGCTCACCCCGATCGTCGACTCGTCGACGATCCCCGAGAGCGGTGAGTCCGGATCGGCAGCGAGTGCGAGCACCTCGTCGATGACGAACGAGACGTCGGCCGGCTGGTTGACGAAGTCGCCGACGACACGCTCGTCGATCTCGTCGTTGGTGAGCGGGAACGCCGGCGCGGCGACGACGTATCCGTGTTCCGCCCAGTGCGCGAGCAGCTGCCGGAACTTCCGCGGGTGCCCGTCCATGCCGTGCGCGTGCACGATCAGCGGGAACGGACCTGTGCCGTCGGGAACGTAGATCTCGGTGACCAACGTCCGCGTCGGGGCGACTTCGTCGCCGGCGCCGTCGACGGTGGGTCGCGACTCGTCGACGAAGGTCTCGGTGCGCCGCTCGACCCCGAACGTCCCGATCGTCGTCGGCGTCGAGGTCGACGAGGCCGTCGGCGATCCACCCGCGACGTCGGTCGTGCCCGAGTCCGAGCATGCCGCGAGAAGCGCGACGGCGAGCACCACGGCGGCGATCGCGCGCGCCGCGCTCGTGAGCACGGCGCACCGCTCGAGACCCACGCGACGAACCTATCCGACGAGGCGGCACCGGCACCGCGGACGGTGCGCGGTGCCGCCGACGCCGGGGTTTCAGCTCAACGACATCAGCTCAGGTTCGCAACCAGGAGGTCGAGCAGCGCGCGCAGCGGGATCTGCGCACCGCAGTCGACGACCCAGTCGGTGTTGTCGGCGCTCGTGCCGCACCCGTCGAGATGGGTGCGGAGGTTCCGCAGCTTCGTGAGCGCCTGCGCGACGTGTCCCTTCGCCACGGAGTGCTCGATCGAATTCAGGTGACTGAGCATCGCGGTCCGGTGGCCAGGCGCCTTCAGGTCGGAGGCCGCCAACGCCGCGATCGCGTTCTGGATGAACTCGACGTCCTGGCCGTCGGGGATCCCGTCGTCGTCGGTGTCGGGGTCGAGCGGATCCGTCCCGAAGTCGACCTCGATGCCGTCGAGCAGGCCGTCGTCGTCGGTGTCGGGATCGAGCGGGTCGGTCCCGTACACCAAGACTTCCTCGCC
The DNA here is from genome assembly GCA_036277635.1 of Acidimicrobiia bacterium. Lineage (GTDB taxonomy): Bacteria > Actinomycetota > Acidimicrobiia > IMCC26256 > PALSA-610 > DASUMP01. The sequence continues at coordinate 624 of DASUMP010000232.1, read as the reverse complement.
GTCGGTCAACCCGTCGTCATCGGTGTCGGCGTCGAGCGGGTCGGTCCCGTACACCAACACCTCGTCACCATCCGACAACCCGTCGTCATCGGTGTCGGCGTCGTCGGGATCCGTGCCGAGCGCGAGCTCTTCGCCGTCGAGCAACCCGTCGCCGTCGGCGTCGAGACCGATCGAGAACACCAGGCTTCCGAGCGTCGGCACCGGCGGGAACGTCGCCACTTCGGGGTCGGTGAACGGCACGGGGAGGTTCCCCGCCGCGACCTGCGCCGCGAACCCGGGGTCGAAGCCGATCGCGCCGGCGACGGCGTCGCCGATCGCGGTGTCGACGCCGTTGGCGACGAACACCGGCCCGAGGCTGCCCGAGAAGATGTCGACGTTGCCGGGATCGCCGATGAGCCCGAAGATCCCTTCGAAGTCGAGGTCGATGGCGACGTTCGCCGACGCACTGAGCCAGTGGTAGATCGGCCCGAGATCGACACCCGCGCTGCTGCCGGGCGCCGCCGGCAGCTGGAGCGTGACGGTCTGAGCGGTGCCTGCGGCTTGCCACTCGAGCACGTCGGCGATGCCGGGCACGTCGCCGCCGACCAGATCGGCACCGACCGGGACCGCCACCGTCGCGGCGCC
>DASUMP010000231.1:0-5671 GCA_036277635.1 Acidimicrobiia bacterium | reverse complement strand
TCGCGAGTCGATGGCGCTCAACCCGGAGGAGAAGGAGATCGTCGCGTACCACGAGGGTGGCCACGCGGTGTGCGCCTACGTCCTCGAGTACGCCGACCCGCTGCACAAGGTGACCATCCTCCCCACCGGCATGGCGCTCGGCGTCACCCAACAGCTGCCCGTCGAGGAGCGCCACATCTACAAGCGCGAGTACATCGCCGACTCGCTCGTCGTCCGCCTCGGCGGGCGCGTCGCCGAAGAGCTCGTGTTCGGGCACCAGTCGACGGGCGCCAACAACGACCTCGTCGGCAGCACCGAGCTCGCCCGCAAGATGGTGCGCGAATGGGGGATGTCCGACCGGGTCGGGCCGATGGCCTGGGGGTCGCAGGGCGCGGTGTTCCTCGGCGAAGACCTCATGCACACCCGCGACTACTCCGACGAGACCGCCCGCGTGATCGACGAGGAAGTCGAGCGGATCCTGCGCGAAGAGGAAGACCGGTGCCGCAAGGTGCTCACCGAGCACCGCGCGGGCCTCGACGCGGTCGCTCGGGCGCTCCTCGAGCACGAGACGCTCGAAGGCGCGAAGGTCGAAGCGCTGGTCGACGAGGCGATGGGCTTCAAGGCGGGCGGGCCGCGCATCGTCACCCACGCCGACGGCACCCAGGAGCCGGCCGAGGAGCCCCGCGAAGCGCCGATCGCGGGCGACTGAGTCACTCGTCGCGCAGCTGCGCGACGGCCGCCCACAGGTCGGCAGCGCTGACCGCGCCGGCGAACGACGCGCGCGTCACACCGTCGCGATCGGCGATCACCACGAGCGGCACCGCGTCGATCGCGTAGCGCTCGTGCAGGTCGCGATGTTGCGTGAACTCGACGACGGCCACCGCGACGTCGTCGGACTCCAAGGCGCGCACCTTGTCGGCCATCGGCGCGCAGCTCGCGCACGTGCTCGACGAGAAGAGCACCGCGATCCACGGCGCGTCGGGGTTCGGGAAGTCGGCTCGGTAGAGCTGCGCGGGTACGGAGCGGCGAGCCGCGGGCGCGGGTGCCGGCTGTCGGCGTCGTGACGCCAGGCGCGTCGCCAGGAGCACGACCCCGAGGAGTGCGGCCCCGATGAGCGCCCGGATCATCGCGACTCGCGAGCGGGGATGCCGGCGACGCGCGTGATCCCGTCGGGACGGATCGCGACGCGCTCCACCACGACGGGCGCCGCGCTCTCGACGCGGATCCCGCCGTCGCCGAGTCCGAGCGCGCCGATCGGGAGGCGCACCCGCCGGCCGGGCGGGAGCTCGACCCCTTGCAGCTCGGCGGGCTCGACGGCGGCACCGTCGACCACGAGCGTGACCGACACCGTCGTCGGCTCCGCGCCCGGGTTCACCACCGAGAGGTACGACGCTCGCTGGTCGCGGAACGCGCTGCGTCCGAACGTCCACACGCGCGCGGGCTCGCGGGTCGCGAGCGTGCTCACCGCGCCCGTGAACGGTCCCGCGTCGGTGAACGTCGCGAGGTCCTGCACGACCACCGGGACGTCGAGGGTGGCGGTGACGAGCACCGAGTAGTCGACACCGCGCGCCACCGGGATGCAGGTGGCCGCGGGCGGCTCGCTGCAGCCACCGATCTGCATCGCGACCACGTCGGAGCGCCCGATCGTCACCGTCACGGGGTCGACCACGACGTCGGGATCCGTGGGAACGACCTGCACGTCGACCTCGGTGTCGATGTCGCCGGGGTTCATGATCGCGACGCTGCGCCGGCCGCCGGCCTCGACCCGACCGTCGGCGAGCTGCCACCGCAGCGCCGGCGTCACCGCGCCGAGCGCACGCGTCACACCGCGCCGACCGGAGTCGCCGCCGAACACGATCGACTGGGCCGCGACGACCCGCCCCCCGGTCCGGGCGCGCACCACCATCGCCACGAGCGGTTGGCGCAGCGACGCCGCGTGCACGGGCAGCACGAGTCGGGAACCGCCGGCGACGTCGAGCGCACGCAGCGAGTCGGGTCGTTGCACGCCGCTGTCGGTGAGCAACGTCACGTCGACCACCGCGGCCTCGTCGAACGGGTTGAGGAGCACGAGGAAGTGTTCGACGCCGCGCACCGTCGTGCCCGCGGCGAAGTACCACTGGTCGCTCGCCGTGCTCGCGCACGGCGCGACCACGAACACGTCGGGGCCGATCAACGCTTCCTCCACGACCACCGCGTCGGAGAACACCTCCACGAGCGTGGCCCCGACGTCGGTCTCGCGCGTCACTCGCACGATCTCCCCGGCCGGCACGTCGACCGGCTCGCGCACCGGTTCGCCCCCGTCGACGAGCGCGGTGATCGCGCCGCTGGCGTCGACGTCGTCGAAGTTCGTGAGCGACACCGCGGCAGTGGCACCGTCGCGCGTCGGGAAGCCCGGGCAGTACCACACGGTCGAGCGGGTGCCCGGAGCGGCGGCCGCCACTGCGTCGCTCGCCGCCGACCCGGTCGCGCGCTCGTCGACCGAGGCGCCGTCGCCGACGATCCAGGCCATCCCGACCACCGCGAGCACGGTGACGACGATCGGGAGTCGAGCGCGCCGGGCGCCGCCGTCCGCGCGTTCCGGCTCGCTCATCGAACACCTCGACGACGCCGCGTCCGTACGAGCACGATCCCGATCGCGAGCCAGAGCAACGCTTGCGTCGCGAGCAGGTACCGCCACGCGCCGCCGGAGAACCGCAACGCGACGGAGCCGCGGTCGGTGAGGACGAACGCGTTGGTGCCGGGGACGCCGCGCGCCCGTTCGACCCGCTCGCCGTCGAGGTGCGCGCTCCACCCGTCGTGCTGCGACTCGGCGAAGAGCAGCGTGCCGGGTCCGGCGGCGTCGGAACCACCGAGGGAGCCGCGGACGGCCGCGGCGTCCGAGAGGTCGGCGCGCAGCGCGGCGTCGATCGCGTCGGGATCATCGGGGAGCGCGACCGCCGAGTCGACGACGGCTCGCAGCGGCGCCCACGCGACGTTCTCGTAGAGCCGGATGCCGCCCTCGGATTGCACGAGCGCGAGGTCGACCTGTTCCACCAGTCCGCGCGTCGTGCCGGCGGGCGCGGCGAGACGTTCGTCGGCGTCGGGTCCGGTCCGCTCGATCACGGCGACGAACCGGACACCGGCCGGCGCGAGGAGCCGTCCGAGGTGCGCGGTCCGGTTCGTGGTCGCGAGGCCGATCGCCTGCTCGAGCGTGTCGGTCGCGGCACCGCCGCTCGGCGCCCACAGGTCGCGCACGTCGCCGCCGCCGTTGCGCGTGAGCGACCATCCGACCGAGTCGGCGACACGCGCGTCTCCCGGCAGCACGCGCGCGTCGCCGAGCCACAGCACCCGGAACGCGCCCTCGTCGCTGACGTCGTGCTCGGTCCACCCGAGCGCCTCGTCCCACGAACGAGCGGGGAGCCCCCAACGCCCGTCGATCGCGTCGCCGCTGAGGCTGGCGACCGCGACGAGCAGGCCCACGGCCGCGACCACCGACGCGAGCTGGCGCCAGCCGAAGTGGAAGCGGCGGAGGTCCTCGACGAACGCGGCGACGCCGAGTCCCACGAGGATGGCGACGCCGACGGCGGCCGGGACGAGAACTCCTTCGGACGCCGGCACCGCGAGGTCGCGATCGACCCGCATGGGCACCCAGGTGAGCGCGAACGACACGAGCACGAGCGCGACGGCGCGCCCGGTCCACGCCAGGCGTACACCGGTGGCGACGAGCAGCGGGAGCGCGGCGGCGACCAGCAGCCCGAGTCCGGTCCAGGCCGCGCCGCTCGCTCCGGTGTCGAACCGCACGAGCTCGCCGAGCGTGAGCGGCTCGCCCGGCAACCGGCCGAGGGTCGCGCCGTCGGCGCCGACGAGTCCCAACGCGCCGGGGACGAGCAGCACGAACCCGCCGGCGAAGGCGACGAGCGCGGCGCGGGTCGTGCCGAGCACGAGGCGCCACCCCCCGACGAGCGGCGCGGCGAGCGCGAACGCGGCTGCCACGAGCGGCGCGAGGAGCAACGCGGGGGGCCAGACGGCGGCCATGAGCGCGGTCAGCGCCGCGACCACGACGAACGGACGGATCCGAGCGAGTCCGACCGGCGCGGCGGTGCCGGCGCGGAGCAACGCCACCAGCAGGTGCGGCGCGAGCGCGTAGGTGACGAGCGGACCGAGCCGCCCACCGGCGATCGCGTCGCGCGCGATCGGGTTCACGGCGTACGCGACCGACGCGGCGAGCGCGGGCGACAACGACGGCGCGAACGGGCGGGCGACGCGCCCCGCGCCCCACGCGCCGACCGGGATCGCCCCGACGACGAGCACGGTGCGAGCGACATCGGCGTCACCCAGGAACACGGTGACCCACGCCACCAGGACGCCGAAGCCGGCGGGTGCGGGCACGTCGGCACCGAGGCCCGCGAAGCGCCACGGCGACGTCGAGGTCCGGACGAGCTCGTGCCATCCGCCCCACTCGAGGAATCCGGTCACTTCCGTGACGCCCCCGGTCACCAGCGCGCGGGAACCGATGCCGAGCACGAGTGCGAGGATCGCCATCACCACGAGCTCGGGGCTGCGCACGCGCGACCCGGCGGAGTCGAGGGCCACGCGCGTGCGGGCCGAGACGATCTGCAACCGGTCTCCGGCGTGCAGGCGGTGCCCGAAGTACGTGCGTACTCGTGCGCTCCCCCGCAGCATGAGGTCGCGCACATCGGCATCGGGGACGCGTCGCGCCCCTTGCACGAGTCGTCGCGCGGTCCAGACCTCGCGCGCGCCGCGCAGGTTCGCCCACCAGCCGCCGAGCACGCCGCGAGCGCGCGCCCACCGACCCGTGGACGCGAGCGCGATCGCTTCGGCCACGCTCAGCGCGAACGCGACCGGCACCACCCAGAGCAGCGCCACTCCGGAGTACGACTTGCACAGTGTGCGCACGCGGGCGGCGGTGAGCTCGCGCGTGAGCGGGCCCTCCGCGGGGATGAGACGCGTCGGCTCGTGCAACGACGCGCGCCGGTGCCGCACGCGCGCGTCGGGCGCGACGACGACCCGAGCCCCCGCGAGACGCGCCCGCCAGCAGAGGTCGAGATCGTCGGAGCCGGGACCCGTGGCGGCGTCGTAGCCGCCGAGCTCTTGGAACAGATCGGCGCGCACGAGCATCGCGGCGTGCGAGACGAAGAAGACGTCGCGCACCGCGTCGTGCTGTTCCTGGTCGAGCTCTCCCGGCTCGATCCCGGTGTACGCAACCCCGTAGTGGTCGATCGTGAGACCGACCTCGAGCAGCTCGTCGGGACGCTCGTGGACGACGAGCTTCGGTCCGACGATCCCGGCGTTCGAGCGGTACGCCTCCTCGACGAGCAGCCGCACGGCGTCGTCGTCGAACGCCACGTCGTCGTGACAGAACAACAGGAATGTCGCGCCCTCGACGGAACCGATCACCTCGTTCGCCGCGCCGGCGAACCCGAGGTTCTCGGGCAGGCGACGCACGAAGGCGCTCGGCAGCGCCGCCGCGATCCGGGGGGTGGGATCGTCGGCCGATGCGTTGTCGAGCACGAGCACCGACAGCGCCGGGTAGTCCTGGGCAGCGAGCGACGCGAGGGCGTCGTCGAGCCCCGGGCCCGGATCCGATGCGACGAGGACCGCCACGACGGGCGGGGCCACGACCTCGGACGTGTCGTCGGGCTCGAGGACCTGCATGAGCCGGGCGAGACTACCAACGGCCCCGTTCGTGCCC
>DASUMP010000230.1:0-17918 GCA_036277635.1 Acidimicrobiia bacterium | reverse complement strand
GCGACGAGCGCCGGCGTGTACGCGACGAAGCCCGCGCCGATCCCGCCTCCACCTGAGCGCCGCACTCTCGGGGCCGGAGCCCAGGTCAGCGGCCGGTTCCGGCCGTCGCGCCCACCGACGCGACAGAATGCAGCCATGAGCCAGCAGGGTGGTCGCGAAGGTGGGCGCGAGAACGGCGGTGGCGGCCTCGCGCGCAGCGCCGGGTTCGTCGCTGCGAAGGGTGCCGGCCTCATCGCGATCGCGATCGTCGTCGGCGTGGTGCTGTTGCAGGTGGTCGACGACGGCACGACGGGTCCGGTGAGCAGCGCCACCGACGACGACCCCGCCGTCACGACCACCACGGAGGGCGGCGCCGGCTCCACCACGACCACCACCGCGGCGGAGACGCCCGCGCGCACGCCCGACCAGGTCCGCATCGTCGTGCTCAACACTGGCGCGCCGGCGGGGGCGGCGGGCGATCTGAGCGGTGCGCTCGCCACCGCCGGCTACGTCAACCAGGTCGACGCCAGCGACTGGGCGATCGACCGGCCGGGCCGAACCGTGTTCTGCAAGGCCGGACTCGAACGCGAAGCGACGGCGCTCGCGATCGCGGTGGGTGAAGGCACGACGAGCGAGCCGTTCCCCGAGCCCGCGCCGCCGTCGAGCGACGACGTCGACTGCGTCGTCGCGGTGGGCGCGACCGCCTAAGCGGGCGACGCGAGCAGCCGCTCGCGCAGGGCGGCGTCGCGGGCGACGTCGATCACGGTCCACGCCATCGCGAGCGCGCCGTCGGTGATCGCGTTGTCTCCCGACGCGCTGATCGCAGCGTCGGCGAACTCGGGTTGGTGGATCGTCGCGCCCTTGCTCTCGACGCCGATGCACGGATGGATCGACGGCATCTGCAGCGACACGTTGCCCATGTCGGTGGAGAACACGAGCGCCGCGTCGTCGGGGAACGATCGACCGAGCTCGATGGCGTTGGCTTCGTAGCGGGCCAGGAGCGCGTCGTCGTGGACCATGTGCGCGTACGGCGGGCTGGTCTCGATGATCTCGAGGGTCGCGCCGGTGGCGAGCGCGCCCGCTTCGAAGCACCGGTGGATGCGGGGGCGCAGCTCCTGGAGCTCGTCGAGGGTCGAGGCGCGGATCATCCACGAGCCGCGCGTGTGCGCGGGCACGACGTTCGGTGCGTCACCGCCGTCGCGCACGATGCCGTGCACGCGGTCGGTGGGGCGCAGGTGCTGGCGGAGCAAGCCGATCGCGGTCTGCGCGACGACGAACGCGTCGGCGGCGTTGATCCCGCGCTCGGGAGCCGCGGCGGCGTGCGCCGGACGACCCGTGTACTCGATGTCGAGCGTGTCGGACGCGATGACCGTGGGCCGCAGCGCGTCGACGGGGCAGGGGTGCACCATCATCGCCGCGTGCACGCCGGTGAACGCGCCGCGTTCGAGCAGGTACGCCTTGCCGTTCCCGCCTTCCTCGGCGGGCGTGCCGATCACGTGCACCGTCACGCCGAGCTCGTCGACCACCGGCGCGAGCGCGAGCCCGGCACCGACCGCGGCGGCGGCGATGATGTTGTGCCCGCACGCGTGGCCGATCCCGGGCAGCGCGTCGTACTCGGCGCAGATCGCGATGTGCAGCGGGCCGTCGCCGATCGTGCACGAGAACGCGGTCGGCAGGTCGCAGATGCCGGCGTCGACCGCGTGACCGGCGTCGGAGAGCGCGGCCGCGGTCCACTCCGCGGCGCGCACCTCCTCGAAGCGCAGCTCAGGGTGCGCGTGGATCCGGTGGCTCAGCCCGACGAGCGAATCGCGACGACGATCGAGCTCGGTGCGCGCCACGGTGCGAAGGTCCATCCGGGTAGCGTCGCATCGTGGATCACCGCGACGCAATGATCGCCGTGCTCACGCGGGATCCGGGTCGCACCGCGGTGCTCGTCGACTTCGACGGCTCCCTCGCTCCGATCGTCGATCATCCCGACGACGCCCGCCCGCTCCCCGACGTGGCGGCGGTGCTCGGGCGGCTCGTCGATCGCTTCGCGGTCGTCGGTGTGGTGAGCGGCCGCGACACGGAGTTCCTCGCGACGCATCTCCCGGTGCGCGACCTCGTGCTCGCCGGGCTCTACGGCACAGTCACGGAGCGCAACGGCGCGCGTGTGGTCGACCCGCGCGTCGACGTGCACCGCGACGCGGTCGCGCGCGCTGCCGACGAGGCCGACGCCCGCCTTCCCGGGATCCTCGTCGAGCGCAAGCAGGGGATGAGCGTCACCCTCCATTGGCGCACCGCGCCCGAGCGCGCCGCCGAGGTGCGTGCGGTCGCGGCCGATCTCGCCGAACGTCACGGGCTCGACGCACCGCAGCGCGGCCGCATGTCGGTCGAGCTGCGTCCGCCCGTCCCGATCGACAAGGGCACGGCCGTCGAGCGTCTCGTGGCCGACTGCACGACGGCGATGTTCGCGGGCGACGACGCGGGCGACCTCCCGGCGTTCGACGCGCTCGACCGGCTCACCGGCGATGGCCGCCTCGCCACCGCCGTACGCGTCGCGGTGCGGTCATCGGAAGCCCCGGCCGCCGTCGTGACGCGCGCCGACGTCGTGGTCGACGGCCCCGAGTCGCTCCTCGCCTTCCTCGACGCGCTCGCCCCCCTCGTCCATTGAAGCGATCTCCGCACATAGGCGGGCAAACGCTGCAATGAACGGGTGTGCGTCAGCCGGCGTGGGCGACGAGATCGGCGAACCAGTCGCGCGGGCGGCGCGCGGCGGCCAGGGCGCGCAGTCGCTCGGCCTGCGGTGCTCGCTGTTCGGGGGTCATCGTGAGCGCCCGAGCCAGCGCGTCGGCGCCCTGCTCGATGTCGAACGGGTGCACCGTCTCCACCGCTGGGTGCAGCTCTTCGTATGCGCCGGCTTCGCGTGACAGGCACAGCACGCCGGCGGATCGATTCACGAGCGGGCCTTCCTTCGCGACGAGGTTGAGCCCATCTTTGATCGGGTTCACGAAGAGCACGTCGTAGCGCTGGAACGCGGCGATCGTCTGCGCGAAGTCGTCGCGGCGATCGAGCACGACGGGGGTCCAGTCGGCGGAACCCCAACGCTCGTTGACGCGCTGCGCGGACTGCTCCACCTCGTTCGCGTACGCGAGGTACTCGGGGAGCGTCTCGCGCGAGTCGTTGAGCAGCGCGACGAACACGACGGCCCCGCGTAGGTCGGGACGCTGTTCGAGGACACGATCGAACACGTGGAAGCCGCGCACGATGTTCTTCGACGGCTCGACGCGGTCGCTGCGCAGGACGAGGAGCCGGTCGCCGACGCGCTCGGCGAGCTCGGCGCCGGCGCGGCGCGCGTCGTCGGAGTCGGCGACCGCGGCGAGCGCGTCGGGATCGGGGCCGAGGCTGGCCGCGAAAGCGCGGTCGGCGGTCGCGGTGCCGAGCACCTCGCGAGCCGACGCGCTGAACGCGCGCGCCCACCGATCGGTGTGGAAGCCGGCAGGGGATCCCGCCAGCGAGGCGCACAGCGCCTCGGCCGCGTGGTCGGGCAGCACGCGGATGCTGTTCGGTCCGCAGAACGGCGTGTGGGTGAAGTGCACGATACGGAGATCGGCGCGGAGCGAGCGCAGGTACGCGGGCACGAGCGCGAGCTGGTAGTCCTGCACCAGCACCGCGGCACCCTCCGACGCGGTCTCGGCGGCGGCTTCGGCGAACCGGCGGTTCACCGACTCGTATGCGGCCCACGCCTCCCGGAACCGGCGGTCGAAGCGGGGACGGCGGACGAGATCGAACAGGCCGTGGTGGAGGAACCACAGGACCTGGTTCGACACGACGTCGTAGTGCAAGCGGTGTTCGGTCTCGTCGAGGTCGAGGAGGCGCAGGTCGAGGTCGTCGACGCGCACGGCTCCGGCGCGCGCCGCGGCGCGATCGTCGGGCGACATCGCCGCCGCGATCCACGCGACGTCGTCGTCGGTGTCGCGCAACGGTGGGCCGAGCGCGCTCGCGACGCCGCCGGCGCCTTGGCGGGCGCTGAACGTGCCGTCGTCGTGGGCGGTGAACCGCACCGGGCCGCGGTGCGAGACGACGAGCACGCGCTCAGCCTCGCAGGTCGGTGAAGAGGCGGAGCCAGTCTTCGAGCTCACGCGTCGAGAGGAAGTTGGTGCGGACGTGCTCGCGGCCGGCGGCGCCCATCTCGTCGGCGCGGTCGGGGGCGGCGAGCAGCTCGGTGCAGCGTTGCGCGCAGCTCTCCACGTCGTCGACGAGGTAGCCGGTCACGCCGTCGTCGACCTGCAGCGTGATCCCGCCGGCGCGCCCGCCGACGACGGGACGCGACTTCCAGAGCCCTTCGGAGACGGTGAGCCCGAACCCCTCGCGCAGCGACTTCTGCACCACGACGTCGGCGGCGCGCTGGAAGGCGTTGATCTCCACCGAGCCGACCTGCTGGATGTTCGACAGCAAGAAGATGTTGCGGTCGCCGGCCCGCGCCTCGTGCGCGAGATCCCAGTAGTGGAAGCCTTCGGGGTCGTCGGTCGCCATCGATCCCGCGAGCACGAGCTGGGCGTCGGGGACCGACTGCTGCACGATCCGGAACGCCTCGATCACGCCGATCGGGTCCTTCCACGGATCGAACCGGCTCACCTGGCACATGATCGGGCGGTGCGTGTCGATGGTGTAGCTACGACACAGCTCGCGCACGAGTGCGTCGGGGAGGTCGAGGTTCTTGACCGAGATCGGATCGATGCACGGCGGGGCGATCACGACGCGATCCATCGCGAGCGAGTCGGGCACGAACTCGCGCATCGTCCACACCGACGCGTCGTGCTGCTCGACGAAGGGCCGGTAGAAGTCCCAGACGGTGGGGTTCGCGTCGGTGAGATCGATGTGGCAGCGCCAGATCCACTTCGTGTCGGGGCGATCGATCGCGCGCCCGCGTGCGAAGTGACGCAGCGCGGCGGGTTGAGGATCGTGCACGACGACGAAGTCCCAGTTGCCTTCGACGAGCAACGCGTTCTCGAGTACCCGGGCCTGGTACGCCTGCTCCTTGGCGCGGGTCCACTCGACGTCGGCGCCTTGCAGCGCGTTGTGCACCGACTTGGTGATGGCGAAGAACTCCTCGCTGCCGTGGATGACCTGCCATTCGGGCTCGAGCCCGATGTCCTGGAGCAGGGGCACGTGCGTGGCGAGCAGCTCGGCGACGCCGCCGCCGTACGCGGTGGCGTTGATGTGGAGCACCCGCGCGCCGCGGAGCGGCGCGGCGAGCTCGCGGATGCGCTCGATGGTGCCCGGTTCGACCGCCCCGGCGTAGTCGTCGAGCCGCTTCTCGAGGAGGGGGACCCGTTCGAGCAAATCGCATCCCTGTCGTCAGCGGCTCGGCATCGGTCAATCTATGCGCAATGGTGCGAGCGCTCGCGTGTCCCGACAAGTTCCGCGGTTCGCTGTCGGCGGCCGAAGCGGCTGGCGCGATCGCGGCTGGACTCCGGGCCGGCGGCATCGACGACGTCCGGTCGCTGCCGCTCGCCGACGGTGGTGAAGGCACGCTCGACGCGGTGCTCGACGCGGTCGGTGGCTCGCGCCGGACGCTGCGGGTCACCGGTCCGCTCGGCGATCCGGTCGACGCCGAGTGGGCCGTGCTGCGCACCGGCGTCGCCGTGGTCGAGATGGCGCGCGCGAGCGGGCTCGCGCTGGTGGCCGACAACGATCCGCTGCGCGCGTCGACGCGCGGCACCGGTGAGCTGATCGCGGCGGCGGCGCGCGGTGGCGCGAAGCGCATCGTGGTCGCAGTGGGCGGGAGCGCGAGCACCGACGGCGGACTGGCTGCGGTCGAGACGCTCGGGTGGTCGCTGGCCGGACTCGACGTCGTGGTCGCGTGCGACGTGACCACGACGTTCCTCGACGCCGCGTCGGTGTACGGACCGCAGAAGGGTGCGACCGCCGCGCAGGTCGCGCTGCTCGGACGCCGACTGGAACGCCTCGCCGATCAGTACCGGTCGCGCACCGGCGTCGACGTCACCACCCTCGAAGGTGGTGGCGCCGCGGGTGGCCTCGCCGGTGGGCTCGCGGCGATCGGCGCGACGCTCGAGCCGGGGTTCGAGGTGGTCGCCAACGTCGTCGGGCTCGAGGACGCGCTGGCCGCCGCCGACGTCGTCGTGACCGGGGAAGGGGCGCTCGACGTCACGAGCTTTCGCGGCAAGGTCGTCGGTGGCGTGCTCGAGTGGGCGACCGAGCTCGACGTGGCGCACCGCGCCGTCATCGCGGGACGAGCGACCGACGACGCACGCGAGATGGCCGCGGCGATGGGCGCGCCGGTCTTCACCGTGCTCGAACGGGCGTGGAACGAGGCCGACGCACGGGAACGGGCGGCGATGTTCGTGGCCGAGGCGGCGAGTGAGATCGCGCGCTCAGCTCGACGCGCGTGAGTCGCGACCGAAGCGAGCGCGGTACGCGTCGAACGTGATGATCGGTGGGCGCTCCGCCGTCTCGATCGACTCGGTGAAGAGCGCGTAGTCGTCGGCGACGCGGGCGAGCTCGACCGAGCCGTGCGCGTCGTAGAGACCGGCGCGCCGCAGCGCGGTGGCGAGCACGGCCATCGCCTGCGGTGCGAGCTCGTCGATGGTTCGGTTGCGGTGCTCGCGCACGCCGAGATCGACCTGCACGACGGCGTCGCGCCCGAACCGCTCGACGATGTCGACGAGCAGGCCGAGCTCGACGCCCCATCCCTCGACGAACGGCACGGACTCGACTGCGCGCCGGCGCGCGGCGTACTCGCCGCCGAGCGGTTGCACGATGTCGGCGAGCTTCGGGAACAGCAGGCTGAGCAACGGCCGGGCGACGAGCTCGGTGACCCGTCCGCCGCCGGTCGGTTCGTCGCCGTAGGGCCGGCGGTAGAAGCCCTTGACGAACTCGACCGCGGGGTCGAGCAGCAGCGGCAGCACCAACCCGGCCACGAACGACGGATCGAAGTTGCGCAGGTCGGCGTCGAGCCAGCAGATCACGTCGCCGCGGCACTCGTGCAGCGACTTCCACAACACGTTGCCCTTGCCCGAACCGCGACCGGCTTCGGGGAGGATCGCCGATTCGGCGACGACGCGCGCTCCTGCCGCACCGGCGATGGCCGCGGTCTCGTCGGACGACGTGTCGTCGATCACCACGACCTCGTCGACGAGGCCGATGTCGTCGACGAGCGCGGCCCGCACCGCCGCGACGATGGAACCGATCGTCGCGGCTTCGTCGCGCGCCGGGAGGCAGACCGAGACGCTCACCCCGGCGGCGCGCTTCGCACGCTCGTAGAGCGCCCGATCGGGCGACACGGGAGCCGGTTCACCTCGGCTCGACATGGGCAGAGCCTAGGCGTCGGCGGGTGTCGCCCCCGGGTCGGCGCCGGGCACCAGCGGAGGCGCGTACGAGTACTTGTCGACGAGCAGGCGCTCGCGATCGGCGACCAGTGCTCGGGTCTCGTCGTCGTAGTAGAACGCGTCGTCTTCGTGGGGCGACACGTTGGTGCGCGCGCCGCACCATTCGCGCAAGCGCGCGGTCTGGTCGTCGTCGAGCTCGTAGCCCGCGCCGGTCAGCACGCGCGGGAGATCCTCGGCGAGGTGCTCGATGCGGATCATGTCGTCGTGCACCGTCGACGTCGCGTCGTACTCGCGTATCGCGTCGAACGAGGTGAACTGTCCGGGCCGGTCGAGGTCGTCGAGGTCGCGCGCGAGCAGCCGGAAGTAGCGGAAGGTCATGAAGCCGGCGTGGTGTCGGAGGTCGCTCGCGCCGAAACGCGGGTGCAGGTCGCGCGCCCGCGTGGGATCGAGGACGAGACGCAGCCACTGCCGGAACGCGCCGGCGTCGGTCGGGTCGGAGTAGACGGGGCGCCACAGCTCGACCGGCGTGCCCCGCTGGTGCTCGCGCAATCGCTGGTGCTCGTCGAGGACCTCACGCGGGAACGCGCGCTTCGCCCGCGCGTAGCGCAACGCCTCGCGAGCGGTGTCGAGCGCCGTGGGCGGCGGCTGGGTCAACAGGTTCCGGATCCCCCAACGGCCGCCTCCGCCGCGGCACCCGTAGGCCCACAACGACACGTACCAGGACCACGGACTGCGGATCGAGCCGACGACCGAGCGACCCTCGGGATCGATCTCGAGTCGCAGGTGCTGCTGGTGCTGTTCGCCGCCGACGACATCGGCGAGGATGCGCGCGATGTGGGTCGATGCCGTCTTCTGCATCTGGAGGTAGATCAGCTTCTCGCCGACGAACATCTGCGGTTCCTCGTTCGCGTCGGGTCCGCACTGTAAACGGGTGGGATCAGGGTCTCCGACGGGTGCTACCCTGGCGCGGAACAACGCGCTCATCGAGAGCGGCCGAGGGACAGGCCCGACGACGCCGCGGCAACCAGTGATCGATCTCCGGAACGGTCATCACGGTGCCAATGCCTGACCGATGAGCAGCCAACGAGCGGTTCTCCCGCTCGGGGCGCTCGAGAGCGCGTCGAGGATGCACGGAGGACACGAGGAGACTGGCTCGATGGCACATGTGAATGGGCTGCGTTGTCGCGAGTGTGGGCGCGAGTACGCCGCTGATCCGATCTACACCTGCGAGTGGTGCTTCGGCCCGCTCGAGGTCGCGTACGACTACGACGCGATCCGCGCCTCGGTGTCGCGCGAGCGCATCGCGGCCGGACCCGCCACGTTGTGGCGCTACGCCGACCTGCTCCCGGTCGAGAGCGACGTCGCCGTCGACCTCGGCACCGGCTTCACGCCGCTGGTGCGCGCCGATCGCCTCGCCGCCGAGCTCGGGCTCGGCGAGGTCTGGATCAAGAACGACACGCGCAACCCCACGAACTCCTTCAAGGACCGCGTGGTGTCGATCGCGATGAGCAAGGCCTTGCAGTTCGGGTTCAAGGTCGCCGCGTGCGCGTCGACCGGCAACCTCGCGAACTCCGTGGCCGCGCACGCGGCGCACGCCGGCCTGCGCAGCTACGTGTTCATCCCGTCGGATCTCGAGGCCGGCAAGATCGTGACGACCGCGGTCTACGGCGGCAACGTGGTCGCGATCAACGGCAACTACGACGACGTCAACCGCCTGTGCGCGGAGCTCGCCGGGATCTACGAATGGGCGTTCGTGAACGTCAACATGCGTCCGTACTACGCCGAAGGATCGAAGACGCTCGCGTTCGAGACCGCCGAACAGCTCGGCTGGCAGACGCCCGACCACGTGGTCGTCCCGATCGCGAGCGGATCGCTGCTCACGAAGATCCACAAGGGGTTCAAAGAGCTGCACCAGGTCGGCCTGCTCGACGAGGAGCCGGCGCTGCGGGTGTCGGGCGCGCAAGCGCTCGGGTGCTCGCCGGTGGCGACCGCGTGGCTCGAGGAGTCCGACACGATCCGACCCGTGAAGCCGTCGACGATCGCGAAGTCGCTCGCGATCGGCAACCCGGCCGACGGGTACTTCGCGCTCGACTGCATCCGCAGCACCGGCGGCGCGTGCGCGTCGGTCACCGACGACGAGATCGTCGAGGGCATGCGCCTGCTCGCGCGCACCGAGGGGATCTTCGCGGAGACCGCGGGCGGCGTCACCGTCGCGACGCTGCAACGCCTCGCGCGCGACGGCGTGGTCCGTCCCGACGAGCGCGTCGTCGTCTACATCACCGGTCACGGGTTGAAGACGCTCGAAGCGGTCTCGCCGCACGTCGGCCCCACCGCGACGATCGCGCCCACGCTCGACGCGTTCCACGACGCCTTCGACATCGAGGAGCATTGATGGCGGTCACCGTCCGCATCCCCACGCAGCTGCGCAGCCTCTCGGGCGGCGCGTCGGAGGTGCAGCTCGAAGGCAGCACCGTGGCCGAGGTCCTGAAGGGTCTCGACGTCGCCTACCCCGGGTTCGGTGAGCGCATCTTCGACGAGTCGGGTGAGCTGCGTCGCTTCGTCAACGTCTTCGTCGCCGACGAGGACATCCGCTTCTTGCAGGGCACCGACACCGCGCTCACCGACGGCACGGTCGTCAGCATCGTCCCCGCCGTCGCCGGCGGCTGACGTCCCCGATCGGCGCCACCCGCAGCTCGGTGGTCGTCAGCTGGGGGACACGTACATCTGGTCGGCGACCAGGGCGGGGACGTCGTGATCGCCCGTGACGGTGCGGACGCGCACGGTTCCCTCACCACGTTCCACGACGGTCGCGCTGCAGCCCGGCATCAAGCGCGCGGCCACGATGAGCGCGAGCGCGTCGTCGTTGAGCTCGAGCTTCTCGCTGATGCGCGAGACGGTGATCGTGCCCGGCTCGGCGTGGGCGAGCGCCACGACCGGGTCGCGGCGCTTGGCGCGCTTCGATCCGGGGATCGGGTTGCCGTGCGGGCACGTCGCGGGGTCGCCGAGCAGCTCGACGAGCTTCTCTTCGACGTCGGCGGAGATGGCGTGCTCCCACCGGTCGGCTTCGCGGTGCACCTTCTCCCACTCGAGGCCGATGATGTCGGTGAGCAGGCGCTCGGCGAGGCGGTGGCGCCGCACGACGGTCGTGGCGAGGGTGCGGCCCTTGTCGGTGAGGTGCAGGCTGCGGTCGCCCGCGAGCTCGACGAACCCTTGGTCGGAGAGGCGCCCGATGGTCTCGGAGACGGCCGCCGCCGACAGTCCGAGCCGCTCGACGAGGCGGGCCCGCAGCGGCGTGACGCCTTCCTCTTCGATCGACAGGATCGCCTCGAGGTACTCCTCGGTGGTGTCGTGGAGCTCGGCCAACGCGGTGCCTCCGGGGGTCCGGCGGGGAGCGCCGGTCAGGTAAGGATACCCTGAGTAACGTGAGCACGGCCCCGAGTGTTCCGCCGCAGCCCGCCTCCGACCACGCCGTGGTGGTCGAGGTGCGTGGGCTCACGAAGCGCTTCGGCACGGTCGTGGCCGTCGACGCGGTCGATCTCGAGGTGCGCGCCGGCGAGCTGCTCGCGCTCCTCGGCCCGAGCGGGTGCGGCAAGACCACGACGCTGCGGCTCGTGGCGGGCTTCGAGCGCCCCGACGAGGGGGCGGTGCTCCTCGGCGGCGACGAGGTCGGGACGCCGACGCACTTCGTGCCGCCGGAGCGCCGCCGCATCGGCGTGGTGTTCCAGGACTACGCGCTCTTCCCGCACCTGTCGGTCGCGCAGAACGTCGCGTACGGGGTCCGCGACCGCGAGACGCGCGCGGCGCGGGTCGCGCAGATGCTCGAGCTCGTCGGACTGGCCGACAAGGGACGCCGGCGCCCGCACGAGCTCTCCGGGGGTGAGCAACAACGAGTCGCGATCGCGCGCGCGTTGGCACCCGATCCCGCGATCGTGCTGCTCGACGAACCGTTCTCGAACCTCGACGCCGCGCTGCGCAGCCGCGTGCGCGAGGAAGTGCGCGACATCCTCGACGCGGCCGGCGCCACCGCGGTGTTCGTCACCCACGACCAGGAAGAAGCGCTGAGCCTCGCCGACCGCGTCGCAGTGATGGCGCGCGGGCGCGTGCTCCAGGTCGGGACTCCAGCCGAGCTGTACGCCGCGCCGGCGGAGCCGTTCGTCGCGTCGTTCGTCGGCGACGCCGACCTCCTCGCCGGCGACTCCGACGGCGAGCGGATCGTCACTGCGCTCGGCGCGGTGCGCGCATCGCGTCCGGTCGCGGCCGGTCCAGTGCACGTGGTCGTGCGCCCCGAGAACGTGCGCCTGCGACTCGACGGGTCCGGCGACGGCACCGTCCGGAGAACCACCTACTACGGACACGACCAGGTGATCGAGGTCGTGCTCGAAGACGGCGTCCGGGTCCACTCGCGCACGGCTCCGGGACTCGCGTTCCACGCCGGCGACCGAGTCGCGGTGCAGCTCACGGGCGACGCGGTCGCGTTCGCCCGGCGTGCCGGTGACGACGCGAGCTGACGCGCCGGCACCGGTCGTCGTCCTCGGCGCGGGGCCTGCCGGCCTCGGCGCCGCGCTGTTGCTCGCGCGTCGCGACACCCGAGTGGTCGTGCTCGAGCGCGCTGCTGTCGTCGGCGGCCTCGCCGCGTCGTTCGACGTGGCCGGAGTGCGCGTCGACCACGGGAGCCATCGGCTGCACCCTTCGACCGACCCGTTCGTCCTCGACGAGCTGCGCGCGCTGCTCGGCGCCGACCTGCAGCTCCGCGAGCGCAACGGCCGACTCCGGCTCGGGGGGCGGTGGGTGCGGTTCCCACCCGACGCGCGTGAGCTGGTGCGGCGGCTGCCGCGCGCGCTCGCGGCGCGTCTCGCGCTCGACATCGTCACCGCGCCGGTGCGCCGCGGGCCGCGCGCCGACACGTTCGCGGAGGTCGTGCGCGCCCGGCTGGGCCCGACGCTGGCGCACGACTTCTACTTCCCCTTCGTGGAGAAGATCTGGGCGCTGCCGCCCCACGAGCTGAGCGGCGAGCTCGCCCGCCGGCGGGTCGGCGCCCGCTCCGGTGGCGCGCTGGTCAAGCGAGCGCTCGGCCGGGAACCGCAACGATCGGTGTTCTACGCGCCCCGCCGGGGCTACGGCCAGATCGTCGAGGCGCTCGCTGCGGCCGCATCGGCGGCCGGCGCGGTGATCCGCACCGAGGCCGACGTGATCGGGATCGAGGCGCACCCCGACCGCGCCGTCGTGGCGCTCGCCGGCGGCGAGCGTCTCGATGCCGGGCTGGTGCTCTCGACGATCCCGCTCCCCGTGCTCGCCCGCATCGGGGGTGCGCCCGACGCGGTGCGCACCGCCGCCGCGAGGCTCACGTCGCGCGCGCTCGTCCTCGTGTACCTCGCATTGCGCGTCCCGCAGTGGACGCCTTACGACGCGCACTACTTCCCCGGGCTCGACGTGCCGATGAGTCGCGTCTCGGAGCCGAAGAACTACCGCGACAACCCCGAAGATCCGCGCGACGTCACCGTGTTGTGCGCCGAGGTGCCGTGCTCGGTCGGCGACGACACGTGGACGGCGAGCGACGACACCCTGGGCCGCGTCGTGGGCGACGCGCTCGTGCGCAGCGGCCTGCCGCGCGTGACACCGTTCCACGTGGAGACTCGTCGTGTCCCCAACGCGTATCCGGTGTACCGCGTCGGCTACGAGCGCGACTTCGCCGCGGTCGACGACTGGGCGGGCACGCTGCCGAACGTCGTCACGTTCGGCCGTCACGGGCTCTTCGCCCACGACAACACGCACCACGCGCTCTCGATGGCGTGGGGCGTGGCCGACGCGTTCGGCGCCGACGGGCGCATCGACGCGACCCGGTGGAGTGCGGCGCGGTCGCGATTCCGCGACCACGTCGTCGAGGACTGACCCCGATCAGCGCTCCGTCGGCGAGACGACCCGTGCGTGGATCTCGCGAGTGAGCTCGTGGATCGCGCGCGTGAGGTCGGTGTTGTCGTGCAGCTCCCGTTCCTGCTCGAAGAAGTCGTGATCCGCCTTGCGCTGCGCGAACTCGGCCTGACGGTTCTGACCGATCAGGACGAACGTCGAGAGGAAGATCGCTTCCAACGACACGACGAGCGTGAGCTTCGGCCACGGGTCGCTCTCGGCGAAGAGCATCCAGAGCGCGAACAGCACCGCGTGGATGTAGACGAAGAGCATCGACCCCGCGAACGCAGTGATGGCGTCGGCGGCACGGAGTTGTAGGTCCGCGGCGCGGCTCGCCTGGTGCGCGGTGACGACCGGATGGTGGTCGGTTCGCGGTTGCGTCGTCGGCATCGGTGCTCCTCCCGGGGCCGAGCGCGTGCCCGGCGCGCGTGTGTCCCGCAGAGGTTGCACCGCGGTCTGCGGCCGACGCCAGTGGACCGTGCGATCAGCGCGCGAGCGCGGGGGCGCGACGGTCGACGTGCGCGCGGCTGCGCAGCTCGCGCTGCTGGCGCCACAGGGTCGGGACCACGTGGCGGAGGTAGGGCACCAGGCGCACGAACGATCGGCCGGTCGTGCGGAACGAGTAGCTGATCGGAACCTCGCGATAGCGGTAGCCGCGCGCGACGAGATCGACCGTGAGCACTTGCGCATAGTTGTAGTCGTGCGCGATCTGCGCGTCGCGCGCGGCGATCGGCGACAGCGCTCGGTAGCCGGATTGACCGTCGGTGACGTGCACGCCGCTCAGCCGACGGACGAGCAGGGTGAGCAGGCGGTTGCCGACGCGGCGGTGCGGCCGCATGCGGTCGATGTGTCCCGCGAAGCGCGACCCCACCACGTAGTCGGCGGAACCGTCGAGGACCGGGGCGAGCAGGCGCGCGAGCTCCTCGGGCGCGTACTCGCCGTCGGCGTCGCAGAACGCGACGGCGGCCGCGTCGAGGCGCACCGCGGCGTCCAACCCGGCGCGCACCGCCGCGCCGAGCCCCCGGCCGGGGTCGAGCCGGACGACGCGGGCGCCGGCAGCGATCGCGATCTCGGCGGTGCCGTCGGTGGAGCCGTCGTCGACGACGAGCGCCACGACGGGGTGGCCGTGCACCTCGGCCGGCACCCGGGCCAGCACGGCGCCGACCGATTCGGCCTCGTCGCGGGCGGGGAGGAACAAGACGACGGGGGTGGCGGGCACGGGGCCTCCGGAGCCGGCTCAGGGTGACCGAAGTGAGGTAAGGCTCACTTTACAAGAATGGGCAGGATGTGCAAGAGTGCCGGGATGCATCCGCGCTCTCGGGCCCTCCTCTCGGTCGGTCTCGCCGTGGTCTCGGTCGCCGCGCTCGCAGCCTGCGGTGGCAGCGACGGGGGGCGGCTCACCGTGTACTCGGGCCGCACCGAGAACCTCGTGGGTCCCCTCCTCGAGCAGTTCTCCGACGAGTCGGGCGTCGCGATCGACGTCCTCTACGGCGACTCCGCCGACCTCGCGGTGCAGATCGACACCGAAGGTGACCAGTCGCCCGCCGACGTGTTCATCTCGCAGAGTCCGGGCGCGGTCGGTTACCTCGACGGTGAGGGCCGGCTCGTGCCGCTCGACGACGCGGCGCTCGCGCTCGTCGACGAACGGTTCCGTGCGGCCGACGGCGAGTGGGTCGGTCTCTCCGGGCGCGTGCGCGTCGTCGTGTACAACCGCGACCGCGTCGCCGCCGACGAGCTGCCGACGTCGGTGTTCGACCTCGTCGACGACGCGTACGCGGGGCGTGTCGCGGTCGCGCCGACGAACGGCTCGTTCCAGGACTTCGTCACCGGCATGCGCGAGCTGGTCGGCGACGAGCGCACGCTCGCATGGCTCGAAGGGCTCGTCGCGAACGACGTGCGCACGTACCCCAACAACGACGCGATCCGCCAGGCCGTCGAGCGCGGCGACGTCGACTTCGGGTTGATCAACCACTACTACAACGAGCGCGCCAAGATCGAGGATCCGGGCGTACCGACCGAGAACCACCTCCTCGACGCGGACGACCCCGGCACGATGGTGCTCGTCACCGCGGCCGCGGTGCTCGACACCGCGGGCGACCGTCGCGCCGACGCGGAACGGCTGATCGAGTTCTTGCTCTCGCGCGACGCGCAGGAGTTCTTCGCGGGCGAGACGCTCGAGTACCCGCTGGCGGCGGGTGTCGACCCCGTGGTCGCCGACCTCCCGCCGCTCGCCGACATCGCAGCACCCCGTCTCGACCTCGACGCACTCGGCGGCGGGCTCCAACGCACGCGTGAGCTGATCCGGGAAAGTGGTCTCGAGCGCGCCTGAGCTGACCGCGGTCGGCGCAGCGTTCCCCGCCGGCGGTGGGCGCGGCGCAACGACGCGCCGCGCGCCGTGGCCGCTGGCCGTCGGCGGACTCGCGATCGGCCTGCTCTTCGCCGTGCCGCTCGCGTATCTCGCGTCGGAGAGCCTGGCGCGCGACGTCGACGTCGTCGAGATCCTCCGCTCGGAAGACGCGCTCGCCCCGCTCGTGCGCACGCTGACCCTCGCGGTCGGTGTCGCCGCCCTGGCCACCGCGCTCGGCACCGCGCTCGCGTGGCTCACGACGCGCACCGACCTCCCCGGCCGACGGCTCTGGCGCCTCGTCGTGCCGCTCCCGCTCGTGATCCCCTCGTTCGTGGGCGCGCTCGCGCTCATCGCCGCGTTCGCCCCCGACGGCGTGTTCGATCTGCTGTTCGGCTTCGACCGGTCGCCGCGGATCGAGGGCTACTGGTGGTCGGTGACGCTGCTCGGCCTGCTGACCTACCCCTACGTGTACCTCCCGGTGGCGGCGCGACTCGCGGCGCTGCCGACGTCGCTCGAGGAGAGCGCACGCGCGCTCGGTCGCTCACCGTGGGGATCCTTCCGCACCGTGGTGCTGCCGCAGCTCACCGGCGCGATGTGGGCGGGCGCGCTGCTCGTGTTCCTCTACAGCCTCAGCGAGTTCGGCGCGGTCCAACTCCTGCACTACGACACGCTGACGCGCGCGATCTACTCGGCGCGACTCCTCGATCGCGACACGTCGATCGTGTTGAGCCTGCTGCTGGCGACCGTCGCGTTGGTGGTCGTGATCACCGAGCGCGTGCACGCGCGCCGGCGGGTGCTGACCGAAGCCGTCGGACGCGCCCGACCCGCCCTCACCCCGCTCGGACGTTGGCGGTGGCCCGCCGTCGGCTTCGTCGCGAGCGTCGTGGGTGTCGCGTTGGTCGGTCCGGTCATCGTGCTCGTGCAGTGGACGCTGCGGGGCGTCGCGGGTGACGTGGCGCTGCACGCCGATCGCTTGGTGACCGACGGCTGGACGACCGCGTGGCTCGGTCTCGTCACCGCGTTCGTCGCCGTCGCAGTCGTGCTGCCGGTGGCGTTTCTCACCACGCGGCACCGGTCGTGGGCGGGTGGTGCCGCGAACACGTTGGTCGTAAGCGGCTTCGCCCTCCCCGGACTCGTCGTCGCGCTCGCGCTCGTGTTCTTCGTGCTGCAGGTGCCGGCGTTCGGGTCGCTGTACCAGACCTACTCGCTGCTGATCGCCGCGTACGTCGTGCACTTCGGGTCGCAGGCGATGCGGGCGAGTCAGGTCGCGGTGAGCGGCGTGCCGCGTCGCGTCGACGACGCGGCGCGCTCGCTCGGCGCGAGTCGGATGCGCCGGCTGGTCACCGTCGACCTGCCGCTGATGCGCGGCGGCCTCGCGGCGGGCATGGGTCTCGTGCTCCTGTCGACGATGAAGGAGCTCCCGGCGACACTGGTGCTGCGCCCGCTCGGCTCCGACACGCTCGCGACGCGCATCTGGGCGTCGGCATCCGAGGGCTTCTACGCCGAGGCCGGACTCGCCGCGCTCGTGCTGCTCGTGCTGTCGGGCCTGCTCACGTGGTTCCTCACCATCCGTCGCGCCGAGTTCGCATGAGCCGCGCGCGCGAACGCCGGGTGCTCGCCGCGTTGGGCGTCGTGGTCGCGTGCTGGGCCGCGCTCGGTGCGACGTTGCCGGCCGCGCGCGGCGGGCACACGACCGCCGACGAACCGCAGTACCTGTTGAGCGCGCTCAGCCTCGCCGAGGATCGCGATCTCGACATCGCCGACGAGCGCGCCGACGAGCGGTACCGACCGTTCCACCGCGCCGAGCTGCCCGTGCAGGAAGCGGCGCGCGACGACGGGTCGCGGGTCAGTCCGCACGATCCGCTGCTCCCCGCGTTCCTCGCCGTGCCGATGGGCATCGGCGGTTGGGTCGCCGCCAAGCTCGCGCTCGCGCTCGTGGCCGGCGCGCTCGCCGTCGCCCTCGCGTGGGTCGCGATCCACCGGTTCCGCGTGCCGCGACGCGTCGCGGTCGTCGTGGTCGGCGCGTGTTGCGTCGCGCCGCCGCTGGCGGTCTACGGCACGCAGGTGTACCCGGAGCTGCCGGCCGCGCTGGTCGTCACGATCGCGATCGGCGCACTCACCGGCGCGCTCACGCGTGTGCAGCGGTGGGTCGCGGTCGCGTGCATCGTGGCGCTGCCCTGGCTCGCGGTGAAGTACGTGCCGGTGGCTATCGCGCTGGTCGTGTTCGGCGGGTTCCGCCTCGCGCGCACCGGGCGCGTCGCCGACGCGACGCGCGCCGCCGCTGCGCTGGTGGTGGCGGCCGCCGCGTTCGCCGTCGCGCACCTCGCCTGGTACGGGGGGCTCACGCCGTACGC
>DASUMP010000229.1:0-9627 GCA_036277635.1 Acidimicrobiia bacterium | reverse complement strand
GTCGTACCTCGATCCGGGATCGGGCGGCCCGGAGAACGACTTCACGAACCGCAACACGACGTTCATGACGTGGAACCTGCTCCACCTCGCCCGGATGTTGAAGGAGGCGGGCGGCGTGCCCGCGCACGGCAACCAGCGCTCCGAGTGGGACGCCGGGTGTCGCTTCGACTTCCCGAACCCGGAGTACCGCTGATGGCGTCGACCCGCGGCGTCCCGCGCCGTTTCGCGGTTGTCGCTCTCGTCGTGATCGTGCTCGTGATCGGCGCCGCCGTCGCGGTCGTGGTCGCTGACGACGACGACGGTCCGTCGCCCGCCGAGCGCGCCGCGACGTGCGCGCAGTGGACGGACCCGGACGCGAGCGGTGCCACCGAACCGGCGGACGACCCGGAGCGCCGAGCGCTCGCCGACGGGTGCTTGCGCCTGAACCACCTGCAGGCGATCGGGTCGCACAACTCGTACCACCGCCAACCCGAGCCCGAGCTGTTCGCGGCGTTGCAGTCGTTCGACAGCGCGCTCGCCGCGAGCTTCGAGTACTCGCACTCGCCACTCGCGACGCAGTTCGCCGAAGAAGGTGTCCGTCAGATCGAACTCGACGTGTTCGCCGATCCCGCCGGCGGCCTCTACGACACGCGCGTCATCCACGAGGTGCTCGGGCTGCCGACCGACTCGGGGATCCCCGAGCTCGAGGAGCCCGGCTTCAAGGTGCTGCACGTGCAAGACGTCGACTTCGAGAGCACGTGCTGGACGTTCGTGCAGTGCCTCGAGCAGGTGAAGGCGTGGTCGGACGCGAACTCCGACCACGTGCCGCTCGCGATCCTCGTCGAGCTCAAGCAGGACGAGATCCCGGATCCGCTCGACCTCGGGTTCGTCACCCCGCACCCGATCGGCGCGGCCGAGCTCGACGCGCTCGACGCGGAGATCGCGTCGGTGTTCCCCGCCGAGCAGGTGATCACGCCCGACGACGTGCGCGGCGACCATGCCACCCTCGACGACGCGGTCACCGCCGACGGCTGGCCGAAGCTCGGCGAGTCGCGCGGCAAGGTGCTGTTCCTGATGGACAACGGTGACCCGTTCCGCAGCACGTACCTCGACGGTCACCCGGTGCTCGAAGGTCGCATGCTCTTCACGAGCGCGGAGCCCGGCGACGCCGACGCGGCGTTCATCAAGCGCAACGACCCGACCGGAGAGAACGAGGAGCAGATCCGCGACCTCGTGCGCCGGGGCTACGTCGTGCGCACCCGCGCCGACGCCGACACCGTGCAGGCGCGCACCGGCGACACGTCGATGCGCGACGCCGCGCTCGCGAGCGGCGCCCAGTGGGTGAGCACCGACTACCCGGTGGAAGGGCGCGCCGCGCCCTTCGGCAGCGACTACGTCGCGCGCCTCCCCGGCCCCGGCCCGGTGCGCTGCAACCCCGTGATCACCGGTCCCGCCTGCCGCGACGACGCCATCGAGTAGGTCGACGAGGGCCGAAGGGCCATTGCGGCGGCGAGCCGCGGGATGCATCGTCGAGCCAGGTGCACGTCGACGGGAGCATCCGACGATGCAGCACGGGACTTCAGGTTCGTCCACGGCCTCACATCGGGCCACCGCCGCGTCCGGCGGCAGCGGGTTCCGTGTCGGACGCATCGCCGGCATCGACGTACGCGTCGACTGGAGCGTCGGTGTCGTCGCCGGGCTGCTCAGCTGGCTGCTCGCCACGCAGGTGTTGCCGGACACGTCGTCCGGTCGTTCAGATGCTGCGTACTGGCTCGCGTCGACGTGCGCGACGATCGCGTTCCTCGGTGCCCTGCTGGCGCACGAGCTGAGCCACTCGCTCGTCGCATCGCGACGCGGCATCCGAGTGCGTGGCATCACGCTGTGGGTTCTCGGCGGCATCGCTACGCTCGAAGGCGAGCCGCGGTCGCCCGATGACGAGCTCGTGATCGCGCTCGCCGGCCCGGCGACGAGCGTGGCGATCGGTGCGACCGCACTGACGACGGCGGGCGTCGCGGACGCGCTCGGGCTCGCCGAGCTCCTGGTGGCGACGCTCGTGTGGCTGGGGACCGTGAACGTCCTGCTCGCAGTGTTCAACCTCGTGCCGGCGGCGCCGCTCGACGGTGGCCGCGTGCTGCGCGCGCTGCTGTGGAGACGACGGGGCGATCGCACGAGCGCGGCAGTGAGCGCCACGCGGGCGGGCGTGGCGTTCGGCTACGTGCTCGTCGGTGTCGGATTCGTCGAGGTCGTCGCCGGCGCCGGCATCGGCGGCGTCTGGTTCGTGTTCCTCGGGTGGTTCCTCGTCAACTCGGCCCGTGCCGAGCAGATCGACACCGCGGTGACCGCGGCACTCGCGCACCTGCGCGTCGCTGATGTCATGACACGTGACCCTCTCGTCGTCCCCGCCGACGCGAGCGTCACCGAGCTGATCGAGTCGTTCGTGCTGCGACATCGCTGCTCCTCGTTTCCCGTCGTGGAGCCGGACCAGCGGGTGATCGGGCTCGCGACCCTGGCACGCGTGAAGTCCGTGCCGTTCGAGGCTCGTTCCGCAACCCCGGTACGCGACTGCGCGTGGCCACTCGCGGAGGTGACGACCGCGACGCCGGACGAGATGCTCCTCGGCGTCCTGCGTCGCGCCACTGACGACGGGGGCCGTCGCGTCCTCGTGTTCGACGACGAACGGCTGGTCGGGATCATCTCGCCGAGCGACATCGCCCGAACCTTGCAGGCGGGTCGCCGCGTCGAACAGCCGACACGGAGCCGACCCTGACGTGTTCGGGCACCGAGGTCGTCGTCGTGCCGTCGTCGGGGCCGCCGCGGTCGCGCTCGTCGCGACCGGAGTCGGAGTCGGCCTCGCGCGCTCGGACCCGAGCCCGGAGCGGTTGCAGGTCGGCGCGCCCTCGTCCAAGACCTCGTGCGAAACGGTGGATCCGCGCTCCCCGTCGAGCTCCCGAGCCTCGTCGTCCACGTCCACGTCTGGGACCACGTCGACGTCGACCTCGGTCGCAACGACTACTTCGACCACCGTCGTGTCGACCGCGCTGCGTCCCGGCATGTCGGGGCCGAACGTGGCGGCGCTCCAGCAGCGTCTCGCCGAGCTCGGCTACTTCGTGCCGCGGACCGACGGCGACTACGACGAGACCACCGTTCATGCGGTGACCGCGTTCCAGAAGGTCAATGGTCTCGACCGCGACGGGATCGCCGGGCCGGAGACTGTGCGTGCGCTCGACACGGCGACCCGCCCCGAGGCCCGCGACCCGTCGCGTCGGTCGATCGAGATCGATCTCACCCGGCAGGTGCTCCTCGTGGTCGACGAGGGCGCGGTTCGCCTCGTGCTCGACGTGTCGACGGGCACGGGGTCGCGAACGCCGACCGGCCGGTACCGGGTCGAGCGCGAGATCGACGGCTACCACCGCAGCGAGCTCGGCGTGCTGTACCGCCCGAAGTACGTCGTCGGCGGCGTGGCCGTGCACGGCTTCCCGTCGGTGCCGCCCTTCCCGGCCTCGCACGGCTGCATCCGGACGATCAACCCTGCGATGGATTGGCTGTGGGAGCACGACGCCATGCCGATCGGCACCCCGGTGTGGATCTACCGATGAGGCGTTCGGTTCGTGACCAACGGCCGGAGACCACGGAGCCATCCCGATGGACGATGGACCCGTGCCACGAGCTCGGTCCGCGTGCCTCGCCGCTCTGACCCTCACGCTGACGCTCGGCGCGTGCGGCACATCCGATGAGGGGGCCGTCCCGACGACGGAGCCTGCGGCCAGCACCACGACGAGTCCGAGCACCACCACGACGGAGTCCTCGACCACGACGTCACGACCACCACCGCCGCCGACGACGACGACCGCTCCGTCGGGTCCTGCGACGCAGGTGCGCGGCGGCGACGGGTCACGACGTGAGGTCGCGCTGACGTTCGACGCGGGCTCGGACGCGGGTTCGACCGCTCGCATCCTCGACGTGCTGGCCGCTCGTGACGTCGACGCCACCTTCGGCATCACCGGTCGGTTCGCGGAGCGCAACCCCGATCTGGTGCGGCGCATCGCGGCCGACGGTCACGTCGTGATGAACCACACCTACGACCACGCGTCGTTCACGGGGTACTCGACGGGCGCCGGCGCGCTGAGCGAGGGTGAGCGGCTCGACGAGCTGCGACGCGCCGACGCGGTGATCGGTCCGCTCATCGGACGCTCGACCCAGCCGTGGTTCCGGCCGCCGTACGGCGACACCGACGCGGGCGTGGATGAGCTCCTCGGGCGCGCCGGCTACCGCTACGACGTGCTCTGGACGATCGACTCGCTCGGCTGGCAAGGCTCCCCGGTCGACGACGTCGTCGATCGGTGCCTCACCCGAGCCGCTCCTGGCGCGATCTACCTGTTCCACGTCGGCTCGGCGTCGACGGATGTCGACGCACTCGAGCGCGTGATCGACGGCCTGCGCGCCGACGGCTACGCGTTCGTCACCGTCGCGCAGATGGTGCGGTGACGGGACCTTCGGCAGGCCGGGAACGCCATTCGGGCGTCGTAGACCGGGCGAAGGCGGGGCACGCTGGACAGAGACGACCGAGGAGACTCCCATGAACGGCTCCCAACGAAAGGTTGCGCTCGTCACCGGCGCCAGCACCGGGATCGGCAGAGCGGTCGCGTTGGCGTTCGCCCAGTCGGGCTTCGACGTGGTCGTCGCCGATGTCGACCGGGACCGGGGCGAGACCGTCGCGAAGGAGGTCGAGGCGCTCGGTGCCAGCGGCTTCTTCGTGGAGACCGACGTCAGCGACCGCGCTGCGGTCGAACGGCTCGTCGCCGCGACCGTCGAACGGTTCGGTGGCCTCGACGTCGCATGCAACAACGCCGGCATCGAGGGCACCCCGATGCCGACCGCCGACTGCACCGACGAGAACTGGGACCGCACGATCGCGGTGAACCTCACCGGCGTGTTCCTGTGCATGCGCGCCGAGATCCCGCGCATGCTCGAACGAGACGGCGGCGCGATCGTCAACGTCTCGTCGGTCGCAGGGCTGGTGGGATTCGAGAACATCCCCGCGTACACCGCGTCCAAGCACGGGGTCGTCGGACTCACCAAGACGGCAGCGCTCGAGTACGCCACCCACGGCATCCGCGTCAACGCCGTGTGCCCGGGCGTGATCGACACAGAGATGGTCGAACGGTTCACGCACGGCGACCCTGAAGCCGCCGCGCAGCTCACCAGCAGCGAGCCGGTCGGCCGGATGGGCTCCCCCGAGGAGATCGCGGCGAGCGTGGTGTGGCTCTGCTCCGACGCGGCCAGCTTCGTGACCGGTCAGGCCATCGCCGTCGACGGCGGCTTCGTGGCCCGTTGAGCAGTCGCGCCGCGTCGGTCAGCCGGCGCGGCGCGCGGCGTCGAGCAGCACCCGCCGCTCGGCTGCGGCGATGGCGCGGCGCGTGCGGTCGACGGCGTCGGGGTTGACCGACACCGACGTGATCCCGAACCGCACGAGGTGTTCGGCGAACTCCGGTCGGTTCGACGGTGCTTGGCCGCACAGCGACGACGTGATGCCGGCGTCGGTCGCGGCGCGGATGATGCGCTCGATCGCGTCCAGCACGGCCGCGTCGGACTCGTCGAACAGCTCGGCGCAGATCTCGGAATCGCGGTCGACGCCCAACACCAGCTGGGTGAGGTCGTTCGACCCGATCGACACACCGTCGACACCGAGCGCGGCGTACTCCGGGATCCGGTACACGACCGACGGGACTTCGGCCATCACCCAGCGCTCGAGCCCACGCTGACGACCGAGCGCGCTGCGGTCGATGATCTCGAAGCACGCCTCGAGCTCCCACAGCGTGCGCACGAAGGGGATCATCACGTGCAGGTTCGGGGTCTGCTCACGGACCCGTGCCAGCAGCTCGCACTCCAGCTCGAACAGGTCCGGCTCGCGCGTGTAGCGATAGCAGCCGCGGTAGCCGATCATCGGATTGCCTTCGTCGGGTTCGAACTCGGCGCCCCCTTCGAGGTTGCGGAACTCGTTCGTGCGGAAGTCGATCGTGCGATAGATCACCGGTCGAGGTGAGAACGCGGTCGTGATCCGCAGCACCGACGCGCTCATCCGCGCCAGGAACTCCTCGCGACCGCCGCGGGCGAGCAACGCCCGTGGATGCTGCCCTTCGAGCGCTTCGGTCAGCATGAACTCCGCGCGCAACAGTCCCACCCCGTCGACGGGCAGCGCGGCGACACGTTCGGCCTGGTCGGCGATGGCGAGGTTCACGTAGACCCGCGTCGCCAGCGACTCGATCGGCGCGCCGGCCGGCTCCGCGACCTCATGGGTGTGCACGACCGTCGCGGTGCTCGAAGCGCCCGAGAGGACGAGTCCTTTCGCGGCGTCGACCGTGACGAGATCGCCGGTGTGCAGCCTGGTCGTTGCGTCACGGGTCCCGACGACGCACGGCACACCCAACTCGCGGCTGACGATCGCGGCGTGGCAGGTCATGCCACCGCCGTCGGTGACGAGCGCGCCCGCCCGGCGGAGGACGGGCACCCAGTCGGGGTTCGTCATCGCGGCGACGAGCACCTCACCGCTCTCGAGCTGCGCGCCGTCGCGCGGCGACTGCAGCACCC
The DNA here is from genome assembly GCA_036277635.1 of Acidimicrobiia bacterium. Taxonomy (GTDB): domain Bacteria; phylum Actinomycetota; class Acidimicrobiia; order IMCC26256; family PALSA-610; genus DASUMP01. The sequence continues at coordinate 3,060 of DASUMP010000229.1, read as the reverse complement.
GCACCGCACCGCTGACAACACCCGGCGACGCGCCGAGCCCGCGCACGAGCACGGTGCCGCGCACCGGACCGCCCGTCGACAGGTCGGCCCCGGCGACCAGCGTGGTGATGGGACGCGACTGCAGCACGTAGGTGACCCCCGCCGCGATCGCCCACTCCATGTCCTGAGGGACGCCGTAGTGGGCCTCGATGCGCGAGCCCAGACCGGCGAGCTCGACGACCTCGTCGTCGGTGAGCACGCGCCGGTTCGCCGCGGCGTCGTCGAGCTCGATGCGGTGCTCGCCACGCTCGGGATCATGCACGATCGCGTGCGACTTCCGACCGACTCGCGTGTCGAGGAGCTCGCCGCTGCTCTTCCGCACACAGTAGGTGTCGGGTTCGACCTGTCCCCCGACGACCACCTCACCGAGTCCGAACGCCGCCTCGATGACGATGCGGTCTCGATCGTCGGTCGCGGGGTCGGCGGTGAAGAGCACACCGCTGCGTTCGGCGTCGATCATCTGCTGGACGATGACGGCGATCGCCGGTTCCTCTCGCATCCCCCGACTCGCTCGGTACGAGACGACGCGGTCGCCGAACAGCGAGGCCCAGCAGTCGACGACGCGCGCGATCAATTCATCGCTTCCGCTGACGTTGGTGAACGTCGCGTTCATGCCCGCGAACGACGTGTCGGCAGTGTCCTCGGCCGTCGCCGAAGATCGCACCGCGACCCGGACGTCGGTGCCGAGCGCGTCGTACCGAGCGACGATCTCGTCGCGCAGCTCACGAGGAACGCCGGCCTTGTGGACGAGCTCGCGCAGGCGGGCCGCGTGCTCGGCGAGCTGTGCATCGGCCTCGACCTCCGTCGGGGGTTGGGCGAGCTCTGCGCGCACGCCGCCAGCGTCCATCGCCGCGAGGTACGCGTCTGCGGTCACGACGAAGCCTCGTGGGACTCGGAAGCCCGCCGCCGTCAACTCGCCGAGGTTCGCCCCCTTGCCCCCCGCTCGGGCGACGTCGTCCCGTCGCAGTTGCTCGAATCCGAGGAGCTGGTCCACGTGCCCGCCTTTCGCCGGGTGGCCCGCACGGGCAGCCGGGCCCCGCGGCCCGGCCGTCCGTCGTGTGCGGTCAACCTCGGGTGACCTCGATCTTCGTGACGTCCGCGTGCTTCTGCGCCACGGGCATCCGGACCTCGAGGATCCCGTCGGTGTACGTGGCGGTGACGTCGTGCTCGTCGGCGTCGGGGGGCAGCGGGATGCGCCGGAAGAACGTGCCGTACCGGAACTCGCTGCGGTGCCAGCCGTGTTCTTCGTCCTTCGCCTCCTGCTTGCGCTCGGCCCGCACCTCCACGGCGTGGTCACGGACGTGGACCTGTGCGTCCCGCTCGGGGTCGATGCCGGGCAGCTCGGCTCGGATCACGAGTCGGTCGTCTTCGATCCTCTCCTCGACCTTGAAGTCGGGCTCCCGGACGAGATCGAACCCGCTCGGCAGGCCGAGCCGGTCGAAGAACCGTCGCCCGAGCAGGTCGATGCCGTCGGGCCACGTCGAACGACGCGCCACGGGGGCTTCTGCCATGACTGCCTCCTCTCTCTCGGACCGTTCCATCGCGCGCCGTCCCCGCGGTCGGGTCAAGGGCCGTCCGTCCTGCGTGCGAGGCTGAGGTGTGGCCGCTCCGAGTGCCCGGACGCACCGCACGAACCCGGCCCGGCGCGATGCCATCGACGTCGCCCGCATGGGCGCGCTCGCCCTCGTGGTCCTCGGCCACCTCGCCCTCGCCGTGATCGACCGTGCCCCCGACGGTGACGTGCGCGGCGAGAACCTCCTCGCGCTGTACCCCGACTGGACCGGACTCACGGTGCTCGCCCCGATGCCGGTGTTCTTCGCGGCCGCGGGCTGGGCCAACGTCCGCGGCTCGCTCGTCCACCGACCGCGCCAGCTCCGCACGCTGGTCGGCGTGGGGGCGGTCGTCGTGGGAGCGTGGTCGGCCGTCGTCGTGATCGCCGACGCCGTCGGTGGTGACCCCGGCCTCTTCGGTGACGGTGCTCGGATCGCGACGCAGCCGTTGTGGTTCCTCGCTGCGTACGTTCCGTTCGCGGTGTCCGGCGAGCGACTCGCCCGAGCCGGTGCGCGGGCGCCAGTTCTCGTCATCGGCTCCGCACTCGCGCTGCTCGCGCTGCTCGACGCCGCGCGCTTCGCGTTCGACGCGCCGTCGTGGGTCGGTTGGCCGGGGTTCTTCGTCGCGTGGGGGATCCCCTGGATCGCGGGCGCGTGGTGGCGCGACCGGTGGGAAGGTTCGGCGTTCTCCGAGGCACGCACCGGCATGCTGCTGGCCCTCGGTGCCGCGACCGCGGCCGCTGTGCTCGTGGCGACGTTCGGCTACAGCGCGGCGTTGATCGACACGACTGGCAGCGGGCGGTCGAACACGACGCCCCCGACCTTGTACACCGCAGTCGCCGCGCTCGCACAGGTGGGACTGCTGCAGATCGTCGCGGGTGGGCTCGACCGCATCGGACGTCGATGGCGGCGACTCTGGGCTCGCGCCGGCGAGCTGGCGATCGGCGTCTACGTGTGGCACCTCACGGCGCTCGCGCTGTGCGTCGGTCTCGTGTCGCTCGGCGGGCCCGCACCGTCTCGCCTCACCGCGGCGTGGTGGTGGACGCGGCCGGTCTGGTGGTTCCTCGTCCTGATCGTGTGTGCCGCGATCGTGCTTCTCACTGCGCGCGTCCGGATCGAGCTCGAAGGGCGCGGCCGGTCCCGACCACGTGGGACTGCGGCGATCGTCGCCGGTGTGGCACTCGTCAGCGCCGGCGCCGCGTACCTCGGTCTCCGAGGGCCTACGACGGCGTTGCGCGCGACGCTCTGCACCGCGACGTTCGTGCTCGGGTGGTGGCTGATCGGGACTCCGGAGCCCGCGCCCCCGTTGTCACCGGATCAACGGCGCGACGCGACGTAGTCCGACAGGCTCCGCATCGTGCGGACACCGCGGTAGTCGCGGTAGACGCGGGGCGCACCGTCCTGGTGCCGGGACGTCGACCGTCGAGAGGCGCCATCAGCGGAGCGCTATGCGATCGCCGACGTCGGGCGC
>DASUMP010000228.1:0-24010 GCA_036277635.1 Acidimicrobiia bacterium | reverse complement strand
CGGTCGTCGAGCGGGCGACGCGCATCAACTACTGGTGACCACGCCGATCGACGCGGCGGTCGCGACGCTCCGAGCCGGCGGTCTCGTCGCGTTCCCGACCGAGACGGTCTACGGACTCGGCGCCGACGCGAGCAACGCCGCTGCCGTCCGCCGACTGTTCGCGGTGAAGGGTCGGCCTCCGGATCACCCGGTGATCGCGCACGTGGGAGACGCGTCACGGCTGGACGACTACGCGATCGACGTCCCCGACGTCGCGCGCCGTCTGGCGGCCGAGCTGTGGCCCGGACCGCTGACGCTCGTCGTGCGCCGTCGGCCCGCGACGATCGTCGACGAGGTCACCGGCGGGCGCGCCACGGTGGGGCTGCGCGTCCCCGACCATCCGGTCGCGCTCGAGCTGTTGCGCGCGTTCGGAGGTGCGGTCGCGGCACCGTCCGCCAACCGGTTCGGGCGCGTGAGCCCCACGACCGCCGCGCACGTGCGCGACGACCTCGGCGACGACGTCGACGTGGTCCTCGACGGCGGGCCGTGCGCGGTGGGCGTGGAGTCGACGATCGTCGACTGCACCGCGGCACCCGTCCGCGTGCTGCGCGTCGGTGGTGTCACCCGATCGGTCGTCGAGCGCGTCGCGGGCGGTCCGGTCGTGCTCGCGACGAGCGGAGAGGTCGCGGCCTCGGGCACCTTGGAACAGCACTACGCGCCGCGTGCGAGCGTCGAGCTCGTCGCGCCGAGCGACGTCGCCGCCCGCGCCCGCGCGCTCGCGAGCACGGGCGCGCGAGTCGCGGTGTTGGGACTCGTCGGCGATGTGGCATCCGTCACGCGCGTCGACGACGCGGTGTGTCTGTTGGAGCCGGCGCGCGACGTCGACGAGTATGCGCACGTGCTCTACGAACGCTTGCGCCGAGCCGATTCTTGGGGCGCCGACGTGGTGGTCGCGGTCGCCCCCGACGATCGTGGGATCGGTGCTGCAGTGTGCGACCGACTCCGACGCGCCGCGGCGGCCGCACGCTAGTTTCTGCCAATGGAGCTCGTCGTCCTCGGCTGCTCGGGTTCGTACGGTTCGTCCACGCGCGGCGCGTGCAGCGGCTACCTCGTGCGCGCCGGGCGCGAGCGCATCTGGGTCGACTGCGGCAACGGCACGTTCGCCAACCTGCAGGAGCACGTGCACCCGTCGGAGCTGAGCGCGGTGATCGTCACGCACGCGCACCCCGACCACAGCGTCGACCTCTACGGATTGCACGTGCTCTACCGCTACGGCCTCGAGCTGACCGGGCTGCCGGTGTTCGCGCCCGAAGGTGTCGAGCAGACGCTGCGCACGTTCGTGGCGGGTGACTTCGGCGCGACGTTCGACTGGCGGTTGGTCGCCGACGGCGACAAGGCCGAGGTCGGCGACGTCGTGGTGGAGTTCTCGCGCACCGACCATCCGCCGCCGACGATGGCGGTGCAGCTCACGCACGACGCGCGCCGCCTCGTCTACACGTCCGACACCGGTCCGGCGTGGAGTCCCGACGCGTTCGGTGCCGGCGCCGACCTCGTGCTGTCGGAAGCGACCTATCCCCACGACGACATCAAGGCTCCGATCCACCTCTCGGCGCGTCAGGCCGGCGAGCTCGCGCGCGCCGCCCGGGCGCGCCGGCTCGTCCTCACGCACTTCTGGCCGACCATCGACGTCGACGCGGCGGCGGCCGAAGGCGCAGAAGCGTTCGGCGACTCGATCGAGGTCGCCGAGGTCCACCGCTGCTTCGAGGTCTGACGCGACGGGCGTTGGCTAGGGTCGCTGCGTCCACCGATCCGGCGACGAAGCGAGGCGCACCCGTGGCGGTACGGGCATCCGGACGTGAACCCGACGAGCTGCGCGTCGTCCGGTTCACCCGTGACTACACCGAGATGGCGCACGGTTCGGTGCTCGTCGAGTTCGGTCGGACCCGCGTGCTGTGCACTGCGTCGGTCGAAGACCGCATCCCGCCGTGGTTGAAGGGGTCCGGGCGCGGCTGGGTCACCGCCGAGTACTCGATGCTGCCCGGGTCGAGCCCGGAGCGCGTCACGCGCGAAGCGTCGCGGGGCAAGCAATCGGGGCGCACCCAGGAGATCCAGCGACTGATCGGGCGGTCCCTGCGCGCGGTGACCGACCTGCGCCTCATGCCCGATCAGCAGATCACCGTCGACTGCGACGTGCTGCAGGCCGACGGCGGGACGCGCACCGCGTCGATCTGCGGCGGGTGGATCGCCCTCCACGACGCGTGCAGCCGCTTGGTGCAGTCAGGCGTGCTCGCGACCCACCCGATCGCCGACGCGTGTGCCGCGATCTCGGTCGGCATCGTCGATGCGCTTCCCGTGCTCGACCTCGAGTACAGCGAAGACGTGCGGGCCGAGGTCGACATGAACATCGTGATGACCGGCTCGGGGAAGTTCATCGAGGTGCAGGGAACCGCCGAAGGCGACCCGTTCAGCCGGACGGAGCTCGACTCGTTGCTCGCGCTCGCGGAGTCGGGGATCACCGAGATCGTCGCCGCGCAGCGCGAGATGGTCGCCGAGCCGCCCGCGCGCCGCTGATCCCCACGAGATGGATCTCCCCGTCGTGCTCGCCACCGCGAACCCCGACAAGGCCCGCGAGATCTGCGAGATCCTCACCGAGGTCATCGGCAGTCCGCTCGCGGCGTGGGCGCTCACGTTCGCGGATGACACGATCGCGTTCTACGTCACGACCCCTGAGCGACTCGTGGCCGAGCGCGCCGAGATCCCTCCGGTCTCCCGCCGCCCCGACGTCGAGGAGACGGGCGCGACGCTGGAGGAGAACGCGCGGATCAAGGCGCGCGGCGTCGCCGCCGTGCTCGGGATCCCGACGATCGCCGACGACACCGGCCTCGAGGTCGACGCGCTGGCGGGTGCTCCCGGCGTACGCGCGGCCCGCTACGCCGGCGTCGACGCGACGTACGCCGACAACGTCCGCAAGCTCCTGGCCGAGCTCGACCACGCCAGCGCCGAACGCGACGACCGGCGCACGGCGCGCTTCGCCACCGTCGCGATCGCGCACTGGCCCGACGGGCGCGAGGTCGCCACTCGGGGAGAAGTCGAAGGCGTGATCACTCGCGCGCCGCGCGGCGGCGGTGGCTTCGGGTACGACCCGGTGTTCGCGCCCGTCGAGGGCGACGGGCGCACGTTCGCCGAGATGACGATCGACGAGAAGCACCGGCTGTCGCACCGGGGGCGCGCGTTCCGCGCCCTCGCGTCCGCGCTCGCCGGCACCGGCGGAGGCGGTACCTGATGCCCCTGCATCCGGACGCGCGAACGATGATCGACGGGATGATGGGATCGGGCATCGGACTCGGCGCGGACGCGTCGCCGGTCGCGGTGCGCGAGCTGATGCGCTCCATGCTCCCTCCCGTCGCCGATCGACCCCCCGTGCACTCCGTGACCGACTCTGCCGTCCCGGGCCCCGCGGGCGACCTCGCCGTGCGGGTGTACCGACCCACCGACGCGGCCGTGTTGCCGGGCATCGTGTGGTTGCACGGCGGCGGGTTCGTGATCGGCGACCTCGAGACCCACGACTCGATGCTGCGCATGCTCGCGGTCGACGTCGGCGCGGCGATCGTCTCCGTCGACTACCGACTCGCCCCCGAGCACAAGTTCCCCGCCGCGGTCGACGACGTGAGCGCGGCGTGGTCATGGATCGCTGGTCACGCGGCCGACCTCGGCATCGACCCCTCCCACCTCGCGCTCGGCGGCGACAGCGCGGGCGGCTGCCTCGCGATCGTGGCCACGCTGGCGGCGCGCGATGCGGGCGCGCCGCTCCCTGCGTTCGTGTTGCTCGTGTACCCCGTCACCGACCTCGAGTACGAGAGCACCTCGATGCGCGAGAACGCGAGCGGCTACTACCTCGAGGTGGAAGGGATCCGCTGGTACAACGCGCACTACGCGCGCTCCGACGCCGACCACGACGACTGGCGGTACTCGCCGTTGCGCGCGCCCAGCCTCGCGGCGTTCCCGCGCGCGCTCGTGATCACCGCCGAGTACGACCCGTTGCGCGACCAGGGCGAGGCGTTCGCCGCCCGTGTACGCGCCGAGGGCGGCGATGCGCGTGTGCTCCGAGCCGACGGCCTGTTCCACGGCTTCTTCGGGATGCACCCGTTCCTCGCACCCGCCCGCCCGGCGTGGGACGACGCGGTCGGTACGCTGCGCCGCGCGCTCCGAGCGGAGGGCGGCGGATGACGCTGCACCCCGATGCGGAACGGCTGCTCGCGAACCTGCGCGCGTTGGAGCTCTCGCCACCGTCGGACGAGACGCGCGAGCCGCGCCGCGCCGCGTACGACGCGCTGCTGAGCGCGGGCGCGCCGCGCGAAGCGGTCGACCACGTCGCCGACGTGGAGGTGCCGGGCCCGCGCCCCGTGCTCGCGCGCACCTATCGCCCCGATCACGTCGCGCCCGACGGTCCGGCGCTGCTGTGGTTCTTCTCCGGAGGGTGGACCATCGGCAGCATCGACGGCGCCGACGTGACCGCCCGCGCCCTCGCGAACGCGGTCGGGTGCAACGTCGTGTCGGTCGCGTACCGCCTGGCGCCCGAGCACCCGTTCCCTGCGCCGCTCGACGACGCGTGGTCGGCGTTCGCGTGGGCCCGCACCCGCTACGCGTCCGTCGCGGTCGGCGGTCCGAGCGCGGGCGGGAACCTCGCGACCGTGCTCTGCCTGCTCGCCCGCGACGCCGGAGTGGCTCAACCGGCGCTCCAGGTCATGTGGTACCCGGTGACCGACCACGACTTCGCACGGCCCTCGTACGTCGAGCACGCCGACGGGTTCCTCCTCGATCGGGTCACGATGCAGTGGTTCTTCGACTGCTACACGCGTGGCGGCGCCGATCGCGACGACTGGCGGATCTCGCCGCTGCGCGCGCCGGAGCTGCGTGGTCTGGCGCCCGCGTTCGTGCGCACGGCCGAGCACGACCCGCTGCGCGACGAGGGGCGGGCGTACGCTCGCGCGCTCGCCGACGCGGGCGTGCCGGTCGACGAAGGGTGTGCCGAAGGGATGATCCACCTGTACATCGAGCTGCGCGGACTCCTGGCGCCCGGCGTCGTCGACCTCGAGGCGACCGCCGCCGCGCTGCGCGTCGCGTTCGCGGACGCCTGACGTGGCTGTCGTCGACATCGCGGGCTTCGTCGCCGATCTCAAGGACCACGCGGTCGACCACAGCTTCCATGTGCACGACGAGCGGCACTTCGTCGAGAGCTACTCGTTGCGCCAGACCTGGGAAGTCGATCTGCACCCCGAAGAGGGTTGCGAAGGACCGGTCGATCTCTACCTGTCGCTCGAGGTCGACCCGCGCATCCTGTTGGGCTTCGAGGACGCCGTGATGGACCTGCCCGACGACGAAGAGCCCGACGACGTGTTCCATTTCCCGCTGAACTTCACGTGGGCGCTCCCGCCGTTGCCGCACGGTCCCGACCTGCTCGTGCTGGCGACCGAGCTCGCCGGCGTGGGTGGACCGGAGCTCCCGCTCGAGGTGTCGGCGACCGACTCGTACCCGTCGGCGACCGACGCGCCGGAGCGGACCTTGCGGATCGTGGCCCACCAACGGGTGTCGCTGCTCGGCGTGCGGCGCGGCGAGGAAGTCGCGTGCGACGTCTTCGAGCAATGCCTCGCGGTCAGTCGCTACCTGCTCGAGCGGGCCCCGGCCTGGCTCGAGTGACGCACGCGCCGGTCGTGGTGGCGGGTGCGGCTCACGCTCCGGCCGCGTGCAGCACCGGGAGCGCGCCGGCGGCCAGGATCGTCGGCACCACCTCGCCCGGGACCGGCGGCGAGAAGAAGTAGCCCTGGGCGAGCTCGCAGCCGAGGTCGCGCAACGCCCGCACGTGCTCGTGCGACTCCACGCCGACGGCGACGACCTGCATGCCCAGGCTGCGCGCGAGGTTGATCACCGACTCGGCGATGAGCGCGCCGGTCGGATCGGCACCGAGCTCGAGCACGAGCGAGCGGTCGATCTTCACGTGCGCGAGCGGGACGCGCCGCAGGTGCGAGAGCGACGAGTAGCCCGCGCCGAAGTCGTCGATCGCCATGCGCACCCCGAGCTCGCGCAGGCGCCGGAGCATGTCGAGCGACTGGTCGGGGTCCTGGACCAACACGTTCTCGCCGAGCTCGAGGCAGAGGCGAGTGGGGTCGGCGCCGGTGCGTTCGAGGACCGCGGAGATGTCGTCGAGCAGCTCGCGCTGCACGAGCTGGCGGTCCGAGAGGTTCACCGACAGCAGCGGGGTGCCCTGATCGGGCACGAGGTCTTGCCACGCGGCGAGGTCGCGGCACGCGGTGGCGAGCACGTAGTGGTCGAGCGCGACGATGAGGCCGGAGTCCTCGGCGACGGGCAGGAACTCCGACGGCGGCACGAGCCCGTACCCGGGCCGGTCCCAGCGCACGAGCGCTTCGAAGCCGCGCACCTCACCGGTCGCGAGCACGACGATCGGTTGGTAGAAGAGCCGGAGCTCGTCGTGGTCGAGCGCGCGCCGCAGCGCGAGCTCCGTGTCGAGCGCGCGCGTCACCGATGCGCGCAGCTCTTCGTCGAAGATCTCCCAGCGGTTCCGGCCGCGTTCCTTCGCTCGGTACGCGGCGGTGTCGGCGCGACCGAGGAGGGTCGCCGCGTCGATCCCGTCGTCGGCGAGCGCGATGCCGATGCTCGCGCCGACCTGCACCTCGACGCCGCGCACGACGAACGGTTCCGACAGGCGGGTCTTCACGCGCTCGGCGACCCGAGCCGCGTCGTCGTGGTGCATGAGGTCCGGGCACACGATGACGAATTCGTCGCCACCGAAGCGCGCCGCGGTGTCGATGCTGCGCACGCACAGCCGGAGTCGCTCGGCGACCTCGACGAGGAGCTCGTCGCCGGCGGCGTGTCCGAAGCCGTCGTTCACGCGCTTGAAGTTGTCGAGGTCGACGAACAGCACGGCCACGCCGGTGCGGCGCCGGGCTGCACCGGCGAGCGCGTGTTCGAGGTCTTCGACGAGACGCTTGCGCAGCGGGAGTCCCGTGAGCGCGTCGTGGCTCGCCTCGAACGCGAGCTGCTCTTGGAGCTCGCGCCGCTCGGTGATGTCCTCGATCTGACCGATGCTGTACAGCGGCTCACCTTGGTCGTCGCGGACCAACGACACGCTCGCGCGCGCCCACATGAAGGTGCCGTCCTTGCGGCGGTAGCGCTTCTCGAGCGTGTAGCTCTTGCGTTCGCCGCGGAACAGCTGTTCGTGGAGCTCGGCGTTGCGATGGACGTCGTCGGCGTGGGTGATGTCGGAGAGCTTGTAGGCGAGCATCTCGGCGTCCGAGTAGCCGAGCATCTCGCAGAACGCCGGGTTCACGCGCAGCAGCCGACCGTCGGGTGCGGCGAGTCCCATGCCGATCGGCGCGTGGTGCCATGCCTGCTGGAACCGGACCTCGGCCTCGTGCAGGGTCGCCTCGATCTTCACGCGTTCGCGCATGTCGCGCACGATCACGACGACACCGCCGAGCACGGGGTCGTCGAGCAGGTTGGTCGCGGTGACCTCGACCGGGACCCAGCTGCCGTTCTTGTGCGACACCCGCATGCGGGCCGGGTCCCGCCCGCGCAGGTTGTTCGTGATCACGTCGCCCATTGCGGCGAGCGCTTCGGCGAGGTCGTCGGGGTGGATGAGATCCCACGCGTTCGTGCCGATCCGCTCGTCGGGGAGCCAGCCGACCATCTGCTCGCAGATCGGGCTCGCGAACGTGATCGTTCCCGAGTGGTCGAGGACGAGCACGAGGTCGGGTGAGCTCTGGATCAGGCGCCGGAACCGGTCCTCGCTCGTGCGGCGCGCCAGCTCCGACTGTTCACGGGCGAGCTCCGAGCGGTGTCGGTCGAGCGCGCTGGTGATCATCGCGCCGAGCTGACCGAGCGCAGTGAGCACCGCCGACCCCCACGCGCGCTCCTCGCGGGTGTCGACTCCGACGAAGCCGACCGGGCGACCGTGCTCGACCATCGGGACGATGGCCAGTGACTTGATGCCGAGGCCGGTGACGAGCTCGCGCACGCTCGCGGCTTCGGTCGGGAGCTCGTCGAGCGAGCCCAGCAGCAGCGGTTCCCGGTCCGCGAGGATCCGCGCACCCCACGGGTGGTCGGCGAGCGAGACGTGTTGCAGCCGGGCGCGGAGCGGCGGGAGACCGTCGCGCACCCACTCGTGCGTGTTCGAGATCGTGTCGTCGCCATCGTCGATACGGAACACTGCGGCACGGTCCGCGCCGGTCAGCTCCCCGATGGCCCGGAGTGCGCTCTCGATGCACGAGTCGACATCGCTCGCCGCGCCGTCGACGAAGTCGACCGAGATGGCCGAGAGCACTTGTTCGATCTCGAGCCGTTCGCGCAGCTCGTCCTCGACCTGCACGCGCTCCGTCACGTCGATCACGGTGAGTGCGATGCCGGCGATCTCGGTGTCGTCGAGGTGGTTCGTGAACTCCCCCTCGATGATGCGGTAGGTGCCGTCGTCGTGGCGCGTGCGCGCGCGGAACGGCACGGGCTGACCCGGCGCGCCATGGGTGGCTTCGAACGCCGCCGCGAGGATCGGGAAGTCGTCGGGGTGGATCCGGTGTGCCGGATCGGCGCCCTGGTACTCGCCGACGTCGGCTCGGCCGGTCAGGACCTGGACCGCGCCCGGTGACAGGTACGCCACCGTGCCGTCCTCTTCGATGAGTCCGGTGAGCGCTCGCGACCGACCGGCGAGCGCCGCGAGGCGGCGTTCGGGGTCGGCAGTGCCGGAGGATCCGGGCGCGTCGTGGTCCTGACCCTCCGGTTGCCCGGCCGGTTCGGGAACACCGGGTTGCACGTTTCCTACATCGGGAGGACGGGCGCCGAAGTAGAGGCGAAACCGCCGATTTCGGCGTCCGCTGGGCGCTGCGTCGCCCCGGGGCCCGCCCCCGGTCCCGCCCGGGCCGAGCGATTCGCGAGAATGCCGCCCGTGGCCATGCGCGTCGACTGCCGTCACTACGAGAGCCGGACCTACGCATCGGGCGAGGTGGTCCGCAAGTGCCGGCTCGATCTCGCCCCGGAGGCCCCCTGGCGGTGCCCGGAGACCTGCTCGGGGTACGAGCGGCGCACCGTCGACGTCGGCTGGCACTACGGGAGCCTCGCCGAGCCGCTCGCGGCCGAGCCCGTCCCCCCGCCCGAGCTCGGCGGCGACGTCGCCGCCCTCCTCGACGCCGCCGAGGAGATCGTGAACCGCGCCGGGATGGAGCTCGCCGAGGAGGAAGCGGCCCGCCGCAGCCGCGCCGTCTTCAAGCGGGGACGGCGCAAGAAGCGACGCTGAGCGCCCGCTCGCGCCTCAGGACCCGAGCCGAGCGAATTCCTCGCGAGCCGCGCTGCGCAGCTCCGGTCGGAGCCACACGTCGATGGCGGTCATGGCGAGGGCCTTCGCCCCGTCGAGCACCGCGAGATCGCCGCTCTCGGAGACGGCCCACTCGGCGAACTCGGTCGTGTGCCCCGCGATGTCGAGCGGACACATCCCGATCACCGGATGGATCGCGGGGAGTGCGTAGCTGACGTTGCCCATGTCGGTGCTGCCGGCGATCGACGCCGGGATGCGCCGCGGATCGTGGAACCGCCGCCCGAGGCGCTCACCGTTCGCGCGGTACGCCGCCGCCACCGCACGGTTCGACTGCATGTCGAGGTAGCCGCCGAGCCACCGGTGTTCGAGTCGCGCGCCGGTCTGGCGTGCCGCGCCTTCGAAGCACGCGAGCACGCGGTCCTTCAGCGGTGCGAGCCGCTCGACCGAGCGCGCTCGCACCCGAAAGCGCGCCGACGCGTACTCGGGAACGACGTTGTCGGCGGTCCCGCCTTCGAGGATGATGCCGTGCACCTTCTCGTCGTCGCGGATGTGCTGACGCAACGCCGCGACCGCGGTGTACCCGGCGACGATCGCGTCGAGGGCGTTGATGCCGGCCCACGGGCTGCTCGACGCGTGCGCGGCCTTGCCGTGCATCTCGACGATCAACACGTCGTTGGCGAGATACGGCACGTATTCGACGTCGCCCGCTTCGGGGTGCACCATCATCGCGACGTCGGCGTCGGCGAACGCCCCGGCGTCCAGCAGGCGGATCTTGCCCCCGCCGCTCAGCTCTTCGGCGGGCGTGCCGAGCGTCGTGACGCGACCGCCGAGCTCGTCGGCGAGGGTGCTGAGCGCGATGCCCGCGCCGACGCCGGCGGCGCCGATGATGTTGTGCCCGCACCCGTGCCCGATGCCGGGGAGCGCGTCGTACTCGCAGCACACCACGACGTGCGGTCCGCCGTCGGTGCCGGCGCGCGCCGCGAACGCGGTCTCGATGCCGTACGCCGCGCGCTCGACGGGCAGCCCGTGGCGCTCGAGCAGGCCGGCGAGCCGGTCGACCGCGAAGTGCTCTGCGTAGCCGAGCTCCGGACACCCGTGGATCGCGTGCGATGCGCCGATCAGCTCGTCGGCGATCCGGTCGACGACCTCGCACGCCCGGGCCTTGGCACGGTCGATCTCTGCGCTGTTCCCCACGTCATCAACCTAACGCCCGATCGAGGAACGCGCGGAGCCGGTCGTGGTCGGGCGCGATCTGCAGGCCGCCGGCGGCTCGCGGCTCGATGCGCAGCGCCGGACAGAACTCGCCGACGCCGTCGACGAAGAAGTGGGGTGACCCCTGCACGCCGCGTCGCTGCCCTTCCTCCCAGTCGGCCTGCGCCCCGGCCGCGGCGGTGGCCGCGTCGGGCACGTCGACGCCGTAGCGAGCGCCGATGTCTTCCAGCACGCCGAGCTCGGCGATCGGACGGCCTGCTTCGAACAACGCGTCGCGGATGGCGACGCTCACCTCCTCGCCGACGTCGACCCCGTGGTCGTACGCCGCCCGGGCCAGACCGAAGGCGGGGATCGAGGTGCCCGGGAACGCGCGTTCGTCGAACGCGGTGAAGAGCTCGGGCACGAGCTGGTCGCGCAGGTCGGCGATCTCGCTCGCCACGAGGTGCGGGTCGAGCGGCTGCCCGTTCACGAGCTCGAGCGGCCACGCCCGCACGACGAGCTGCGCGTCTGAGCCGCGCTCCGAGCGCGCGGCTCGGATCCTGCGCAACGAGACGTGCGCGAACGGGCACGCGACGTCGGCGAACACGTCCACCCGTACCGGCATGTCGTCAGCGTACGGTTCCCGAGCGTGATCAAGTACCTCGGGTCCAAGCGACGGCTCGTGCCCGTGATCGGCGCCCTCTTCGCGGCGTCGGGGGCACGAACCGCGCTCGACCTGTTCACCGGTACGACGCGGGTCGCCCAGGAGCTGAAGCGGCGCGGCGCACACGTGACGGCGGTCGACCTGGCGCGCTACAGCGAGGTGTTCGCGCGCTGCTACATCGAGACCGACGGCCACGCGATCGACGCGTCCGAGCTCGAAGCGGCGATCGCCGTGCTCGACGCGCTCCCGGGCGAGCCGGGGTATGTGACGGAGACGTTCTGCCGGGCGTCGCGCTTCTTCCAGCCGCACAACGGCGAGCGGATCGACGCGATCCGTGACGCGATCGAGCGCGGGTATCGCGGCTCGCCGTGGTATCCGATCCTGTTGACGAGCTTGCTCGAAGCGGCCGATCGGGTCGACTCCACGACCGGCGTGCAGATGGCGTACGTGAAGCAGTGGTCGGCGCGGTCGCACCAACCGTTGCGCCTGCGCGTCCCCGAGCTCCTCGCGGGGACCGGCATCGCGATCCGAGCCGACGCGTCCTCGCTCGTGGCCGCGTTGCCGGCGTTCGACTTCGCGTACCTCGACCCGCCCTACAACCAGCACCGCTACGACGCGAACTACCACATCTGGGAGACGCTCGTCGCGTGGGACGAGCCCGAGCACTACGGCGTCGCGTGCAAGCGGATCGAGCTGCGCGATCGCACGCGTCGGAGCGCGTTCAACTCGCGTCCCGCGATGCCCGACGCGCTGCGACGCGTGGTCGAGACCGTCGACGCCGAGATCGTCGTGCTGTCGTACAACGACGAGTCGTGGGTCGCGTTCGACGAGCTCGTCGACATGTGCGCGAGCCGCGGACACGTGCAGGTGCTGGCCTACGACTCGAAGCGCTACGTCGGCGCGCAGATCGGCATCCACAACCCGCGCGGCGAACGGGTCGGACGCCCCGGGCGCGCGCGCAACGTCGAGTACCTCGTGGTGAGCGGCGACCGCTCGCTCGTGGCGCGCACGGTCGCGGCCGCCCCCGGGCCCGACGCAGCAGTGCTCGCCTCGAACGTGTCGGTCGGGACCGGCCGTTAGGATCACGCAGCAGCGCCACGGCGCCGACCCGGGGGGGATGCAGTGGAGCGGATCGTCGGGATCGTGCTCGCGATGGCGCTCATCGCCGGCGTCTACGGCATCGGCCTCGTCGTCGACGACGACTCGGTCGGCGGCGCAGCCGACCGTGGAGCACTGGCGAGCGCGGAGCCCGACGGCGACGCCGACGTCGCGGTCGACGACCGTGGCCTGTCGCTGCTCGCGAACGGGCACCAGCACAGCAACGCTGCGGAGGTCGAGCTCGACGCGGCCACGCAGGCCCAGCTCGACGCGCAGCTCGCGTTGACGCGTGAGGTGGCCGACCGCTTCCCCGACATCGCCGCCGCCGTCGCAGCGGGCTACCGCCGTGCCGGGCCGTTCGCGCCCGGCCTCGGGATCCACTACACGAAGCCGAGCTCCGACGGTCTCAACTTCGACGGCGTGATGACCGAAGCGGAGCTCCTCAGCCCGCTCGCGATCATCTTCGACGGCACCGAACCCGACGCGCCGATCGCGGGCTTCATGTACTACTCGATGAGCGCGGAAGCGCCCGAGGGGTTCGCCGGCCCGAACGACCACTGGCACTACCACGACAACGTGTGCCTCGTCACGAACCCCGACGGCACGCAGGACGCGCCGCTCGGCGCCGATCGCGAAGTGACCGAGGAGCAGTGCGCGGCACTGGGCGGTGGTCTGCTCCCGGTGACCCAGTGGATGGTCCACGTGTGGACGATCCCCGGCTACGAGAGCGACCACGGCGTGTTCAGCGAGGTGAACCCCGCGATCGACTGCCCCGACGGCACCTACTACCAGATCTCCGAAGAGGAGCAGCTGCGCGCACCGTTGTCGAACTGCCGCAGCGGCGTCGCCTGACGAGCACATCGCGCGCCCCCGATCGGGCGGCCGCGAGCGCGGTAGCCTCTCGCCACTTGGGGACCACCGGGACGGGGGAGCGCAATCCGTGGCCGAAGATGCCGCGAGCCTGATCGCACAAGCGGTTCCCGACTACGCGATCGAGCGCGAGCTCGGGCGCGGGGGCATGGGAGTCGTGTTCCTCGGTCGCCACCAGCGCCTCGGCCGCAAGGTCGCGATCAAGGAGCTGCCGCCGTCGTTCGCCTCGGAGCCCGAGGTGCGCGAGCGGTTCTCGACCGAAGCGCGCACCCTCGCGTCGCTGTCGCACCCGCACATCGTCCCGATCTACGACTACGTCGAGCGCGACGGGCTGTGCCTGATCGTGATGGAGGAGCTCCCGGGCGGCACGGTTTGGGAGCGGTTCACGAGCGTCGGTCTCACGCCGCCGACCGCGTGCGCCGTCGTGGTCGCGTGCTGCGCCGCGCTCGAGTACGCGCATGCGAAGGGCGTGCTGCACCTCGACGTCAAGCCCGACAACCTCATGTTCGACGCGGAGGCCGCCGTCAAGGTCACCGACTTCGGCATCTCGCGCGTGATCAGCGGCGACCGCACCCTCGCCACCGTGCAAGGCCAAGTGCTCGGGACGCCCGCCTACATGTCGCCCGAACAGGCGCGCGGCGACGAGCTCACGCCCGCCTCCGACGTGTACAGCGCCGGCGTGATGCTCTACGAGCTGCTCTCGGGCAACCTGCCGTGGCAGGGCGCGACGACCGCGTCGGAGCTGCTGCGCCAGCGGCTCGACCTCGACCCGATTCCTTTGCGCGACGTCGCGCCGAGCGTCCCGCAAGGCATCGCCGACGTCGTGATGCGCGCGATCGCGCGCGACGCATCTCACCGGTTCGCGCGTGCTGAAGACTTCGGCGTCGCGGTCGCCGAGGCGTGCGCGATGGCCTGGGGCCCCGACTGGTTGAGCTACGCCGACGTCGCCGTCCTCGGTTCCGAGCGCATCACGCGCGCCACCCGGGCCACGGGCTCGCAGCCTCCGGCGGCGCCCGCGCCTGCGGCGCCGACCGGCGCGCCGGCGGCGGGCGGCGACCGGTCCACCGTCATCGGCGATCGAGACAGCGGCGCGAGCCGGTCGGCGTCGGAGACGGTGATCGGGGATCGCGACACGGGCGACAGTCGCGCCGCATCGGAGACGGTGATCGGCACACCGACGACGGGAGAGGGCCGGGTGGCGCCGGAGACGATCATCACGGGCCCCGGTTCGTCCGACGCACCTCGATCGGCCGAGACGATCGCGGCCGGAGCCGCCGCGCCCGCCGCCGGCTCACCCGCGTCCACGCCGCCGGCCGCGCCCGCGGCACCCCCCGAGCCGCTCGTGTTCGAAGTCGTGCGCGCCGCCGGATCCGAGCAACGGATCGACGGCGCCAACCTCAACGACCTGCGCCGCGAAGACCTCATCGCGATCGAAGACGTGCTCGACCCGCCGCCGCGGGGTCGGGTCGCGTTCGCACTCGCGGTGATCTTCACCGTCGCGGCGTTCGTGCTCGCGGTGCAGCTCGCGGCCACGCCCGAACGCACCGCCACGTTCGGTCCCGACTCGGCGTTCGTCGGGGGAGCCGACGTCGCGACCGGCGTCGTCGAGCTCGATCTGTCCGAGAACGTCGAGGTACAGGTGCCGAACGCGCTGCTCGCCGGCGCGGATCGCGCGGTGCTGCGCACCACCGCGTTCGGCGTCACCGTCGGCGAAGAGGACACCGAGCTCCAAGGTGGTGCGGGAACCATCGACCCGAAGACGATGCAGTACCTCGCATCGGGCAACGTCACCGGCCATCTGGAGCTCTACCTCGGCGACGACCGCATCGGAGAGGCCGAGTTCCCGGCCGAGGGTCAGCACGCCTGGTACCTCACTGCGCTCGGGATCGGGTCCGGGCTCGTGCTGCTCGCCGGCATCGCCAACCTCGAGTCGAGCTTCCGTCCGCTGCGGCGCGGGCGCCGGCGCGTCTCGGCGGTCATCGGCGCGGCGATCTCGGGCGCGATGGTGGCCGGTGGCGGCGTCGTGCTCGCGACGAGTGCCGGGGCGCTCCAGGGCACGACCGAGAGCCTCATCGGCGCGTCGGCAGCAGGTGCGATCGCCGCCACGTCGCTCGCGATCGCGCTGGTGCGGCGGGCCCGCCGCAAGCGCATGCGGGTGGCGTCGCGACGGGCCCAGCAGCAGCTCGGGGTCACCCTGCCGCCGCGCTGAGCCGCTCGTCCCGGCCCGGCCCGGGCCCGCCCGGAATCGGACCGCGAAATCGGCGCTACGCTCCGTGGTGTGCGGGGCGGCGAGGGGCGCACCAGGGCGACGCGGTCGGAGTGGGTCGGCGGTGCTGCGCGCCTGGCCGGCATCGCCCTCATCGGCATCGCCCTCGGGCTGTCCGTCGCCAACGACGCCGACGCCCAGGTCACCCCGGGTTCCGGCGGCGACCCGATCGAGATCCTGAACGCCGAGATCGACGGCCGCGATCTCGCGTCGGGCACGCGCGACAACCCGATCGTGCTCGAGCCCGACCCCGAGGTCCCGTTCACCCTCACCGTGCGCAACAACAGCGACGAGACGGTGGATCTCCGGTTCTTCCGCTTCGAGCTGATGACGCTCGGGCTGAACTGGTGGCACTACGACCTGCGGGCGCACGTCGAGGTGCCGCCGCGCGCAGTGCGCACGATCTCGGAGCCGCTCGACTTCTTCCACGCCGACGAGACGGGCAAGGGCTACATCGAGTCGAAGCTCGCGCTCTACGACCTCGATCGCGAGCGCGTCGCGCTGCAGCCGTTCGCATTCGACGTCAAGGGCGACGTCACCTCGACGATCGGTCTGTTCACGATCTTCATGCTCGCGCTGGGGATCATCTGCATCGTCGAGATCCTGGTCCGTTGGTTCCGCCGTCGACTCCCCGGAAACCGGTTCCTGCGCGCGGTCACCTTCGCGTTCGCGGCCGCGGTGCTCGCGGTCACGTTCGTCGTCGGCGCGGCCGTGCTGGCGATCGTGCTCTGGTCGTCGTCGACGTACGTGCCGATCATCGCGATCGCGATCCTCGTCGGATTCGTCCTCGGGTTCCTCTCGCCCGGTCCCGAGTACGCGACAGCCGACGAAGATGCCGACCAGCGCATCATCGACCTCGCGGCGACCGAAGCGGTCGCGCGGGCCAGCGGACGCTTCTCGCAAGAGGTCGACCTCGTCGGCGCCGAAGCCGCGGGCCACGAGTCGGGGAGCCACGTGCCCGCCCACGAGTCGGGCGCGCACGAGATCTCGCACCACTCCGGTGACCACGGCATCTCGCACCACTCGGGCGGGCAGGTGCCGGTCGCCCACGAGTCGGGCGAGCACGCCGCGGCCGGGCGGCGCGACCCCGACGCCGAGTAGCACTCGCGCACGCGGGCCGCCCACATGCGGCCGGCGTCACTCGGGGGAGTACTCCTCCCACAGCACCGGATACACGAAGTGCTCGCCCTCGATGCCCTTGAACGTCGCGGCGCGCGGCTCTCCGAACGCGATGTCGCCGCGTGCAGACGCGATCTCGCGGACCAGGGCTGACACCAGAATCTCGCCACCGAGGGCCACGCCACCGACGCGCGCCGCCATCATCACGTGCTTGCCGAAGATGTCGCCGCTCTCGACGATGACCTCACCCGTGTGCATGCCGACGCGGATGCGCACGCCGTCTTTCGGGTTCTTGCTCGCGTCGGCCGCGAGGTCTTGCTGGATCGCGATCATGCACTTGAGCGCTCGGTGCACGCCGGCGAAGGTGAGCATGAACCCGTCGCCTTGGTTCTTGACCTCTTTGCCTCGCCACTCCTTGAGGCGACGGCGGATGATCTCGTTGTGCCGGTTGAGCACCTTCATCCACGCCGTGTCGCCCATCGACGTCGCTCGTTCCGTCGACGACTCGATGTCGCTGAACACGATCGTGATCGTGCCCTCGAACTCGTCGGGGGTGAGCTGCGGCGGGGGGACCTCGTCGGCGACCCGGGCGAGCACGTCGATCGACGTCTCGCGCCCGAGGCGATCGCCGGACGCGCGGACCCGACCGTCGTCGCCGGGCGTGCCCGTGACGGTGGTCTGACGCGCCGAGCTCAAGCCGTCGGGGATCTCGCCGCTGCCGGCCCGTTCGAGCACGAGCTCGATCGTCGTGTCGCCGACGCGCACCACCGATCCCGGCCGCAGGGCGACCGCCGAGGTGCAGCGCTGGCCGTCGAGGAGCGTGCCGTTCGTGCTCCCCAGATCCTCGACCACGACCATGTCGCCGACGAGATCGATCGACGCGTGGCGACGGGACACCTGCGGATCGGCGAGCAGGACGCCGTCGCACTCGCGTCCGATCTCGCAGGAGGCGCGCACCTGCAGGTACAACGGCTTGCGGCTCGGTTGTTTGATGACGACGATCGGGTACGCCACCCCGCCCCCAGTGGTCGTGTGCGCGCAGCGGCGAGAGTACCCCGGCGGGTGTGCCACCCCGGGCGGATCGCGACGTCGTCAGTGGTCGGGATCGACCCGTTCGAGCGTCAGGTGTGCAGCGACGACGACACGGAACCGGCCCCGACCCGACCGTTCGATCCGGATCGGCGCCTGCCGCTCTTCGAGGCGTCGCTTCAACAGGATGAGCCGGCTCTCGAGGTTGTCCCGGTACTCCGGGAGCTCGAGCGCAGGGTCGAGACGCAGCTCGCGGTTGGTGAACTCGTCGCGGTGCTGCATCGCGTGCTCGTACGCGAGCTTCCAGAGCACGCGGCCGGCCACGCCTTTGACCACGTACTCGTCGTCGAGGAACGTCGAGCCGTCGACCGCGTAGAACCGGAGGTGCGTCGACGGCCCGTGCTCCGATGGCCGTTCGGTGTCGCGCGCAGGAGTGGCACCGAGCTCGCCCGGTTCGCCGACCTCGATCGCCTCGGCGACCAGCGCGGCGGCGACCGTGAGCACCGCTTCGTCGTCGGGACCGTACGCCGCGGCGCGCTCGCTCTCGACGACGAGCACACCGACGAGCTCGCCCATCACGAGCGCGGGGACGGCGAGCTGGCTCTGCGGCGACGCGAGGCCCGGCAGCGGGATGTCGGTGCGGGGCGCGCCGTCGGCGTGCTCTTCGGTCGCGCGTCGGACCGTGCGGGCGTACGCGAGCATCCGTTGGAGGTTGCCGATGCGCATCGGCGTGCGCTGCTCGGCGGCGACGCCGATCACGCCCTCGCCGAGGCGCACCTCCGATCCGATGCCGGCCCGTTCGTAGCCGCGGCTCGCGATCGTGAAGAGGCTCCGGCGGGGCGCGTCGTGCACCAGCAGCATCGAGTGCTCGTAGTCGAACAGCTCGGCGAGGCCGTCGAGTGCGGTGCCGATCAGGGCGTCGAGCTCGGTGCACCGTCCGATGCGGACCCCGAGCTCGGCGAGCTTGGTGAGCGGATCGCGTGCGTCCACGTCAGTCGGGCATCGCTGTCGCCACGCGCCGACACGACTGCACCGAGTACACGTCGGCGCCGCGCAACCGGAACACGTGCTGCATGCCGGTGAGGGCCGCGATCGCGTCGATCGATCGGCGGAGCTGTTCGAAGACGGGTCCGTCGACGTCGGTCCGGAGGTAGCGGAGCTGGAGGCGGTAGCACGCGTAGGTCTCGGGGTGGATGACCTCGACCGACGCGTACGGGTGCTCGCGGAGGTTCTGACTCGTCTTGCTGAAGAACTGGTTCGAGAGCGCGACGTGTTCGGCGTCGATGTAGAACACCTGCGAGAGGTGCGTGATGTTCGGCATGCCCCGCGCGTCGACGGTGGCGATCGCCGCGGGGATCGCGCCTTCGAAGCACGGCCGGATGTCGTCGAGGCAGACGGGTGCCGTCATGCGCGCTGGCGGGGTCCGTCGGTGGGGCCGGGTTCGAGCCGTCCACCCGCACCCGGGCCCGGGGTCTGGTCGAACGCCTGCTCGACGGTGAACGTGACCGCGGCGCGTCCCGCCGGCACCAGCCGCCGGACCAAGGACTCCGGCGTGCCGTCGGCCTCCTGAACCGCCGCCGCGAACGCGTCGACGTAGGCGGTGTGCAGTGCCTCGTCGGCCTCGCTCTCGGGTTCGTGCGCGACGACGCGGCCCTTCAGCTGGATCGACCGGAACGTGATCACGTCGCTCGCGACGAGTGCGATGAGGCCGCCGGGGTGCACGTGCTCGACCGTGTCGGGATCGTCGGTCGGGAGGAGCACCCGCACGGTGGTGCCGTCGTCGTTCGGCCGCGCGCCCCAGGCGCGCACGGTGATCGGGTCGCCGCTCGGGTGCACGATGCCGGCATCGAGCGACACTCCGGTGCCGAGGAACGTGGCGGTTGCAGGGTCGAGCTTCACGGTCGCGGTCCCGGTCGAGCGTGGTGAGCGAACTGTTAGCAAGCCGGTAAGGAACTTGCAGCGACGCGGCCAGCAGCCCCCATCGTACGTTCGACGGGCACAGACCGATGACCCCGACGAGGCCACTCGCCTCCCGATCGACGAGGTGTTCCGATGACCGCAGTCCTGACCCCGATCCCGACCCGCGTCAGCTTCGACCTCTACCAGATGGTCCACAAGGGCCTGCGCCGCGCGCTCTTCCAGTCGGTCGAGATCGTCGGCCAGGCCACCCCGAGCCGGGACGACGAGATCTCGGCCGCGGCCGACCAGGTCCGCGAGGTCGTGTTCCTGCTCGACCACCACGCGCAGCACGAGGACGCGTCGATGGACTCGCTCATCGCGCAGTACGCCCCCGGCGCCGCGGCGCGCATCCGGGTCGACCACCAGCGCTACGACAGCCGCATCGTCGAGATCGAGCAGATCGCGACGCGGCTCGAGCGAGCGTCGACCGCCGTGCGCGAGGACGTCGTGATCGAGCTCTACCGCGCGCTCACCGACTTCCTGCCCGGTTACCTCGAGCACATGGCGTTCGAGGACCAGGTGGTGATGCCGACGCTCGCCGCCGCGCTGTCGGTCGAGGAGCTGATCGGCGTGCAGCAGGCGATCGTGAGCTCGATCCCGCCCGACGTGAACGCCCGCTTCATGCAGTACATGCTCGCCGCTGCGAACGAAGACGAGCGCGCCACCACGCTCGCCGGGATCCGTGAGGGCGCGCCCCCCGAGGCGTTCGCCGGCATCGCGGCGTTGACCGAGCGGGTCGTCACGCCGACGCAGTGGGCGCGGGTCGCCGCTCGCCTCGACCTCGCCTGAGGGCTATCGCGTCTCGAAGGCGGCCGGGTCGGGCGCAGCCATGACCTCACGGAAGCGATCGAACGTCCACGGCCACACGGCCGGGATGCCCCGATCGTCGAGGTACCAGCTGCGGCAGCCGGTGACCCACACGGTCTTCTGCGCGGCTTCGACCCGCGCCGCCTCGAGCTCGTCCATCGCTGCGTGCGTCGCACTGATCTCGCGACACTCGCCCCGGCGCAGCCGGTCGACGAGCTGCAAGATGTACGCGAACTGCAGCTCGGCGACCTGGATGAGCGAGAAGTTGCCGACGGGACCGTTCGGTCCGTTGAGCATGAACAGGTTCGGGAAGTCGGGGATCGAGATCGACAGGTACGCGTTCGGGCGATCCGCCCACGCGTCGGCGAGGCGGACGCCGTCGCGACCCACGATCTCCATCGGGCGCATGAACGCATCGGCGTGGAACCCGGTCGCGAGGACGATGACGTCGAGGTCGTGGACGTGGCCGTCCTTGGTGCGGATGCCGGTCGGCTCGATGCACTCGATCGGTTCCGTCACGAGCTGCGCGTTCGGCCGCTGGATCGCGTCGTAGAAGTCGGGGGAGATGATGAGTCGCTTGCACGCGGCGCGGTAGTCGGGGCGGAGACGCTCCCGGAGCTCCGGATCGTGCACGTTCTCTTCGAGGTTGGCGAGGCACGCGGCCTCGATCATCTGCATCATCGGCGACTCCGCGTCGACGACCGCGATCGCGAACACCCCGAAGGCTTCGCGCAGCTGCTCGTGCAGCGCGCGCAGGCGACCCGGGTCTTCGCGGAACTGCGCTTGCTCTTCCGGCGAGTACTCGGGGTTCTCCTGGGGGAGGATCCACTGCGCAGTGCGTTGGAAGAGCACCAACGACTCGACGCGGTCGACGATCGCGGAGACGATCTGCACCGCGGTCGAGCCGGTCCCCACGATGCCGACGCGGGCACCGTCGAGCTCGACGTCGTGGTCCCACCGAGCGCTGTGGAACATCGCGCCCTCGAACGTGTCCATGCCGTCGATCTCAGGGATGCGCGGGTGGTGCAACACCCCGGTCGCCGCGATCACCACGTCGACGACGTCGTGGTGTCCGCTCGCGGTCTCGAGGTGCCAGCGTCCGTCGGTCCACGCGAGGCGCGTGACCTCGTCGCCGAACCGGATCCGGCGTTCGACGTCGTACTCGCGCGCGATGCGGTCGAAGTACGCGCAGATCTCCTCACCCGGGGAGAACCGCCGACTCCAGTCGGGCGTGAGCGCGAACGAGTAGGAGTAGAGGTGCGAGGGGACGTCGCACGAGAGCCCCGGATAGGTGTTCTCGCGCCACGTGCCGCCGACGCGATCGCCCTTCTCGTAGAGGGTGAAGTCGGTGAACCCGGCCCGCTCCAGCTCGATCGCGCTGAGGATGCCAGCCATGCCGGCACCGATGATCGCGAAGCGCAGGGGTCGTTCCACGGCGAGAACCTACGACACGCGTGCCGGGCGCGGGCAACCCGGTCGACCCGGCGCACGCGCGGCGCGCCGGGTGCCAAGATGCGCGCGTGAACCCCGAAGAGGTCGGCGCGTTCATCGCCCCCGACTACTACGAGTCACTCGCACGATTGCGGCGCGAGGAGCCGGTCCGGCAGTACGCGCCGAACGCGTGGACCGTCGCGCGGTACGCGGAGGTGCGGGACATCAGCCGGGATCCCGAGCGGTTCTGCTCAGGGCGCGGCGTGCTCGTCAACGACCCGCTGCGCACTGGCGGCGAGATCCAGGGCTCGATCCTGCACATGGACCCGCCCGAGCACGCGCCGTGGCGCAAGCTCACGAGTCGTCGGTTCACGCCGCGTGCCGTGATCGACACCGAGCCCGCGGTGCGGCGCGTCGTACGCGACCTGCTCGACGCGCTGCCCCGGGATGCCTCCGTCGACTTCGTCGACGCGGTGGCGGCACCGTTCCCGGTGCTCGTCATCGCCGACCTGCTCGGCGTCAGCGGTCCCGACCGCGCCGAGTTCCGCCGGTGGTCCGACGCCACGATCGAGTCTCCCGACCACCCCGGCGAGCGGCTCGCCGACATGGCCGAGCTGTACGAGTTCCTGATCGCGCACGTGAAGGCGCGACGCACCGAACCGCGCGACGACCTGGTGAGCCTGCTCGCGACCGCCGAAGTCGACGGACGACCGCTCTCGACGCGCGAAGCGGTCACCTACGTGCTGTCGTTGCTGATCGCGGGCAACGAGACGACCCGCCACCTCACGTCGGGCAGCGTGATCGCGCTCGCCGAGCACCCCGACCAACGTGCGCGCCTGGCGGCGGATCCGACGGGCATCCCGGCCGCCGTCGAGGAGTGCCTGCGGTGGGTCACGCCGATCCAGGCGTTCGGACGCACCGCGACGCGCGCCACCGAGCTTGCCGGCCAGTCGATCGCCGAGGGCGACTTCGTCGTGATGCTGTACGCGTCGGCGAACCGCGACGAGATGGCCTTCGGACCCACCGCCGATCGCTTCGACGTCGCGCGTCGTCCCGACCACCAACACATGGCGTTCGGGTTCGGCGAGCACCTCTGCCTCGGTGCCGCGCTCGCGCGCCTCGAAGCGCGGGTGCTGCTCGAAGAGCTGCTCGCTCGGTTCCCGACCTACGAGATCGCCGGCGCGCCCACGTGGATCGCGTCGACCCTCGTGCGCGGCGTGTCGGCGTTGCCGGTCCACCTGTCCCCATGAGCGGATCGATCGCCGAGCTCCTCGTCGCGCGCGCCCACGACACGAACGTCGGGCTCCGCTTCGAGGACGCGTCCTGGACATGGGCCGAGGTCGTCGCCGCGAGCGCGGTGCGCGCCGCCGTCCTCGATCAGCTCCGCGGCGAGGGACCGTTCCACGTCGGGGTGCTCCTCGACAACGTGCCGGAGTACGTGTTCCTGCTCGGCGGGGCCGCGCTCGCGGGAGCGACGATCGTCGGCATCAACCCGACCCGGCGGGGCGACGCGCTCGCCGCCGACATCCGTCACACCGACTGCCAGCTGGTCCTGACCGACCGGGTGCACGCACCCCTGCTGCACGGACTCGACCTCGGCGTCGCACCGGAGCGCGTCGTCGAGATCGACGTGCCCGAGTGGCACGCCCGACTCGAGGCTCACGCCGGAGCGATGTTGCCGAACTCGCTCCCCGGTCCCGACACACTCTTCGTCCTCGTCTTCACCTCGGGGTCGAGCGGTGCACCCAAAGCGGTGCGCGGGACGCAAGGACGGTTCGCCGGGTTCGGTGCGGGCATGCCGTTCACCGCCGACGACGTCCTCTACTGCCCCATGCCGCTGTTCCACGGCAACGCGTTGGCGTCGTGCGTCGTCCCCGCGCTCGCGACCGGCGCGACCCTCGCGATCCGGGCACGCTTCTCGGCGTCGGAGCTGCTCGCAGATCTCCGGCGGTTCGACGCGACGTTCTTCAGCACCGTCGGACGGGCGCTGTCGTACGTGCTCGCGACGCCGCCGACGCCGCACGACCGAGACCACCGCGTGAAGTTCGCGCTCGGACCGGAGTCGTCGGCCGCCGACGTGCGGGCGTTCCGCGAGCGCTTCGGGATCGCGATCGTGCAGGGGTACGGCCAGAGCGAAGGCGCGATCGTGCTCGCTCCGACTCGCGGCGCGCAGCGGGGGGCACTCGGCGTCGCCGCGCCCGAGCACGACATCGTGGTGGTCGACCCCGACTCCGGCGTCGAGTGCCCGCGCGCCGAGTTCGACGAGCACGGTCGGCTC
>DASUMP010000227.1:0-4847 GCA_036277635.1 Acidimicrobiia bacterium | reverse complement strand
AGCCCAGTGCGACGACGCCGACGTCGTCGGGATCGAGGTCAACATCCGCCGCGTGTGCGAGCGCGTGCGTGCCGAGCCGCTGGCCGAGCGCGCGGCCGAGGAGGTTGCCATCACGATCGCGGGCGACGAGCTCGCCGGACGAAACCGCTTGCTCGCGCTCATGGACCTCGGCGCGACCGTGTGCACGGCGCGCACCCCACGCTGCGACGCGTGCCCGCTGCGCGCGCGATGCGCCTCACGTGGCGCGGCGCCCCACGAAGCAGAGCGGTCCCGGCAAGCACCGTTCGCCGGATCGTTCCGGCAACGCCGCGGGCAAGTGCTCGCACGACTCCGCGCCGACGCCGGCGGCGTGCCCGTCGCCGACCTCGACGTCGTCGCGCTCGACTCGCTCGTGACCGACGGCCTCGCCACGATCACCGCGTCGCGCGCACACCTGCCGCTCACCTGACGAGCGCGGCGCGCTCAGACGCGCGTCGCGCCCGACAGGAAGTTGCGCAGCAGGTCGTGGCCGCTCGCGGTGAGGATCGACTCGGGGTGGAACTGCACGCCTTCCACTGGTAGCTCGCGGTGTCGGAGCCCCATCACGAGTCCGTCCTCGGATTCGGCGGTCACCTCGAGGACGTCGGGGATCGACCGCCGCTCGACGACGAGCGAGTGGTAGCGCGTGGCGGTCAGCGGGCTCGGCAACCCGGCGAACACGCCGATCCCCGAGTGCGTGATCTGCGACGTCTTGCCGTGCATCACCTTCGGCGCGCGCACTACCGCACCGCCGTAGAGCTGGCCGATGCACTGGTGGCCGAGGCACACGCCGAGCACCGGCACGCCGGCCTCTCCGAAGTGCTCGATCACCGCGTTCGACAGCCCGGCGTCTTCGGGGCGTCCCGGTCCGGGAGAGATCAGCACCGCGTCGGGGGCGACCGCGACCATCTCCTCGAAGCTCACGGCGTCGTGGCGGTGCACGACCGGCTCCGCGCCGAGCTCGCCGAGGTATTGGACGAGGTTGTAGACGAACGAGTCGTAGTTGTCGACGACGAGGACGCGCGGCGCCATCGCGCCGACGGTACCGGACGACCCCACGGCGCCCACCCCGGATAATGTGCGCCGCCATGCCCCGCTCCAAGAGCAAGCGGTCGCGCTACACGCCACCGCCGCCCAAGAAGGCGCCGCCGAGCCCGTTGTGGTGGTCCGCGCTCATGGGCACGCTGCTCGTGCTGGGCCTCGTCGTGATCCTGGCGAATTACCTCGGCGGACTCCCCGGCGACACCGAGAACCGCTACCTGCTGCTCGGACTCGCGCTCATCTCTGGTGGATTCCTGATGACCACCAGCCTGCGCTGAACCCCACGGTCACGACCCGCGGATCCGCCTGAACGGCCGGTGAACGCCCGGTTGCCGGAATACCAACCGTGTAACTCCCCACAGACTTGTCCACAACCTGTGGACGACGGTCAGGTGACCGGGGGGAGCAGCGCCATGGGTTCCCGGCAGTGGCGAGGGGCGTCGGGGACCTCCCCCTCGGGGGCCGCGTAGAGCACGGCCTGCGCGCCGCACACGATGCACTGGAATCGGTAGTCGACGTCTTCGAGCTCGCGCTCGTCGGGGTCGTCGGGCGGTGCCTCGCCCTGCGCGAAGTACCGCACGAACGCGGCGCCGATCAGGTAGAGGACGACCGCAGCCCCGAGGGCGGCGAGCACTCGCAGGATCGTCCAGACCATCGCCGGCTCAGTGTACGGACGCCCTGCGCGCGCCCTCCGACGCGAACCGGCGCGCCGGGCGTGACACCGAGGTCACGCCGGACGCGCCGGTTCGAGGTCGAAAGGGGGGTCAGCCGAGGCGCTCAATGATCGTCGCGTTGGCCATGCCGCCGCCTTCGCACATCGTCTGGAGGCCGTAGCGGCCGCCGGTGCGCTCGAGCTCGTTCACGAGCGTGGCCATGAGGCGAGCGCCCGAGCACCCGAGCGGGTGGCCGAGCGCGATCGCGCCGCCGTTCACGTTGACCTTGTCCATGTCGGGGTGGTGCTCCTTTTCCCACGCGAGCACCACCGGCGCGAACGCCTCGTTGATCTCGACGAGGTCCATCTGGTCGATGGTCATCTTCGAGCGCTCGAGCACCTTGGTCGTGGCCGGGATCGGGCCGGTCAGCATCATCACCGGGTCGACGCCGGCGAGCGCGAACGTGTGGAAGCGCGCCCGGGGCGTCAGCCCGAGCTGGGACGCCTTCTCCTCGCTCATGATGAGCATCGCGGCCGACCCGTCGGTGATCTGCGACGAGTTGCCCGCGGTGATCACGCCGTCTTCCTTGAACGCGGGCTTCAGCTTGGCGAGCGTCTCCATCGACGAGTTGGGGCGGATGCCCTCGTCGGCGCGCATCTCGACCTCGCCGTCGTCGGTCGTGACGTCGATCGGCACGATCTCGCGGTCGAAGCGGCCCTCCTCAGCGGCCTGCGCGGCGCGCAGGTGCGAACGCACCGAGAACGCGTCGTTGTCGTCGCGCGAGATGTTCCACTTCTCGCTGATGAGCTCCGCCGAGATGCCCTGCGGCACCAGGCCCGGGTAGCGCGCCATCATCTGCGGGCCGAACGGGAAGCTGCCGGGGATCACCGACGCGCCCATCGGCACGCGGGTCATGTGCTCGACGCCCGCCGCGATCACCACGTCGTACGCGCCGGCCATCACGCCCTGCGCGGCGAAGTGCGCGGCCTGCTGCGACGACCCGCACTGGCGGTCGACGGTCGTGCCGATCGTGTTCTCGGGGAACCCAGCGGCGAGCGCGGCGTTGCGAGCGATGTTCAGGCCCTGGTCGCCGACCTGCATGACGCACCCCATGATCACGTCTTCGACCAGCTCCGGGTCGATGCCCGTGCGCTCCACGAGGGCCCGCAACGTGTGCGCGGCGAGGTCGACCGGGTGGACGTTCGAGAGCTTGCCGTTGCGACGTCCGAGCGGGGTGCGGACGACGTCGACGATCACGGCACTCGCCATGGGACCCTCCTGGGGTGTGGGCGCGGGACCGGCACTTGACCGATCGGTCAACAGGGTAGAACGGCCAGCCCTTCCCGCTCCATCCCGTCGGGCCGGCGGGTCGGCTAGGAAGGGTGGCCGTGCCCCCGCGTCGAGTCCTCGTGCTGCGCCACGGCGAGTCCGCGTGGAACGTCGAGGGCCGGTGGCAGGGCTGGCAGGACATCGCCCTCACCCCGATCGGCGAGGCGCAGGCCCGGGCGCGGGCCGCGACCCTGGCCGACGAGCCGCTCGCCGGCGCCGCCGTGTTCACCTCCGATCTGGTGCGCGCGGCCCGCACCGCCGAGATCGTCGCCGAGGTGCTGGGTCTGGCCGCCCCCGTGTGCGACGAAGGGTTCCGCGAACGCCACGGTGGCGACTGGGAGGGGAAGACCGCCGCCGAGATCGACGAGCGCTGGCCCGGGGTGCGCGCGGCGTGGCGGCGTGGCGAGCTCTCGGCGCCGCCGGCCGGCGAACCCGACGACCACGTGCTCGCGCGCGCCGACGCCGCGCTCGCGCGCGCGACCGCGGCGACGCCGAGCACCGCGCCGCTGATCGTCGTGACCCATCACGGCGTGCTGCGACTGCTCTCGACCCGGGCCGGGATCCCCGTGCACGCGCTCATCCCGAACCTCGGCGGGCGGTGGTTCGACTGGCACGACGGTGAGCTCCGCGCGCGCGACGAGCTCGCGCCGCTGGCGGCGCTCGACGCCGACGGGCTCGCGGTCGAATGAAGGCCGCGGTCGGTGCCGGCGTCGTCGCGCTGCTCACGATCGTCGGCGCGTGCGGCGACGACAGCCCGCCCGGGAGCGACGCGGCCGCCGAGCTCGCCGCCCGCGACCTCCCCGAGGTCCTCGAGGTGACGAGCCCGGCGTTCGCCGACGGCACGCCGGTCCCACCCCGGTTCACCTGCGACGGCGACGACCTCGCGCCGCCGCTCGCGTGGAGCGCGGTCCCGACGGGCACGCAGTCGCTCGCGATCGTCGTCGACGACCCCGACGCGTCGGGCGGCACGTTCACGCACTGGGTGGTCACCGCGATCGCGGCCGACACCGGCGAGACGGTCGAGGGACAGTCGCCCGGCGTCCAGCACGAGAACTCGTTCGGCGTCGAGGAGTACCGCGGCCCGTGCCCGCCCACCGACGACGACGCGCACACGTACCGCTTCACGGTCTACGCGCTCGACGCGCCGGGCGACGTGTGCGGGTCGGACGGCGACGACGACAGCTGCCCGTCGCCGACCACCCAAGAATCGCTCGAGTACATCGGCGAACACGTCCGCGCCGAGGGATCGCTGACCGGCACCTACGGTCGTTGAGCGCGGCGCGCCGGAGACGACGGAGGTCACATGGAACACTCGCTCGAAGGTTGGAACATCGGACACGTCGACGAGGTGCCGTGGGGTCCGTGGGGATCGACCGGCAACGCACGCGCGAAGGTGCTCACGAGTGGTGACGGCTTCATGTTCGCGCTGGTCGAGGCCGAGCCCGGCTACGCCGGCGACCCGCACGAGCACGCCCACCCCGAGTTCCTCTACGTGATCGACGGGACCCTGCGGACGCAAGACCGACACATGGGCCCGGGCGACGCCTACATCGCCGCGCCGGGATCGGTGCACACCGACTTCGTCACCGAGACGGGCGCGACCTACCTGTCGATCTTCAAGCTCTGAACCGCCGACCGCGGGCGACGGGCGCGCGTCGTGACGGTTGGGTACGTTCGCCCCAGCCGGTGCGCGGACGGCACCGCACGAGGCGGGAGGATGCTCATGGCTCCGATCGGGCGACGCGACTTCTTGCGGTGGTCCGGAGTGATGGCCGGAGGCGCCGCGATGAGCGGACCGCTGGCCGC
>DASUMP010000226.1:0-4019 GCA_036277635.1 Acidimicrobiia bacterium | reverse complement strand
CCCCGCGGAACCCGAGGTGGCTCGTGGTCGAGTCGACGGGCTCGCCCTGACGCGCGGCCGGTCGGTACCGCAGGCAGTAGCTCGGCGCGCAGAGGTGTGACCCGCCCTTGATCACGTGGCGGGTGAACTGCGCCGCGGTCGTCGCGGCCGCGCAGCACGGCGCGGTCGGTGCGGCGGGCGTGTCGTCGGGCTCCGTGTAGGGGTCGGCCGTCCACTCCCACACGTTGCCGACCACGTCGAAGAGCCCGTAGCCGTTGGGCGGGAACGCTCCGACCGGTGACGTGCGCGCGTACCCGTCGTCGAGCGTGTTCTGCCACGGGAACTCCCCTTGCCAGGTGTTCGCGCGCGGCGGTCCGTCGGGCGTCGGCTCGTCACCCCACGGATACGTCGCTCCGTCGAGGCCGCCGCGCGCCGCGAACTCCCACTCGGCTTCGGTCGGCAGCGCCTTCCCCGCCCACGAGAGATAGGCGAGCGCGTCGTCGAAGCCGACGTGGGTGACCGGGTGGTCTTCCCGACCGTCGGTGTCGCTCCCCGGTCCCTCCGGCGCGCGCCACGACGCGCCGGGCACCCACGACCACCACCGGCGGAAGTCGTCGAGGGGCACCGGGCGCTCGGGCGGCGTGAACACCAGCGAGCCGGGCACGAGCAGCGCGGGATCGGCGTCGGGGTAGTCGAGCGCGCTCGGCGCGCGCTCGGCGAGGGTCACGCGACCGGTCGCCCGCACGAAGCGGTCGAAGTCGGTGACGGTCACCGGGTGCGCATCGATCCAGAACCCGTGCACGTGCTCCCTGCGCACCGGACGCTCTTCGGGATAGAAGTCGTCGGACCCCATGAGGAACTCGCCGCCGGGCACCCACACCATGCCGGCGCGCGGCGCGCCGGTGGGCGGCTCGGCGCGACGTTCGCTCATCCCCGCATCCTGGCGCGCGGATAGCATCGGCTCGTACCTGACACGGGCGTCAGGCCTCGGCCGCCGCCCACACGACATTTTCCACGGGGGCGGGCGGGGTGGCACTCACAGCTCTGCAGGGTCGGGCACTCGGGACCCAGCGGGTCGTGATCGAACGGGGGCCGGTGCGCGTGTTCGCGCGGGCGCTGCTCGACGACGACCCGGTCTACTCCGCCGACGCGGCGCCGGTGCCGCCCACGTTCCCGTTCGTCATGCCGTACTGGGGCTCCCTCGGCACCGGCGGCGCGGCCGGGCTGCCGATCGAGCACCTGCGGGGCGCCGGGCGAGCGATCCTCCACGGCGAGCAGGAGTTCGAGTACCACGGCGGGCGGTGGCCGCACGTCGGCGACGTGCTCGTCGGCGACGGTGTGATCGCCGACGTGTCGGAGAAGGCGCGGTCCGACGGCGGCAAGCTCGAGTTCTACGTCACCGAGACGACGTGGCGGGACGAGGCGACCGGCGAACCCGTCGTGACGTCGCGCTTCACCCTCACCATCGTCTGCAAACCGGGCGCCGACGAGCCGAAGCCGCTCGACGACTAGGGGTCCGCGCGCGCGGGATCCCGTGGCCAGCCGAGCTCGTCGAGGAACCCCGCGACCAGCGACACGGTCGTCTCGGGGTTGTCGCCGGCGGCGTGGTGCCCGGCGCCGCCGACCACTGCGAGGCGCACGTCGGGGACGAGCGCGGCGAGCTCGCGGGCGCCCTCGTCGGAGAGCACGTCGCTCGCCGCGCCGCGCAGCACGAGCACGGGGCAGTCGAGCAACGCGAGCTCGGCGTCCATGCCGGCCACGAGCTCGCGCCAGCCGCCGGGCTGGAACCCGCCCTCGCTGCCGGCCGCGTCGCGCAACCTCCGGCCGAGCGCGTGCTTCCACTCCCACCGACCGTCGGCGCGCTGGCGGAGGTTGCGGCGCAAGCGTTGGGGGCTCCCGCCCTTGCGGTTCGGCAAGTACTCGGCGACGGCGGTGGCCGCCTCCTCGAGCGAGGCGAACGACTCGTGCTTCGTCATGAACTCGACGATGCGCGCGACGCCTTCGTCTTCGAGGCGGTGGCCGATGTCGATCAGCGCGACTGCGCGCACCCGGTTGGGGCTCTGCGCCGCGATCGTCAGCGCGGTGATGCCCCCGAGGGACGCGCCGACGAAGACCGCGTCGTCGATCCCGACGTGGTCGAGCGTCTCTTCGATCGAACCGGCGAGCGCGCGCCGATCGAGCCCGGTCGTGGTGCCCGCGACCGCGAGGTCGATGTCGGAGTCGCCGTGCGCGGGTAGGTCGGGCGCGAAGACGAAGCACCGATCGACGAGCGCGGCGCCGAGCTCCTCCCACATGTACGCGGTCTGGCCGCCGCCGTGCAGGCACACCACGGGCGGCGCGCTGCGGTGACCCCACATGAGGTAGTGCACCTGGCGGTCGTCGACGATCGTGAACCCGCTGTGCCCGCCGCGCGGCACGTCGTGGCGCGGCGGGCCGTCGACGGGCGACTCGACCGACTCGTCGGCGCTCACGTCGCGTCCGATCGCGCGAGGAGCGACGCCACGTTGTCGCCGAACAGACCGGGGTGCGACGCGGGCGTGACGCCGTGGCGCGCGTGTGCGCCGTAGTCGGCGATCGGGGTCGCCGTCCCTTCGGAATGGGGGTAGTCGGAGCAGCACATGAACACGTCGCCGACGTCGCGCGTCAAGCGCGCCGGCAACTCGTACGAGAACGCCGACACGCGCACCTGCTGCAGGAAGTACTCGCTCGGTCGTCGGGCGAGCTCGTAGGGCACCGATCCGTTGAGGCGGCGGGTGAAGTCCCAACCCCCGTCGAGCATCATCAGGAACATCGGGACCCACACAGCACTGAGCTCGACGATCCCGATGCGCAACGCCGGGAAGCGGTCGAGCGTGCCGTTCACGATGAGATCGGCGCACGCGAGCGCGGCCGGCGTCCACAGGAACACCGACTCGATCACGTTGACGAGGTGCTCAGCGCCGTCGTCGGTGTACCAGGCGTCGTCGAAGACCCGAGGCTGGTCGGCAACGTGGAACACCGGCGTGACGCCGTGGTCGACGAACGCGGCCCACACGTCGTCGTGATCGCGGTGCGACATCGGCTTCCCGTCGACGAGCGCAGGGGCGACCATCGCGAGGCGCACGCCGCGGCGTTCCAGCGCGTGCAACTCGGCGAGGACCCACTCCGGATCGCGCAGGGCCAGGTGCGCGACCGGGTGCAGCCGACCGTCGCTGTCGGTGACGACCGACCCGCACCACCGGTTCCAGGCCGACATGTTCGCGAGCATCGCGGGTGGGGACTCGCGCCCGACACGGCGCTCCCACAGCAGCCCGTAGTTCGGGAACACGACCGCGGCGTCGAGGCCCATCGTGTCGAGCGCGCCGACGCGGGCGCGCGGGTTCCAATGGTCGGCCGGGAGCGCGTCGTCGTAGGGGACGAGCGGCGCGAGGCCGGCGCGGATACGACGCCGGCGCTCCCCGATGGCATCGGTCTCCCCGGGGGTCTGGACGTCGGCGACGCCGAGCGTCTGGTCACGCCAGCGCAGGTAGGTGGTGCCGGTCGCGTCGTCGTCGAGACGGATCGCGTCGTCGCGGCAGTCGGGCTCGATGTGATCGGCCCACAGGGCGCGGTACTCGACGAGATGCTGGTCGCTGTCGATCACCGTCATCGCCGGCCCCCCGGATCGCTCGCGTCAGTCTGGCCCGGACCCGACGTCGGCGTCACCTTCGTGCGAGCATGCGGCGGTGGACGAGACCCGGTTCCCCGAGCCCGAGGTCGCCCGCGACGCCGACGCGTACCGCCGCCGGATCCGCGTCACGACGATCGCGCCGGGTCGCGTCGTCGCCGCGCTCGAAGACGACTTCCACCACTTCGTCGTGACGCTCGACCACGACGAGCGCGTGGTGACCGCGTGCCGCGCGTCGGCCCACCGATGGCCGTGGAGCACGTGCCCCGATGCGGCCGCTGTCCTCGCCGAGCTGACCGGGATGACGCTCTCCGAACGGTTCACCGCCGTCGCCGCGGTCACCGATCCGCGCCACCACTGCACGCACCAGCTCGACGCGGCAACCCACGCGATC
>DASUMP010000225.1:0-2301 GCA_036277635.1 Acidimicrobiia bacterium | reverse complement strand
TACCGCGATCTCGACGCCACGGCGGCACTGACCTTCGCGGCGTGGGAGGAGCAGTCGAACCGCGTCGCCCGCTGGCTCGTCGAGCGCGGCGTCGCGCCGGGCGACCGCGTGTCGGTGTACCTCCCGAACGAGGAAGCGCTTCGCTGGATCGTGGCGTACGCCGCGGTGCACAAGGCGGGCGCCGTCGCCGTCCCCACCAACACGCGCCTGTCGACTCGCGAGCTCGCCGCGATCCTCGGCCACGCCGAGATCGCGGCGCAGATCACCTGCGACGCGCTGCTCGCTTCGACGCGCGAGGTGCGCACCGCGGTCCCGTCGTGGACCGCCACGCTCACGACCGGTCGCGCGAGCGACGACGCCGACGGTTGGGACGACGCGCTCGCGTGCGCCGGCGACGAGTTCCAAGTGAACGTCGGCGGCGACGACCTCGCCGACATCATGTACACCTCGGGAACGACCGGACTGCCGAAGGGAGTGGCGGTCCGCCACCGCGACGTCGCGATGATCCCGAACAACGCGCCGACGTGGACGGGTCGGACATGGCTGCACGGCGCGCCGATGTTCACGTTCGCCGGCATCGCGTTCATCTACAACCCGATGAAGATGGGGCTCTGCGGCCTCTACCTCCCGAAGTTCGACGTCGACCGTTGGTTCGACGCGATGGAGGCCGACCGACCGATGATGGTGTTCCTCGTCCCCGCGATGGCCGAGCTGATCACTGCACACCCGCGCTTCGCCACCGCCGACCTGTCGTGCGCGATGTCGGTGTCGATCGGGAGCGCGCCGCTCGCCCCCGCGACACTGCTCGCGCTCCAGGACAAGATGCCCGACGCAACGGTGTCGAACAGCTACGGGCTCACCGAAGCCGGACCCGCGTACATCGTCATGCCGAAGGAGGAGATCCGCAACCGGATCGGATCGGTCGGCAAGCCGATGCCGCCGATGGAAGTGAAGATCGTGGATCCCGCCACCGACGTGGAATGCGCGCCGCGCGAGGTGGGTGAGCTGTTGTGCCGGCTCCCCGGCAAGCAGCGCGAGTACTACAAGGACGACGACGCGACCGATCGGACCTGGACCGACGACGGGTGGCTGCGCAGCGGCGACCTCGCGTACACCGACGACGACGGCTTCATCTACATCGCCGGTCGCATCAAGGACATGATCATCCGCGGCGGAAACAACATCTACGCGACCGACGTGGAAGCGGTGATCCTCGAGCACCCCGACGTACAGGAAGCCGCGGTGGTCGGCGTCCCGCACCCGGTACTCGGCGAAGACGTCGGCGCGTGGGTGGTCGCGAAGCCGGGCGCGTCACCGACGATCGAGGCGCTCCAGGAGTTCTGCGCCGAGCGCCTCGCCGACTACAAGCGCCCCCGCGTGATCCGCTTCGTCGACGAGCTCCCGCGCAACGCCACCGGCAAGGTGATGAAGCACAAGCTGCGCGAAGACGGCGCCGCCACCACCACTTGACGAATCGCGTGCCGCGGCCGCACAATTTTCGGCCTCTGGATGGAGTGGGGAGGATCTCCATGGCACGACGCCTACTCATGATGCTCACCGCGGTCGCCGCTCTGGGGGTGCTCGGAGCGGCACCGGCCGGTGCGATCGCCGACAACGCGCACGGCGGCACGCAGTCCCACGGAGTGGGGTTCTGCTTCGTGTACCTCACGCCCGACCCCGAGGAGGGCACCGAGGGCGAGGTGCCGTTCGACCGGCTCGGAAAGGCGATCCGAGAGTCCGCACGCGACGCCGGCGTGCCCGCCGTGCTCGCGGATCTGCGGTACCCCAGCTGCGGCGGGCCCAGCGCGGTCGAGTAGTCGCGGAGGGAACGGCGCGCGGCGAGTGCCGCGCGCCGTTTTTCACGACGGGATCGCGGCGAGGATCGACGCGATGGGGGCGTGGGTGACCGAATCGGGGTCGAGGTGCTCGTAGTGGAGCACCGGACCTGGGCCGACCACGAACGTCGCGCCGAGCTGGGCAGGCCGGGCGCCCGGTGCGTGCACGCGGTGACCGCGGCGCAGCGTCGCGACGCTCGCGCGCCAGGTCGACGGACCGAGGAGCCGCGCCCACGACGCGGTGGGCACGGACGCGAGACGGGCGGCGTCGCCGTCGTCGTCGACGAGCACCGGGAACTCGATGCGCTCGTCGCGGACGAACGCAGCCGCGTAGCTGGCGTCGCCGGTGCCGATCGCGACGATCTCGGCGCCGCGCTCGGCGATGGTGTCGCTGGCGTCGCGCAACTGCGCGACGTGCTCGCGGCAGTGCAGTCAACCGAAGTGGCGGAGGAACACGAGCACCGCG
>DASUMP010000224.1:0-2138 GCA_036277635.1 Acidimicrobiia bacterium | reverse complement strand
ACCATGACGCCGCGGCGGGTCGCCTCCGCGACGTCGACGTTGTCGAGCCCGATGCCCGCGCGGCCCACGACCACCAGATCGGTGCCGGCCTCGAGGACCTCCGCGTCGACGCGCGTGGCGGAGCGGATGATGAGGGCGGCGGCGCCGCGCACCGCGTCGCAGAGCTCCGCGGGCGACAGGCCGATCCGTTCGTCGACGGTGAAGCCGGCGTCCCGCAGGGCGTCGAGACCGCGCGTCGCGAGCGGCTCGGCGACGAGCACGCGCGTCATCGAGCCGTCTCCAGCAGCTCGGCGATGCGGCGCACGCCTTCGCCGAGGTCGTCGTCGCCGAGCGCGAAGGACAAGCGCGCGTAGCCGGGCGCACCGAACGCCTCGCCGGGAACGATCGCGACCTTCGCGTGCTCCAACAAGACCTCGCACAGCTCGAGTGACGTGCGCACCCGGGCGCCCGCGAGCTCCTTGCCGAGCACCCCTGCGAACGACGGGAAGCAGTAGAACGCGCCCTGCGGTTCCAAGCAGGTGACACCGGGGATCTTGGCCAGCATGCCGTGCATGAGCGCACCGCGACGTTCGAACGCGGCGCGCATCTCGGCGACCGCAGCGAGATCGCCGCTCACCGCCGCCAGCGCGGCGACTTGCGAGACGTTCGCGACGTTCGACGTCGAGTGCGATTGGAAGTTCGACGCTGCCGCGATCACGTCGGGGGGTCCGATCATCCATCCGACCCGCCAGCCGGTCATCGCGTAGGTCTTCGCGACTCCGTTGAGCACGACGCACCGGTCGCGCAGGTCGGGAACGAGCGTGGCGATCGACGCGAACTCGTGCGCACCGAACGTCAGGTGCTCGTAGATCTCGTCGGTGACGACCCACAGGCCGCGCCGCACCGCCCACTCACCGATCGCGGCCACCTCGTCGGGCGGATAGACGGCGCCCGTCGGGTTGCTCGGCGACACGAACAGCAGCGCCTTCGTCCGCTCGGTGCACGCGGCGTCGAGCTGGTCGAGCGTGACCCGGAAGCCATCTGCCTCGGTGGTCGCGAGCGGCACCGGCGTTCCGCCCCCGAGCGTGATCGCCTCGGGATACGTCGTCCAGTAGGGCGCCGGCAGGAGCACTTCGTCACCGGGGTCGAGCAGCGTCTGGAAGGTGTTGAACACCGCGTGCTTCCCGCCGTTGGTCACGAGCACCTGGCTCGCGTCGACGACGAAACCCGAGTCGCGGCGCGTCTTCTCCGCGATCGCGGCGCGCAGCTCCGGGAGACCCGGCGTCGGGCTGTAGCGGTGGTAGCGCGGGTCGCGGGCCGCCGCCACCGCGGCGTCGACGACGTGCGCCGGGGTCGGGAAGTCGGGTTCACCGGCTCCGAAGCCGATGACGGCTTCGCCGGCGGCGCGCAACGCCTTGGCCTTGGCGTCGACCGCGAGGGTCGCCGACTCCTCGATTGCGCCGATGCGTCGCGAGATCCGTCCCATCGCCGCCATCCTCGCACGGGCGCAGCCGTGGATCCGAGTCGATTCCGGGCGCTCGTTCCCCGGCGCGCGCGGTGGACCCGCCTACCCTGGACCGGTCATGTCGCACCCGTGCCACCGGATCCTTCGCTGCGCGATCGCGTTCGGCGCCGGCCTCCTGCTCGCCGCGACCGCGGCGGTGCCCGCGGGAGCCCAGACCGGGCCCCAGTCGGCCGAGCCCAAGGCGTGGATCGTCGTCGACGCCGACACCGGCGAGGTGATCGCCGGCAAGAACGTGCACGACGCGGTCCCCCCGGCCAGCACCGCGAAGATCGTCACCGCCCTCGTCGCGATGGAGCGGTACGCACCCGACGCGATGGTGACCGTCAGCGCACGGGCCGCGGGTGTGCAAGCCAGCGCCGACAACCCGATCCGGCTGCAACCGGGCGAGCAATGGCGCTTCGCCGACCTCCTCGCCATCGTCATGCTGCTCTCCGGCAACGACGCGTCGTACGCGATCGCCGAGCAGACCGCTGGCAGCGTCGAGAGCTTCGCGGACGCGATGAACGTCGCCGCGCGACGCATGGGCATGCGCGACAGCACGTTCAACGACCCGGCCGGTTTCAGTGATGCGACCGCGTTCGATGGTGGTCCCCGCGCCAGCGCGTTCGATCTCGCGATCGCGACCCGCAACGCG
>DASUMP010000223.1:0-15806 GCA_036277635.1 Acidimicrobiia bacterium | reverse complement strand
CGACGCGCCGACAGCTCCGGCATCTGCTCGTCGAGGAGGCGCCGGACCAGCTCCTCGCTCACGTCGATCTCGTCCGGGTGCATCCGCGCGCGCACGCCGGTCAGTCTCCTGCCACGCCGACGCCCTGTCGATCGAGTTTGTGCTGCTGCACTTGTGCAACGAGACCGCGCGTCACGCGGGGCACGCGGACGCGACGCGCGAGCTGCTCGACGGCACCGCGGGGGAGTGACGCGACCCCGAACATGTGTGCGGTGTTGTCGCAGGGCGCCGGTACGATGGCTCGACCATGGATGACGTCCCGGAAGCCCCTGCCGCGCGTGCGGAGAGCCGACGGGAGAGCGCGATCGCGCAGGGTTTGAACCCCGCCCAGTACGAGGCGGTCACGCTCCCGCCGGGGCCGGTGCTGGTGGTCGCGGGGGCGGGGTCGGGGAAGACCCGGGTGCTCACCCACCGGCTCGCCTACCTGGTCGAGCAGCGGTTCGCGTCGCCGTTCCAGGTGCTCGCGATCACGTTCACCAACAAGGCCGCGTCCGAGATGCAAGACCGGGTCGCGCAGCTCGTCGGTCCGGTGGCACGGCGCATGTGGGTGTCCACGTTCCACGCCGCGTGCGCCCGGATCCTGCGGCGCGAGTCGAGCCTGCTCGGCTACCGGTCGTCGTTCACGATCTACGACCAGTCGGATGCGCAGCGGCTCACCGACTGGGTGCGGCGCGACCTCAACCTGGATCCGAAGCGCTACCCGGCGCGTGCGCTGCACGCGCAGATCTCCGCGCTCAAGAACGAGCTGATCTCACCCGCGATGCTCGCCGATCGCGCCGCGGGTCCCGCCGAGAAGCGCCTGGCCGACGTCTACGCGGAGTACCAGCGCCGACTCGCGGACGCGTCGGCCGTCGACTTCGACGACCTGCTCACGCTCATCGTGCGCTTGTTCCGCGAGCACCCGTCGGCGTTGGAGCGCTGGCAAGACCGCTTCCGCCACGTGATGGTCGACGAGTTCCAGGACACGAACCTCGCCCAGTGGGAGATCGTGCGGATGCTCACCAAGGAGCACCGCAGCCTCATGGTCGTCGGCGACCATGATCAGTGCCTCGTCGCCGGCACGCCGATTCGCATGGCCGACGGTCGTGAGCTCCCCATCGAACGGGTGCAGGTCGGCGATCGCGTCCTCTCGTGCTACGGCAGCGGCGACTTCCGACCCGCCACCGTCGTCCGCACCCACGAGTCCGAAGCTCACGAGCTCGTCGCCATCGACCTCGCGAGCGGTCGGTCCCTGCTCTCCACCCCCGACCACGTCCACTTCGCGGGGTGGATCGGTTCGGGGTCACCGCATCGCGAGCGCGCGGGCCGGCGTCAGCGACGCGAGTTGAAGGTGGTGCTGTGTGGTGATCGGCGGGGGCGAACGCCGATGCACCGGATCTCGTTGTTCGGCTACGACGACGACGGGCGCGAGGCGTTGGAGTCGATCGGGTTGAGCGTGCGCCCGGCGCGGCGGGGGTCCGAGGGGTGGCGGTTCGAGACCGCGAACGCTGACATGGGCGTGATCGCGGAGACGGTGCAGCGCATCCAATCGGTGTTGCCGGTGCACGTTCGCTGCGTCGCGAGGCTCGCGGCGAACGAGTCCGTGCCGGTGGCGAACTCGTTGCCGTTCATGCCGGCAGCGTCAGTGCGGCCGGGCATGGTGATGGTCGACGAGGATGGGCGGTTCGACGTCGTCACGAGCGTGGAGCGCATCGACCGGTCGGCCCGCGTCTACGACCTCGACGTGGAGCGCACGCACAACTTCGTCGCCGACGGGATCGTCACGCACAACAGCATCTACAAGTTCCGCGGGGCCGACTTTCGGAACATCATGCGGTTCGAGGAGGAGTACCCCGAGGCCACGATCGTGGTGCTCGACCAGAACTACCGCAGCTCGCAGAAGATCCTCGACGCGGCCAACGCGGTGATCGCGAACAACGCGGCGCGCAAGCCGAAGGTGCTGTGGACAGACCGCGACGGCGGCGAGCCGATCGTGCGCTACGAGGCCGACGACGAGCACGACGAAGCGGCCTACGTGGTGCAGCAGATCGCGCACCTCACCGACCAGGAGGGATACCGGTTCGGCGACGTCGCCGTCTTCTACCGCACCAACGTGCAGAGCCGCGTGGTGGA
This sequence comes from Acidimicrobiia bacterium, assembly GCA_036277635.1. Lineage (GTDB taxonomy): Bacteria > Actinomycetota > Acidimicrobiia > IMCC26256 > PALSA-610 > DASUMP01. The sequence continues at coordinate 13,655 of DASUMP010000223.1, read as the reverse complement.
GGAGACGTTGGTGCGCGCGGGCATCCCGTACCGCGTGTTCGGCGGCGTGAAGTTCTACGACCGGCGCGAAGTGAAAGACGCGCTCGCGTACCTGCGCGCGCTCGTGAACCCCGACGACGAGGTGAGCTGGAAGCGGATCGTCAACACGCCGCGGCGTGGGGTCGGCGACACGAGCATCGCCAAGGTCGACGCGTACGCGAAGGCGATGGGCGTCACGTTCCGCGAAGCGGTGGAAGCGGCCGGGATGGCGGGCGTGTCGGGGAAGGCGCTCGGCGGTCTGCGCGACCTGCTCGAGCTGTTCGGCGAGCTCGAAGACGTCGCGCGCGAAGGCATCGGTGCCACGATCGAGGCGATCCTGCACCGCACCGGCTACGTCGCCGAGCTCGAGTCGGAACGGTCGGTGGAGGCGCAGGGCCGCATCGAGAACCTGCAAGAGCTCGTGGGGGTGTGCAAGGAGTTCGACGAGCAGATCGACCACGGCGACCTGAGCGGCCTTGCCGCGATCGGCGGGGTGGGCGTGGGTGAGCCCGGCGACGACGGCACGATCTCGGTGCCGCCGGTGGTCGTGCCCGAAGGGCTCGCGCGCATCCAGGCGTTCCTCGAAGGCATCTCGCTCGTCACCGACATGGACGAGACCGATCCCGAGCAGAGCTCGGTCACGCTCATGACCCTGCACTCGGCGAAGGGGCTCGAGTTCCCGGTCGTGTTCCTGCTCGGTCTCGAAGACGGCGTGTTCCCGCACTTCCGCAGCCTCGGCGACCCCGAAGAGCTCGAAGAGGAACGCCGACTCTGCTACGTGGGGATCACGCGCGCCGAGCAGCGCCTGTACTTGTCGCACGCGTGGAGCCGCACGTTGTTCGGCGCGACCGACTACCACCCGCCGAGCCGGTTCCTCGACGAGATCCCCGAGCACCTCTACGACAGCGTCGGCACCGAGCGGTCGTCGACGCGTCGTCGTGGTCGCGGGCTCGGCGGTCACCGGGAAGCGGTGGTCGCCGCGGCGGTCCGGCGCGACCGCGATCCGAGTTCGCTCGCCGCGTCCACCGCGCCGAGCGGCGCGCGCGGCGCCGATCAGCTCGGGTTGCGCATCGGCGACGACGTCCGCCACGACAAGTTCGGCGAAGGCGTGATCATCGACATCGAAGGCAGCGGCGACAAGGCCGAGGCGATCGTGCGCTTCCCCGACGTCGGCGAGAAGCGACTGCTGCTCGCGTGGGCTCCGCTCGCGCGCGTCTGAACGCCGCTCAGCCGGTCGGCAGCGGGGTGTCCGGGTCGTCGCGCAGGTCGATGATGAAGTCGCCTTCGAACTCGCCGGCGGTCAGGATCGACGTGGGGTAGCGGTCGACCTCGTCGAGGGTGACCATCGCGTCGCCGCAGCGGAACGCGTCGTCGTTGTCGCGCCACACGAGGCCGCACTCCTCGCCGTCGACGGTCATCGTGGGCTTCACCGCCACGAGCGTGCCGCCGTCGACCGCGAGGATGAAGCTGCAGCTCCCGCCCCCCGACAGCGGCGGCGACGGCGCATCTTCGTGCTCCTCGGCCAGCGCGCTGGCGAAGCCGGCGTTGTAGATGCCGCACGCGTCGGCGTCGCCGCTCGTGGTCGCGACGTAGATGCCGGCGGCGATCACGCTGCCGAGCACGACGATCAGGGCCGCGGTCGCGGCGATCAGCTTGGCGTCGGACTTGCGTTGCCGGGCGGTCCTCATGGGTGTGGTCCCCTCCGGCGCGCCGTTGGCCGACGTTCGCGGCCGCTGGCTAGGGTGTCGCCCGCTGCCGGCCCGGAGCCGACGGCGGGGAGGAAGGGGATGCTGCGACGCTACCGCGTCGTCATCGCCAAACCCGGTCTCGACGGTCACGATCGAGGAGCGAAGGTGATCGCCCGAGCACTGCGCGACGCGGGGTTCGAGGTCGTCTACACCGGGCTCTTCCAGACCCCCGAACAGGTCGCGGAAGCGGTGCTCCAAGAAGACGCCGACGCGATCGGGCTGTCGTTGCTGTCGGGTGCGCACATGACGCTGATCCCGAAGGTCGTGGAGCGGGTGCGCGAGCGCGGCCTCGACGACGTCATCGTGTTCGCGGGCGGCATCATCCCCGGTCCCGACATCGACGAGCTGAAGCGCGCGGGCGTGGCGGAGATCTTCACGCCCGGCGCCCCGCTCGACACAATCACCGGCTGGCTGGAGGGCGCGCTCGACGACCGCGAGCGCGCCGCGGCGTCGTAGCCGACCGACCGAATCGTCACGAGGAGCGTTCGTGGACCTGTTCGAGTACCAGGGGAAGCAGCTGTTCGCGCGCTACGGCATCCCCGTGTCCGCCGGTGAGCCGGTCGACACGGTCGACGACGCCGTCGCCGCCGCGGATCGGGTCGGCTACCCGGTGGTGGTGAAGGCGCAGGTCCTCGTGGGCGGGCGCGGCAAGGCGGGCGGCATCAAGCTCGCCAACGACGCGGCCGAGACGCGCACGCACGCCGGCAACATCCTCGGCCTCGACATCCGCGGCCACGTGGTGAAGCGGCTCTGGATCGAGCACGCGTCCGACATCGCCGAGGAGTACTACGCGTCGTTCACGCTCGACCGCGGCGCGAAGCAGCACCTCGGGATGCTGAGCGCGCAGGGCGGTGTCGAGATCGAGACCGTCGCCGAGGAGAACCCCGACGCGATCGCGCGCATCCACATCGACCCGGTCGAGGGGCTGACCGAAGCAGCGTGTCGCGAGTGGGTCGAGCGCGCGCAGCTGAACCCGGCGGCGACCGACGGCGCGGTCGCCATCTTGTTGCAGCTGTACACCGCGTACGTCGACGGCGACGCCGACCTCGTGGAGATCAACCCGTTGATCCTCACGCCCGAGGGCAAGGTGCACGCGCTCGACGCCAAGGTCACGCTCGACGAGAACGCCGACTTCCGCCATCCGGAGTGGGAGGAGTACGCGGCGACGCAGGTGCTCGACGAGCGCGAGCAGCTCGCGAAGGAGAAGGGCCTCAACTACATCGGCCTCGACGGCAGCGTCGGCATCATCGGCAACGGTGCGGGCCTCGTGATGAGCACGCTCGACATCGTGAACCAAGTCGGCGGCAGCGCGGCGAACTTCCTCGACGTCGGCGGCGGCGCGGGCGCCGACCTGCTCGCGAACGCGGTCGAGGTCATCAACTCCGACGACAACGTGCGCGCGATCCTCGTCAACATCTTCGGCGGCATCACCCGCTGCGACGAGGTCGCTACCGGCATCGTCGAGGCGCTCGGACGCGTCGAGGTGCGCGCGCCGATCGTGATCCGACTCGACGGCACGAACGCCGAAGCGGGCCGGGCGATCATCGCCGAGCACGAGTCGGACCGTCTCATCTCCCGTCCCACGATGCTCGACGCCGCGCGCACCGCGGTCGAGCTCGCCGCCCGCTGACCACGACGCACCGAAGGAACGAACCGTGAGCATCTTCGTCGACGAGACCACCAAGGTCGTCTACCAGGGCCTCACCGGCAGCCAGGGCCGGTTCCACGGGCTGCGCAACCGGGCCTACGGCACGCAGGTCGTCGCGGGCACGAACCCGAAGAAGGCGGGCACCGACGTCGACGGTGTGCCGATCTTCGCCGACGTCGCCGCCGCGCGAGACGCCACCGGCGCGAACGCGTCGTGCATCTTCATCCCCGCGCCCGGCGTGCGCGACGCGGTGCTCGAAGCCGCCGAGGCGGGCATCGAGTTCATCGTCGTGATCACCGAAGGGGTGCCCGCGCACGACGAGGCGCAGTTCTACAACCGCTTGCGGCGCGACTTCCCGAACACGCGCCTGCTCGGACCGAACTGCCCGGGGGTCATCTCACCCGGCAAGTGCAACATCGGCATCACGCCCGGCGAGATCGCGATGCCCGGCGGACCCGTCGGAATCGTGAGTCGCTCCGGCACGCTCACGTACCAAGCGTTGCACGAGCTCACGCAGCAGGGCATCGGCCAGACCACCTGCGTCGGCATCGGCGGCGACCCCGTGCCGGGCACGTCGTTCATCGACTGCCTCACCGCGTTCCAGGCCGACCCCGACACCGAAGCCGTGATCATGATCGGCGAGATCGGCGGCTCCGCCGAAGAGGAAGCGGCCGACTACATCAAGGCGTCGATGACGAAGCCGGTCGTGTCGTACATCGCGGGCCAGACCGCGCCGCCGGGCAAGAAGATGGGCCACGCGGGCGCGATCATCTCGGGCTCGAAGGGCACCGCGGCCGCGAAGATCGAGGCGCTCGAAGCCGCCGGGTGTCGCGTCGGCAAGAACCCCACCGAGATCGGCGGGATGATGGCCGACGTCCTCGCCGGTCGCTGACCGAATCGAGCAGGTGTCACTCACCCACCGCTGGTGGGGGTTCAGTGACACTTGGTGGAGTGGCGATCGGTTCGTCGCCGCGTTCGGGTTCGCCGAGCAGACGCCGGAGCGGTTCGCTGGCCAGCACGACGATCGCGCCGAGCACTGCCACCGCCACGCCGAACCCGACGAGGTCGACGCCCTCGCCGCTGCCGAACAGATCGACGTTCGGATCCGTGATGTCGCCCGCGACCAACAGCGCGCCGACGGTTGCCATCGCAGCGCCGAACCAGATCGTGAACCGCCGCCGCCCGACCGTGCCGACGTACAGCAGGAGCACGCCGCCGATCGCGGCGAGCACACCCGCGCCGAGCGCCGAGTCGAGCTCGCCGCCGAGCGCGGTCACCGCCACGACGAGCGCGGCGATGCCGGGGATCACGAACGCGGTCGCAAGGCCGCGACGGCGGGCGACGTCGAGGCGGGCGAGCGTGACGAGGTAGAGCGCGGCGAAGCCGGCCGACACCAGACCGACCTGCAGCGCGTTGTCCTCGGGCTCGACAGGCGCCGGTCCGAAGTCGTCGTCGAACCCTGAGTCGAAGTCGGAGCCGAAGTCGTCGTCGAATTCTTCGTCGAACGAGAAGTCGTCGGAGCCGTCGTCGAACGGCACGGTCACGCCGAACGGGTCGGCGACCGTCGGGCTCGCGCCCCACTCGTCGACCTCGAGCACGAACCACCCCCACACTGCGAACAGCACCAGGCCGGCGAGGACCGGACGTCCGCGCGAGCCGAAGAAGAAGAGGCACGCGAGCCAGCCGAGGATCGCGAGCGCGAAGAACGCGCGTAGCTCGCTCGCCTCGTCGACCTCGGGGATCACGGCGAACGCGGCGCCGACGGGCACTCCGAGCGCGACGACGGCGATCGCGCCGGCAGCGAAGACCGGCGGCACCACCTGGAGCACCAAGAGTGCGCCGGCCACGAGCAGCAGACTCAGCGTGGCGCCGAGCGTGCCCGAGCCGGAGTCGGCGAGCCGGTCGATGCCGAGCACCGCGATCCCGGCGACGACGAGGACGCCGCCCGCGGCAGCGAGCGCGTGGCTGCCCCACGGCGTGCCGCGCTCGGCCGCCCGCCAGCCCTCCCACGGCGGCGTGATGGAGCGGCGGGAAGGCTCGGGAGCGGTCGGACCGCTGGGAGTTCCGGGCAGCATCGACATGGCGGAGCCTCCGGGATCGGGTCGCGAAGAGTCGAACATGTCGGGCGCGTGAAGACGGGGATCCCGGCCGGGGCGGCCGGGAGGGGGCTGGAGTAGGTTCCGAACCATGCGGGTCGGAGTCCTGGCATCGGGCGGTGGAACGATCCTGCAGTCGATGCTGGACCGGGCCCTGCCGGTCGTCGTCGTGCTCTCCGACCGGCCGTGCGGGGCACTCGAGATCGCGGAGCGCGCCGGCGTCGCGACCGAGCTCGTCGAGCGCGACTCGTTCGGCGCCGGGTTCGATCGACTCGCGTACACGCACCGCGTCGTCGACGCATTGGCGGCGCACGCGGTCGACCTGGTCGCGATGGCGGGGTTCATGACCGTGCTCGACAAGCCGGTGTTCGACGCGTACCAGGGCCGCATCCTGAACACGCACCCGTCGCTGCTCCCCGCGTTCCGCGGCGCGCACGCGGTGGTCGACGCGCTCGGCGCGGGGGTCAAGGTCACGGGATGCACCGTGCACGTCGCGACCGTGGAGGTCGACGACGGTCCGATCGTCGCGCAGGAAGCGGTCGCCGTGGTCGACGGCGACACCACCGAGTCGCTGCACGAGCGGATCAAAGAAGTGGAACGTCGCCTCTACCCCGACGTGCTGGCGCGCGTCGTGAGCGGCGCGCTGGAGCTACCGCGATGAGCACGAACGACCAGCCGGTGCCGGTTCGTCGGGCGTTGCTCTCGGTCTTCGACAAGGCCGGGCTGCCCGAGCTCGCGCAGGGACTCCACGCGCTGGGTGTCGAGCTCGTGTCGTCGGGCGGGACCGCCGCCGCGATCGAAGCCGCGGGCGTGCCGGTGACGCGGGTCGAAGCGGTCACGGGTTCTCCCGAGATGCTCGACCACCGCGTCGTCACGTTGCATCCCGCGATCCACGGCGGGCTCCTCGCCGATCTCGGCAAGGAGTCGCACCGCGCCGACCTCGAGACGCACGGCATCGCGCCGTTCCAGCTCGTCGTGTCGAACCTCTACCCGTTCCTGGAGCGCCCCGACATCGAGACGATCGACATCGGTGGCCCCACGATGGTGCGCGCGGCCGCGAAGAACCACGCGTGGGTCACCATCGTCACGAGCCCCGCGCAGTACGAACCGTTGCTCGCCGAGCTCCGCGACCACGGCGGATCGGTGAGCGCGGTGACCCGGCGGGCGTACGCGCTCGAAGCGTTCGCGCACACCGCCGCCTACGACGCCGCGATCGTGCAGTGGCTCCAGACCGACGAAACGCTCCCGCGCCACCTCGTCGTCGCGCTCGAACGCACCGACGAGGTGTTGCGCTACGGCGAGAACCCGCACCAGCACGCGGCGCGCTACCGGCGGCGCGGCACCACGAGCTGGTGGGACGACGTCGTGCTGCACAGCGGCCTCGCGCTGTCGTACCTCAACCTCTACGACACCGAGGCCGCGTGGCAGCTCGTCCACGACCTCGGCGACCAGCCCGCCTGCGCCATCATCAAGCACGCCAACCCGTGCGGGGTCGCCCTCTCCCACGACCTCGCGTCGGCGTACCAGCGCGCGCTCGAGTGCGACGAGCGCTCCGCGTTCGGCGGGATCGTCGCGCTGAACCACCCGATCGACGCGGCGACCGCCGAGCGCATGGTCGCGGGCCCCCAAGCCGACGTCGTGATCGCGCCCGGCTATGCCGACGGCGTGCTCGACGCGCTGCGGGCGAAGCGCAAGAACACGCGGCTGTTGGAGGCGCGCCACCCCGAGCGCAGCGGGCTCGACTTCCGCCCGATCTCGGGTGGGTTCCTCGTGCAGGAGCCGCACCACTTCGCCGCCGGGCGCGACGCGTGGCGGGTCGTCACCAAGGCCGCACCCACCGCGGAGCAGTGGCGCGACCTCGAGCTCGCGTGGCGGATCTGCGGTCACGTGAAGTCGAACGCGATCGTGCTCGTGAAGGACGGCCAGGCGGTCGGCATCGGCGCGGGTCAGCAGAACCGCGTCGAGTCGGGCGAGATCGCCGCGAAGAAGGCCGCCGGGCGCGCCGCGGGTGGCGCGTGCGCGTCCGACGCGTTCTATCCGTTCCCCGACGGGGTCGAGGCGGCCGCCGCGGCGGGCGTCGCCGCCGTCGTCCAACCCGGTGGCGCGATGCGCGACGACGACGTCGTGGCGCGCGCCGATGAGCTCGGCCTCGCCATGGTCTTCACCGGCGAGCGTCACTTCCTCCATTGACCCCGCCCACGATGCGCATGCGAAACGAGCACCCGTGACCGCCACGATCCTCGACGGCAAGGGCACCGCAGCGGAGATCAAGGACGAGCTGCGCGAGCGCGTCGCCGGTCTGCAGGCGCGCGACGTCGTCCCCGGACTCGCCACGGTGCTCATCGGCGACGACGCCGGCAGCCACGTGTACGTGCGCAACAAGCACAAGGCGTGCGCCGACGTCGGCATCGCGTCCTTCCGGCACGACCTCCCGGCCGACGCGTCGCGCGACGACGTGCTCGCGCTCATCGCGCGGCTCAACGCGGATCGGGCGATCGACGGGTTCCTCGTGCAGTACCCGGTGCCCGCGCACCTCGACTACTCCGAGATCATCATGGCGGTCGATCCGGCGAAGGACGCCGACGGCCTGCACCCCACGAACCTCGGCCATCTCGCGCTCGGCACGCACGGTCACCCACGACCGGGCACGCCGCTCGGCATCGTCGAGCTGCTCGCGCGCTTCAAGGTCCCGATCGAGCAGCGTCACGTGGTGATCGTCGGTCGCGGCCCCACGGTGGGTCGACCGCTCTCGATGCTCCTGTCGCTGAAGGAGCCGAACGCGAACGCGACGGTCACGCAGTGCCACACCGGCACGAACTTCCTGCCCGAGTACACCCAGCAGGCCGACATCCTCGTCGCCGCGACCGGGCGGGCGGGACTGATCACTGCCGACATGGTGCGACCGGGTGCCGCGGTGCTCGACGTCGGCATCACGCGCACCGAGGCGGGGATCCGTGGCGACGTCGATCCCGAGGTCGCCGAGGTCGCGGGCTGGCTCGCACCGGTGCCGGGGGGCGTGGGTCCGATGACGATCGCGATGTTGATGCGCAGCGTCGTCGAAGCGGCGGAGCGGAGGGCGACACGATGACGGTTCCCGCAGGTCCCGTTCCGGGTGCCGAAGGGGTCGGCGCCACGTGCACGCTGTGCGGCACGCCCGTGCCCGACGGCGCCGAGCGGTGCACGTCGTGCGGCCTCGTGCGCACGACCTCGCCGGTGTTCTCACGCCCGGAGCTGTGGGCGATCGGTGCGGTGTTCGCCGCGGTGTATGCCGCCACCGTCGTGCTCGTCGCCGCCGCTCGCTGACGCCGCGCCTCGCCGAACCGGGCGGCCGTCCGGCAGGCTGGTGGTTCCGAAGACCTCGCGGAGGACCCGTGCTGCTGGCCGAGCTCGTCGTGCGCCACACCCGTCGGCACATGCCGACGCGGCGCGTGGCCGTGGGCTCCTCCTACCTGCCGATGACCGGACCCGCGCACGGCGCCGCGCTGTTGGGCGCCGTCGTCGCCGAGCACCGGCACGCCCTCGACGACGACCAGCTCGACGCCCTCGCGCGCCTGCTCGACGACGCGCGCGACGGGATCGACATCCCTCGGATCGCGCTGCGCTACCGGCTCCAGACCGACGTGCACGGGCTGGACCGGTCGCGACACCGCATCGTCGGCGAGGACGGTGTCTTGGTGGTCGAGCTCGACGTGCACGGCGCGCCGGTGCCCCAGATCATCGGCGCGGTGATGGCGGCGGCCGCCCTCCCACGCGCCCAACGAGTCGAAGCGTTGCGGGTCATCGGACGCGCGTCGCGGCGCCACGGCTTCGCGCTCGCGGCCGGCGTCACCGTGCGGCGCGTCGCCGGCGACCACGTGGTGGTCCCGGCCGCGTCCGGGATCCCGTGGCAGCCGGGCGCGCCCGCCGAGGAGACGCCCTGGGTCGGCGTCGCGCCGGAGGAGCGCTGGGCCAAGGAGGTGCTCGGGCTGCGGGCGGGCACCGAGGTGGAGCGCGACGACGTGAACCGGCGCTTCCGTCGGATGCTGCGCGAGGCGCACCCCGACCACGGTGGCACGGTGGACGGAGCGGGTGATCGCATCGCCGAGCTCACCGAGGCGCGGCGCATCCTGCTCGACCTCGTCGCTTCGGCGCCCGCGACGGCACACGGCTAGCGTCGAGCGCCGTCCCGGCGCAGTGCGCGCCGTCGCGCGAGGAGGCCACCGTGACCGAACCCGTCCGTGTCGCAGTCACCGGAGCTGCCGGGCAGATCGGCTACAGCCTGCTGTTCCGCATCGCCAACGGCGATCTGCTCGGCAAGGACCAGCCGGTCATCTTGCACCTGCTCGAGATCACGCCGGCGCTGCCCGCGCTCGGCGGCGTCGCGATGGAGCTCGACGACTGCGCCTTCCCGCTCCTCGCCGGGATCGTCGCCACCGACGACGCCCACGCCGCGTTCGACGGCGTGAGCTACGCGCTGCTCGTGGGCTCCCGGCCCCGCACCAAGGGGATGGAGCGCAAGGACCTGCTCGAGGCGAACGGCGCGATCTTCACGACGCAGGGCAAGGCGCTCGCGGCCGGCGCCGCCGACGACGTCCGCATCCTCGTCGTCGGCAACCCCGCGAACACGAACTGCCTCATCGCGATGAACAACGCGCCGTCGATCGCGCGCGAGCGGTTCACCGCCATGACCCGCCTCGACCACAACCGCGCGAAGGCGCAGCTCGCTGCGAAGCTCGGGGTGCCAGTCACTGCGGTCACCCGCATGACGATCTGGGGCAACCACTCGGCGACGCAGTACCCCGACCTGTTCCACGCGTCGGTGAACGGGAAGAACGCGGCCGAGCTGGTGGGCGACCAGGAATGGATCGAGTCCACGTACATCCCGTCGGTGCAGCAGCGCGGCGCGGCGATCATCGAGGCGCGCGGGTCGTCGTCGGCGGCGTCGGCCGCGAACGCGGCGATCGCGCACGTGTACGACTGGGTGCACGGGACCCCCGCCGACGACTGGGTGAGCATGGCCGTGTGCTCCGACGGTTCCTACGGCGTGCCCGAGGGGCTCATCTCGTCGTTCCCGTGCACGACCGCCGCCCGCGAGTGGTCGATCGTGCCCGGTCTCGACCTCGATCCGTTCTCCCGGGCCCGCCTCGACGCGACCGTCGCCGAGCTCGCCGAGGAGCGCGACGCGGTCGCCGACCTCGGCTTGCTCAGCTGACGGGCACACTCATGGGATGACCGGGGTCGACGGGGTGCACACCACGACGTGTCCGCTCGACTGCCCCGACACCTGCTCGCTCGCAGTCGAGGTCGTCGACGGCCGGATCACCACCGTCGACGCCGCGCCCGGCAACCCGCTCACCGCCGGCTTCATCTGCCAGAAGGTGAAGCACCACGCGCGGCGTGTGTACGCGCCCGAACGCGTGCTCACGCCGCTCGTGCGGACGGGGCCGAAGGGCGCGGGTGAGTTCCAGGCCGCGTCGTGGGACGAAGCCCTCGACCTCGTCGTGGCGCGCATGCGCGACGCGATCGACCGGTCAGGACCCGCGTCGATCGTGCCCTACCTCTACAGCTCGTCGGCTCCGGCGCTGCAGACCGTGCTCCCGGATCGTTTCTTCGGTCGGCTGCGAGCGTCGTACGTGCTCGACACGATCTGCGCGGCGACGCACGCCGCGGCCTACGAGTGGATGTTCGACGCCATGCCGTCGGCCGATCCGTTCGACGTGGAGCACGCGGGGCTCGTGCTCGTGTGGGGCGCGAACCCGGCGATCGCCAACACGCACTTCCCGCCGCTCGTGCGCCGCGCGCAAGATCGCGGCGCGAAGCTCGTCGTCGTCGACCCGCGCCGCACCGGGTTCGCACGCAGCGCCGACGTGCACCTCGCGGTGCGACCCGGCACCGACGTCGCGCTCGCGCTCGCGGTCGCCCGCGAGCTGTTCGCGGCCGACCTCGTCGAGCGGAGCGCGGTCGAGCCCCTCGTCGACGACCTCGACGCGTACCTGGCCGCGGCCGAGGAGTGGACGCTCGATCGCGCCGCGGAGGTGTGCGGCGTCACGCCGGCCGCCATCGCCGCGCTCGCCGCCGACCTCGCGCGCGTCCACCCCGTGTTCGTGCGCGTCGGGTGGGGGGTCGAACGCAACCGCAACGGTGGGTCGGCGTGCGCCGCAGTGTTCGCGCTGCCGGTGCTCGCCGGCGGACTCGGGCGACTCGGCGGTGGCGTCATGGCCAGCCTGTCGGGGTCGGCGCCGCTGTCGGTGCAGGTGCGGGATCCCGCGGTGCCGCCCGACGCGCCGCGCCGGCGTCGGCTGAACATGAACGAGATCGGGCGGTTCCTCACCGACCCGGCGACCGACCCGCCCGTGCGCGTGCTGTTCGTGATCGGCGCCAACCCGGCGGTGATGGCACCGAACCAGACGCTCGTGCTCGAAGGGCTCGCCCGCGACGACCTGTTCACCGTCGTCCACGAGCAGGTGCTCACCGACACCGCCCGCTTCGCCGACGTGGTGCTCCCCGCGACCACGCACTTCGAGGCTGACGACCTCTCCGACTCCTACGGCAGCTTCACGCTGCAACCCGTGCGCGCCGTGATCGATCGCGTCGGGGAGAGCGTCACGAACAACGAGCTCGCGGCGATGCTCGCGGTCCGGTTCGGGTTCGACCCTGCGAGCTACGACGCGGATCCGGCGCACTACGTCCCCGCGAGCGTCGCCGACGACGGCGACGCGTGGACCCACCGGGTGATCCACGAGCCCGGCACGCAGGTGCAGCTGCGCGACACGTTCCCCACCACACCGAGCGGAAAGGTGCGCCTCACGGGGTTCCCGGGGCTCGGCGTCCCGCGCTACCGGCCGCTCGACTCGCAGTTCCCGCTCACGTTGATCAGTCCGGCGACCGCGAAGACGATCAACTCGATGTTCGCCGAGTTCGACCCTCCGGAGGCGGTGCTGCGGGTGCACCCCGACGACGCCGAGACGCGCGCGATCGTCGACGGCGCGCTCGTCCGCGTGTGGAACGACCGCGCGGAGCTGTCGGTGCGCGCGGTGCTCGACGACACGCTCCGCCCCGGCGTGGTCGCGATGCCGAAGGGCTTGTGGCGCCGCGACGTGCCGGGAGGGCTCACGGTGAACGCGTTCGCGCCCGACGACCTCTCGGATCTCGCCGGCGGCGCCACCTTCAACGACGCCCGCGTCGACATCACCCCTGCGGGGTGACCGACGTGAGGGGGGTGAGCAGGGAGTCGACGAGGCGCGCGTAGGTGTCGTCGAGGGCGAGGGGGATCGCGAAGCCGCCGCGCCGTTCGAGATCGACGAAGCCGTGCAGGGCAGCGCGCCAGATGCGCACCGTGTGCACCGCGTCGTCGCCGTCGATCCCGAGCGACGCCAGCGCCCGCGCGACGACGGCCACCGGCTCGCCGAGCGCGGCGGCGAGGACGGGATCGTCGTCGGGGGACGCCGCGTGCTGCTGGATGACTTCGTAGAGACCGGGGTGCTCGCGCGCGAACTGCCGGTACACGCGCGCGAACGCCCGCATCGCGTCGACGCCGTCGGTCGCGTCCGACGCGTCGCGGATCGCCTCGGCGAGCACGTGGGCGCCGTGCGCCTGCAGCGCGCGGAGGAGTCCCGGCAGACCGTCGACGTGCGCGTACAGCGACGGGGCGCGGATACCGAGCTCGCGAGCGACGTCGGTGAGCGTCAGCGCAGCGAGCCCGTCGCGATCCGCGATCGCCACCGCGGCCGCGACGACCTGCTCGCGCGACACCCCGACCTTGCGGGCCACCTCAGGCGGCCGCGGTGCGCGCGCGTTCCTCGGCCCGGGCCGCGAGCGCGTCGTTCATCGCGACGAACCCGGCGCGCGTGTCACGCTCGAGCATCCGGCGGAGGAAGGGCACGAGGACGCCTCGGAAGTGCTCCTCCTGTACGAAGCGCGTACCGCCGTCGGGGAGCGGCTCGAGGTGGAAGACGTGCTCGCCGTCGAAGACGCGCGGGAGGCCCAGGCGCCCGAGCCACCGCAGCTCGCGGGCGGGCGCGGCGGCGAGCACCGTCGGCCGGAAGCGCATCGTGGCGCCCTTGTCGTTGCGAGGGCCGACGAACGTGATGCGGGTGCCGGCCTGCAGCGGACCCTCGGCGACGATCGAGACGATCGACGGGTTCCACTCGGGCTGGGCCGGGAAGT
>DASUMP010000222.1:0-2041 GCA_036277635.1 Acidimicrobiia bacterium | reverse complement strand
GCGTGTTCGGCGAGCAGGACTCGCAGCTCGGGCGCGGCCGCCAGCCGCTCGTCTTGCTGCGCGCCGTCGAGCTGCGCGAAGTCGGCGCCGAGCGCGGTGAGCCCGTCGCGGTAGATCTCCTGCCACCCGCGCACCGGACCGTTGAACTCGCGCGCGGGGTCGCCGCGTGACCCCTCGATCCGCATGCGCCACGCGAGCTCTTCGAGCGGCGCGAGCTCGTGGAACTGTGCGAACTGCGCGTCGCCGCCGAAGCGGCCGCTGAACGGCCCGCCGGCGAAGATGCGTGGCGGATCGAACGTGAACGCGCCGAGGAGCGTGTCGACGTAGTCGGCGACGCCGAGCGCGGCGCCGCCCGGGTGGCCCGCGTGCGGCGGGATCAGCCGGTCGGCGGCGGCCGCGACGCAGGCGTGCTCGGTTGCGGTCAGGAAGCGCAATTCCATCGGCGGGGGAACCTAACCGGTCGCGTACGATGCCTCCGTGCTCCCGGCGGCCGACCGACCCGCGATCGTGCTCGATCGCGTGCGCAAGTGCTTCGGCGACGTCGTGGCGCTCGAGGAGATCTCGTTGCAGGTCGCGCCGGGCACGGTGTTCGGTCTCCTCGGCCCCAACGGCGCGGGCAAGACCACTGCGGTGCGGATCCTCACGACGATCCTGCGCCCCGACCGGGGCCGCGCCGAGGTGCTCGGCATCGACGTCGCGCACGACCCGCAGCAGGTGCGCGAGCGCATCGGGCTCGCCGGCCAGTACGCCGCGGTCGACGAGAACCTCACCGGCCGCGAGAACCTCTACATGGTCGGACGCCTCACCCACCTCGTGAAGGCGCGCGCACGTGAGCGTGCCGGCGAGCTGCTCGACCGCTTCGACCTCGCCGACGCCGCCGACCGTCCGGTGCGCACCTATTCGGGCGGGATGCGCCGACGCCTCGACCTCGCCGCCGCCCTCGTGCACCGCCCGCCGGTGCTGTTCCTCGACGAGCCGACCACCGGTCTCGATCCCCGCAGCCGCACCGAGCTGTGGCTCGTGATCGAAGAGCTCGTGGCCGACGGCGCCACGGTGCTGCTCACCACGCAGTACCTCGAAGAGGCCGACCGGCTCGCCGAGCAGATCGCCGTCGTCGACCACGGTCGGGTGATCGCGGAGGGCACCGCCGCGGAACTGAAGCGTCAACTCGGCGAGACGATCATCGAGGTCGGCTTCGCCGACGAGTCGAGCGCTGCGCGCGCACGTGCCGCCCTCGCCACGATCGGCCTCTGCGAAGTCGAAACCGACGGACGCACGGTCGAGGTCAAGGTGAACGACGGCGCGCGCGCCGCGATCGACGTGGTGCGGGTGCTCGACCGTGAGCACCTCGAGCCCGCCGAGCTCGTGGTGCGCGAGCCCACGCTCGACGACGTGTTCCTCACCCTCACGGGCCACCGGGCGGAAGACGCGACGGCCGACCCGGGCACGCCCGGCGGTTCCGGCGAGCGGGGCGCGGCATGACCGCGAGCACCACCACGCCGTCCACCTCCGGCGCGACGTCCGGTGTCGTGGGTCTGCGGTGGGCGGCGAGCGACGCGATCACGGTCACGTGGCGCAACCTGCGCGCGATGAGCCGGATGCCGCAGCTCGTCGTGTTCTCGACTGTGCAGCCGATCATCTTCGTGCTGATGTTCCGCTATGTGTTCGGCGGCGCGATCCGCGTCCCCGGCGTCGATTACGTCGACTACCTGATGCCGGGCATCTGGGCGCAGACGGTCACGTTCGGGTCGATGAGCACCGGCATCGGTCTCGCCGAAGACCTGCAGAAGGGGCTCATCGAGCGGTTCCGCTCGTTGCCGATGGCGCGCTCGGCGGTGCTCGCGGGCCGCACGTTCGCCGACCTCGTGCGCAACGTGTTCGTGGTGATCCTGATGTGCGTCGTCGGCTACGCCGTCGGGTTCCGCGTGCAGACCAACGTGTTCGGCCTCCTCGGCGCGCTCGCGATCATGGTGCTGTTCGGCTACGCCCTCGCGTGGGTGTTCGCGGTCGTCGGGTTCGGGATGCCCAACGCCGAAGCCGC
>DASUMP010000221.1:0-28745 GCA_036277635.1 Acidimicrobiia bacterium | reverse complement strand
CGTTGCGTTCGCCGCTGACGTCGTCCATCTCGGCGCCGCCGCGCTGTGGTTCGGCGGAGTCGTCGTGCTCGCGCTGGCGATCATGCCGCGCGACGTGGTCATCCGGGCGACCGAAGCTCGCGTCGCGCTCGCGCGCTTCTCACGCGTCGCGGTCGTCGCCGTCGCCGTCGTCGTGGCGAGCGGCATGTTCCAGGCGTGGCGCCAGCTCGACGGCGTCGACGCCATCGGTTCGACGGACTACGGCCGGTTGTTGGTCGTCAAGGTCCTGTTCGTCGGGGCGATCGTCACGGTCGCGTCGTCGGCGCGCGACGTGGTGCGCAAGCGGGTCCTCGCGCCCGTCGCAGTCGCAGGGGCACACGGTCCCGGAGCGATGGCCGTCGCCGAGGTCGACGACCGAGAGACGGGTCGTCGGCTTCGCCAGGCCGTGGCTCTCGAGATCGCCTTCGCGGTGTTGGCGCTCGCGACGACCGCGGTGCTCGTCAACGCCGATCCGGCCCGCGCCGACGATCCGGAACCGTTCGCCGCGACGCTCCAGTCCGACGAAGTGTGGTTCGACGTACGCGTCATCGACGCGCGGACGGGCCTGAACGACGTGCACGTGACGGCGCGGGAGCCCTCGCCGACGGGGGTCGGCCGCGACGTGCTCGAGATGACCGCGACGCTCACCGAGTCCGAACGCGACATCGCGCCGATCGAGGTCCCGTTGCGCCGGTTGGCGCCGGGCCACTACCAGGCTCGCGGCGTGACGATCCCGTTCCGGGGTGACTGGACGCTCGAAGTGACAGCGTTGCTCACCGACGTCGACGAGGCGGGCGCGAGCGTGACGGTCCCGATCGAGTGAACGGCTGCGTCACGTTCGCGGGTCGGTGATCGGGTCGCCGGCCGCGAGCGCGTCGAACATCGTCGTGTACACGTCGGGATCGTCGGGGAACTCGCCCGACATCCGCGCCACGACCCGGTGGTCGGCGTCGAGGAGGACCCAGTACGGGAACCCGCCGCCGCCGAACGCGACGTGTGCCGCCGAACGGTCGTCGTCGACGAGCGTCGGGACGTCGCCGAGACCGGCATCGGCGAGCCACGCCGACGGCGGATAGTTGGGCTGGGCCGACGACGTCGACGTGGGCACGAGCACGAGGTCGATCGCGTCGGGCACGTCGTGGTCGTCGAGCCACGCCGCGAGCCGCGGCACCTCGGCGCGGCAGTGGCCGCACCAGTGCGCGAGGAACGCGACCGCCTTGGGCCGCCCGTCGGCTTCGATCGCGACCGGGTCGCCGTCGAAGTCCTCGCCGCTGATGGTCGGCGCCTCCACGCCGACCGCGTCGTCCTCGTCGATCGGCTGCGATCCGTACTGCAGGAGAGGCGTCCCGGCGACCGTGACCGCGCGCGTCTGCGCGACGTCGTCGTCGCCGCCGTCGGCGCTGGGTGTGCTGGTGTCGTCGCCGCCGATGGCCGAGATCACGAGCACGGCGAGCAACAGGACCACGACGACGGTGACCGCGATCGGGAACAGCGGCGGTCCGGTCCGTCGTGCCGTCGGGTGTCGTTGCCCGGCTCGGGCTTTGGTGCTCATCACGCTCCCGTTGCGGAAAGACGCGCTCAGGGTGTCGGCGCGTCGACCGGATCATCGTCGCGCGACGCGCCGGCGGTGCTCGGGTCGGCCCCGCGGTCGGTGGGGCGTGCGAGCACGAGGACCAGCGCGCTGAGCAGGAACGCGGAGCCGGCCATGAACGGGATCGAGATGTAATGGAGCTTCCAGATGAGGGTCACCGTGCACGGGTTCAGCGGATCGCACGTGGCGCTGCTCTCGAGGTCGGGGAACCGCTCGATCAGATAGTGGTACGAGGACACGAGCAACCCGAGCGAGGCGAGCGTCACGGCGTACGGGCGGACGCCCCAGTCGCGCCGGACGGCCGCGACGAGCAGCACGATCGCGAGCGAGTACATCCCGATCCGCTGGTACCAGCACAGCTCGCACGGGATCAGGTGTGCGCCCTCCGACAGGTAGAGCGACCCGGCCATCGCGGTTCCGGCGACCAGGGTGGCGAGGGCGAGGCCCGACGACCCGAGCGCATCGCGCAGCTGGTCCAGCCGCTCGCGCGCGCCCGCGTGCACTCGTGCGAGCACCAGGAGCACCACGAGCGCGAGGGTCGCTGCGTTGGTCGCGACGGTCAGCGCGGCGAAGAAGTCGAACCAGTCCTGCGCCGACATCGCGCTACGCGCACTCGGCGCACGTGCCGACGAGATCGAGCCGGTGGTGGTCGACTCGGAACCCCGACTGCTGCACCGCGTCGTCGATCGCGGCGCCGACCGACCGTTCGAGCCCCGGCGACGCGGGGAGGTCTTCGACGCGACCGCACGCGCGGCACACGAGGTGGTGATGGTGTCCGGTCAGGTCTTCGGCGAGCTCGTAGCGAGCGAACTCGTCGTGGGTGACGATGCGGCGCACGACGCCGGCGTGTTCCAGCACCGTGAGGTTGCGGTACGCCGAGCTCTGTGCGAGCGAGCGGTCGCGCTCGAGCACTTCGGGGATCGTGAGCGGGCGCTCGGCCCCCGCGAGCAGCTCGACGAGCCCCACGCGGCCGACGGTGAGGCGTTGGCCGCTCGCGCGCAGCATCCGGGCCGCGGTGGCGATCAGCGGGCTCTCGATGGGGCTCTGGATGCCGTCCGCCGGGCGTTGGTCGCTCCGCCGCGCTGCCACCCGGTGAAGTCTACCGGCGGGTTACCGTCGCTCCGGATGGACGTCGAAGGGCGATTCGCCGAGCTGTTGGCGCGATCGTCGCGTGACGTGCCGCTCGACGAAGTCGCGAGTCTCGTCGCCGCCTACGTGCGTGACGACGCGTCCGCGCTCGACGTGGCCCACGCGCTCGACGACCTCGCGCGCCGGTGCCCGACCCCGACGTTCGACGCGCTGCGTCATCACCTGTTCGTCGTCGAGGGGTTCCGTGGCGACGTCGACAGCTACGGCGATCCCGCGAACTCGTTCCTCGACCGCGTCGTCGAACGGCGACGCGGCATCCCCATCACGTTGAGCATCCTGCTGATCGGCGTCGGACGCCGACTCGGCGTCGACGTCGTCCCGGTGGGGATGCCCGGCCACTTCCTGGTGCGCGACGCGACCAACGGCGAGCGGTTCTGCGATCCGTTCGGCGGCGGCGCGGTGCTCGACGTCGACGGGTGTCGTCGACTCTTCGAGCGCGTCCACGGGGGCGCGGTGCCGTTCGCGATGTCGATGCTCGCTCCCACTCCGGCTCCGGCGGTCATCGCGCGCGTCCTGACGAACCTGGAGCACGGACCGCTCGGCCGTGAGCCCGTGTCACGTGCTCGACTCCTGTCGCTCCACGCGCGCATCCCCGGTCTCGGTGCGGCCGAGCGCCTGGCCCTCGGCGACGCGCTCCGACGAGTCGGTCGGCTCGCCGACGCCGCGCGCGTGTACGACGCGCTCGCCGACGAGTCTTCGCGGCCCGAGGCCGATCGACTCCGACGCGAGGCCCGACGGTTGCGTTCGATGTCGAACTGATGACCGGCCGATGACGCGACTGCTCCCGATGTTCCCGCTCGGCACCGTGCTGTTCCCGCGCGCGCCGCTCGACCTGCACGTCTTCGAGCCGCGCTACCGGGTGATGATGCACGACTGCCTGCGGGGCGATCGCGAGTTCGGCGTCGTGCTCATCGAGCGCGGGAGCGAGGTAGGCGGCGGCGATACGCGCTGCGCGGTCGGCACGATCGCGCGTGTGATCCGCAGCACCGAGCTTCCCGACGGCCGGTACGCGGTGGGAACCGTCGGCATCGCTCGCGTCCGCGTGGCGGCGTGGCTCGCGGACGACCCGTATCCGCGCGCCGAGGTCGACCAGCTCGTCGAGGGCGCTCCCGGCCCGCGCGTCGAGGCGGCGCGCGCCGCCGCGGTCGCCGAGTTCGAGCGTCTGGCGTCGCTCTACGCGCGCCTCGACGCACGCGCGCACCTCGGGATCCCCGAGCTCACGACCGACGCGGTCGGTGCGTCGTTCCAGCTCGCCGCGGCCGCGCCGATCGGGCCGCTCGACGCGCAGCGACTGCTGGAGCTCGACGACGCGGGCGCGCGCTTCAACGCGCTCGGCGCGCTCCTCGCCGACCACGCTCAGCTCGTCGAGGCCCGGCTCCGAGACGAGCGCTGAGCGACGCGACCTGGGATCCGGCGCTGCCGTCGGGATACCCTCGACGCCATGACCGACGCCGTTCCGAGCACCGACCACGACGCCGTGCGATCGCGTCTCGAAGCCGAGCGTCAGCGCGTCCACGGCCTCATCGAAGGCGTGCGCGGTGGCATCGGCGACTCGCCCGAACACGAAGAGGTCGGCGAGCTGGCCAGCTACGACCAGCACCCCGCCGATCAGGGCACCGAGACGTTCGAGCGCGAGAAGGACCTGTCGATCCTGGAGAGCCTCGAATCGGAGCTCGACGAGCTCGAAGCCGCGCTGCGGCGCCTCGACGACGGCACCTACGGCATCGACGAGGTCACCGGCGAGCCGATCGACCCCGAGCGCCTCGACGCGCTCCCGACCGCACGTCGCAACGTCGACACCGCCGACTGAGTCGACGGAGCCGGGCGGCCGGGTGATCACGCTCCGCCTGTTCGCACAGGCGCGTGAAGCGGCCGGTACTGCGGTCGTCGAGCTCGACGCCGCGCAACACACCACCCTCGCGGAGGTGCTGGCGAGCGCCCGGGTCCGCTTCGGACCGGGGTTCGTCGCGGTGCTCGAGACCTCCCGGGTGTGGCTGAACGGCGACGAGCCCGTCGCCGGCGAGAGATCCTCCGTCCACGACGGCGACGAGGTCGCCGTGATCCCCCCGGTGAGCGGTGGTGCGACCACCGACCGTGGACCCGGCGACTGAAGGTCGGGGAGACGCGCCCGCGCGGGCATTTCCGATCTCGACGGCCTCGTCTGTTACCTTGCGACCGGCCCGTGCTGGGCCCGAACGCCTCGTATGCCTGTCTTCCGACGCGCGATCCTCCTCGCCGCGGCCCTGCCGCTCGTGCTCCTCGTCCCCATTGCGGGGGCGGCCAGCGACTCTGTCGCCGAGGTCGAAGCGCGGGTCGAGGCGGCCCTCGAGGCGGCGAACGCGGCGTCGAGTCGCTACGAGGCGGCGCGTGCTCGTTACTACGAGCTCGACGCCGAGATCGCCGCCACACGCGCGCAGCTCGAGGCCGCCGAAGCCGACGCCGCACGCATCCGCGCCCGCGCCCGCGCGCGTGCCGTCGAGGCGTACAAGGGCAGCAGCCTCGACCTCGAGACGATCGTCTCGGGCGACGACGTGCTCGATGCGGTCCGGCGGGCCGAGTTCCTCGATCGGGTGAACGCGAGTGGCAACGACGCCGTCGACCTCCTCGGCGCAGTGTCCGAAGACCTCGAGATCCGCTCTCGCGAGCTCGACGAGAAGCTGGCCGAGCAGCAGTCGGTCGTCGACGAGCTGCGCGCCGAAGAAGACGCGTTGCGCGACGCGCTCGCCGACGCCCAAGCGGCCGAGCGCGAGCTGAAGGAGAAGCTCGCGCGCGAGGCCCAGCGCGCAGCCGCCGCGCAGCGCGCGTCGGCGACGGCGTCGCGCAGCGACAGCGGTTCGACGTCGGGCGGCCCCGGTCGCATCATCGCCTCGGGCTCGTGGGTGTGCCCCGTGCAGGGGCCGACGGCGTTCTCCGACACGTGGGGCGCGCCGCGCTCTGGTGGTCGGAGCCACCAAGGCGTCGACATGATGTCGCCGTTCGGCACGCCGCTCGTGGCCGTGGTCGGCGGCTCGATCTCGCAACGCAGCGGCGGCCTCGCCGGCAACGCGATCTGGTTGCACGGCAACGACGGCAACACCTACTTCTACGCCCACCTCCAGAGCTACACGGGCGGACCGCGTTCGGTGAGTGCCGGCGAGCAGATCGGTACCGTCGGCGACACGGGGAACGCGCAGGGCGGGTCGCCGCACCTGCACTTCGAGATCCATCCCGGCGGGGGTTCCGCGGTCAATCCGTACCCCACGGTGCGCGCCAACTGCTGATCGCGTGGAGTCGCCCGGGACGCGCGCGGGGCTAGCCTGACCGAGTCGGCGCAGCCCACGGACGTCGCGATCGGGTCGGAGGTGAGGACGACGGAACGCATCCGCCGAGTACTCGATCCGGCGTACAGCGCCGACCTGTCGGCCCTCGACGTCGAGGCATTGCGCGCGAGGAAGATCGAGTGCGCGCAGCTGGAGACCGCGGTCTCCTACTACCGCCGACTCGCGCAGGGACGCGTCGAGATCTTGGTCGCCGAACGCGACCGACGAGCACGCGGTGGGAGCATCGAAGAGCTCATCGCGCAGCTGCCGACGATCCTGGCCGGCGAGAGCGACCGGCCCGACGCGGTGAACGCGCGCTTCGCCGACGCCGAGGCTCCGATCATCGAGCTGCACTTCGACGGTGGCGAGGAGTCGCTCGTCGCCGACGACGGACTCGCGCTGTTCACGCGGTCGACGTCGGCGGAGCTCGAAGGTGCGATCGAGCGGCTGCGCTCGTTCGAAGCGGTGCTGTCGGGAACTCGGCGTTCGCTGCACGACGTGATCGATCGCATCGAGCTGGAGCTGGCGGCGCGCCAGGCGACGGGTGCCCTCGGATGAGCACCGACGGGCTCGAGACGCGCTTGCGCGACCTGGGCGCGTTCATCCGCGACCAACGCCGGACCGCGCGCCTGTCGTTGCGCAAGCTCAGTGAGCTCGCGGGGATCTCCAACCCGTACCTCAGCCAGATCGAGCGCGGGCTGCGCAAGCCGTCCGCCGAGATCTTGCAGTCGATCGCGAAGGGACTGCGGATCTCGGCCGAGACGCTCTACGTGCGAGCCGGCATCCTCGACGAACGGGCCGAGGCGACCGACCTCGTGGCCGAGATCGAGCACGACGCCACGATCTCCGAACGACACAAGCGCGCGCTCGTCGACATCTACCGATCGTTCCAGGCGGAGCGTGTGACCGAGCTCGCGGCACAGGCGGCTCGCGAAGCGGGCTGACAACCCGCCCAACTGCGTCGATATTCCCTGGTCGGCTCGGCTGCTCGCGTGAGCCCTTGGGTACCATCCGCAGCGATGTCGGTCCGACGCGTCGCTGTGTTCAGCCTGCACACCTCGCCCCTCGCGCAGCCCGGTCGCGGCGACGGTGGCGGCATGAACGTCTACGTGCGCGCGCTCGCGGCCGCGCTCGCCCGCGCGGGTGTCGCGTGCGACGTCTTCACGCGTGCGGAGTCCGAGCACTGCGAGACGGTCGTCGACGTCGAGCCCGGGTTCCGCGTCGTGCACCTCGATGCGGGCCCGAGGGCGCCGGTGTCGAAGCACGAGCTCTACGATCTCGTCGAACCGATGTACGCGGCCGCTGAGCGGTTCATCGCGCGCAACGATCCGTACGACGTGTTGCACGCCAACTACTGGTTGTCGGGCCCGGTCGCGCACCGACTGAAGCACCACCTCGACCTGCCGCTGGTCGCCACGTTCCACACGCTCGCCCGCGTGAAGGCCGAAGCGGGCATCGACGACGATCCCGAGCACCGCACGCAGGTCGAACACGATGTGCTCGCGTGCGCCGACCTCGTCCTCGCGTCCACCGACGACGAACGCCGCCAGCTCGGCTCGCTCTACGGCGCCGACACGACCCGCGTGGAGATCGTTCCGCCCGGCGTCGATCACGCGGTGTTCACTCCCGACGGCCGCGAGCGTTCGCGCGCCGCGCTCGGACTCGACGGGCGCGTGCTGCTGTTCGCCGGACGCATCCAACCGCTCAAGGGCGCCGACCTCGCGGTGCGCGCGCTCGCGGCGCTCCCTCCCGACACCAACCTCCTCGTCGTCGGCGGGCCGAGTGGGCCCGATGGTCCGCACGAGCTGCGCTCGTTGCACCGGCTCGCCGGCGAGCTCGGAGTCGCCGATCGCGTCCGCTTCGTCGCGCCGCAGCCGCACCGCCGACTCGCCGACTACTACCGAGCCGCCGACGTCTGCATCGTTCCTTCGCGCACGGAGTCGTTCGGACTCGTCGCGCTCGAGGCCGCGGCATGTGGCACGCCGGTGGTCGCCGCGGCGGTGGGCGGGCTCCGCTCCCTGGTCGACGACGGGCGCACGGGCTTTCTGGTCGAGGGGCGCGAGCCCCACGACTTCGCGGGTCCCGTCGCGGCGCTGCTCGCCGACGCCGACCTCGCCGCGACCATGGGTGCGACGGCCGCCGCCCGCTCGCAGCGATTCTCGTGGAGCACCACCGCGGGTCGGTTGCGGCGCCTCTACACCGACCTCACCGTGCGCGAACCCGTCTCGTGTGAATGAACGAGGACGCGTCGCGCGCACCTGATCCCGCGTTCGTGGCGCGCCAGCACGCGATGATCGCGGCGCACCTCGAAGGCCCGGTCGCCGCGCAGCCGTGGGTGCAGGCGGTCGAGTACGACGGTTCGATCCCGCGGTGGTACGTGCGCTTCGGTTGCGACGCGCGCGACGCGGCGACGATCTACTTCGATCTCCACCAGCGCAGCTTGCACTACGAGCTGTACTACCTCCCCGATCCCCACCAGCAGCACGAGGCGGTGTACCGCTACCTGCTCGCGCACAACCACGCGAGCTACGGCGCGCACTTCTCGGTCGGTCCCGACGGCGACATCTACCTCGTCGGGCGCACGCTGCTCGAGCACCTCGACGACGCCGAGCTCGACCGCATCATCGGCGTGCTCTACGAGATGGTCGAGCGGACGTTCCCGCACGCGGTGCGCTTGGCGTTCGCCCGCGGCTGAACGCGCCGGGTGGCGCGCGTCTCACCGTCTGAAGGTGTGACTGATGCATCTTGCAGTGTCTGGGTGGGCTTTGCTACGGTGACGGTCGCACGCCCGCTCACGCGGTCGTGCGACTCGGGCCCGAGGTGCAGGAGGGCTCGCCTCGTTCGGGGAAGTGCGAGGTGGGTCCGATGGTTCCTCGGGCCCGACCGCGTCGGTCGACCGCCGCGAATCGGTCGTCGGCCGTCGAAGGGTCGACGATTACCCTCCTCGCATGGTCACAGTGGCGCTCCTCGGCGGCGGCAAGATGGGCGCCGCGCTGCTCGGCGGACTCCTCGACGCCGGGTTCGACGCCGAGTCGTTGACCGTCGCCGAGGTCGACGCCGGTCGACGCCACGACCTCGAACGGCGCTTCGCCGGAGTGCGGGTCGCGCCGAGCCCGGCCTGGGCCGTGGCCGACGCGACCGTCGTGATCGTGGCGGTGAAGCCGGCCGACGTGGCCGAGGTGCTCGAGGCGGCGTCACCCGCGTTGGGCGACGGTGCGCTCGTGCTGTCGATCGCGGCGGGTGTCACGATCGGCACGATCGAAGCCGCCGCGCCCGGGCGTCCCGTCGTGCGCGCGATGCCCAACACGCCCGCGGTCGTGCGCGCCGGCGTCTCGGCGATCGCGGCGGGTTCGCTGGCCACCGACGCGCACCTCGCGCTCGCCGAGCAGATCCTCGGGGCGGTCGGCACGGTCGTGCGGGTCGACGAAGCGGCACTCGACGCGGTCACCGGACTCTCGGGGTCGGGGCCCGCCTACGTGTTCCTCGTCGCCGAAGCGCTGGTCGAAGCCGGCGTGCTGGTGGGCCTCACGCGCGACGTCGCCGAGCAGCTCGTCGTCCAGACGTTGGTCGGGTCGGCCGCACTGCTCGCCGACGGCACCGACGGACCGTCGGCGCTGCGCGCCGCGGTCACGTCTCCCGGCGGTACCACTGCTGCCGCGCTGCGCGTGCTCGAGACCGCGGGCGTACGAGCCGCGTTCCTCGACGCGGTCACGGCCGCGACGCAGCGGTCCGCGGAGCTCGGACGCTCCACGTGAGCCCGAGCCGCCGGCCACCGCGACTCGACGCACCTCGACCCGTCGCGGTGCGCGGCGCGTCGATCGAGGAGCGGCTCAGTCGCGCGCGGGTGAGCGGACGCGCCACCGCGGTCGGCGCCAAAGAGTTCCGGAGCCTGCTGGCGCGCATCGTTGCCGGCGACGCGATCGCGTTGCGCGGGATCCCCGCGTTCGCCGGGGTCACCGACGACGAGGTCGTGGTGGCCGTGCGCGCCACGTTCGGCGCGTCGGCGGTCCGTCCGGAGATCGACGTCGCCGCGACCCTGCGCGGCGCCGGCGACGCGGCAGCAGCCCTGGCCGCGGTGGGCGCCCGCGGCGGGTCGGTCGTCGCCGCGACGGCGCGGCCGGCGTCGCTGCTCGGGCTCCAGCGCGCGCTCGCGTCGTTCGGGGCCCGCTCCGGTGCCCACCGCGTCGTGCTCGACGACTCGCCCGAGCTCGTGCTCGACGGTCGCCGCGGCCGGCGGCTGCGCTGGGTCGACGGGGTCGCGTGTGTCACCGACGGCGAGAGCCTCCTCGCCACTGCCGACCCGGCCGCGGCCGACGAGCTGCTGTTCTCCGTGCCGCGCCCCGATCTGGTCGTGGCCGACGGGCCGTTCGCGCTCGCCGCGACCGCCGCGGGGCTCCCGGTCGTCGCCACCGTCGGACTCGAGGACGCCGCCCTCGCGGTCGCCGCTCGACGGTCCGGCGCCGTCACCGTCGTCCCGGTCGACCCGACCGGCCCGCCGGCGGCGTACGAGCCGTTGCTCGAGCACCTCGAGGCACTCGCGTCGACGGCTGCCTCCGACGACCACGGCGCACCCGCTCTGGCACACCAACCCACCTGACCCACCTCAGCATCAAGGGCGCCCAACGATCACGCTCGACAACAGTGGTGTCGGGGCGTATCGTGACGGTCGCGGAGGAGTAGGGAGACCGTGTGGCAGAGGGGCTGAGCAAGGCGCGTTTCCTGACGGTGCAGGAAGTCGCGGACTTGATGCGGGTGTCGTCGATGACGGTGTATCGCCTGATCAAGTCCGGTGAGCTGCCGGCCGTTCGGGTGGGTCGATCGTTCCGGGTCTCCGAGCTCGACGTCGACGGCTACCTGCAGTCGCGCTACACCCAGACCGGCTGACGCCCTCGGCCCGCCGCGGTCGGCACCCGGCCGGTACCGTCGCGGCCGTTCGGTGCGTGTCGCACCGCCGCGACCGGAACGCGTGACCCCTGTGCCCGAGCGTCATCGCTTCGTCTCCTTCCTCTCCGACTACGGCCGCACCGACGAGTTCGTCGGCGTGTGCCACGCGGTCATGGTCGATCTGGCCCCGCATCTCCGGGTCGTCGACATCACCCACGACATCGCGCCCTTCGACGTGCGCGCCGGGGCGCTCGCCCTGGTCCGCGCCGTGCAGTACCTCCCCGAGGGCATCGTGCTCGCCGTGGTCGATCCGGGCGTTGCGACGGATCGGATGTGCGTGGCGGTCGAAGTCGCCGGCGGCGTCCTGGTCGGCCCCGACAACGGGCTCCTGACGCCGGCGGTCGCGATGCTCGGCGGGCCGTTGCAGGTGGTCGGTCTGACGAATCCGGCGTACCAGCTGGCGGCGCCCGGCCCCACCTTCGCCGGTCGCGACGTGATGGCGCCGGCGGCGGCGCACCTCGCGAACGGCGTCGCGATCGGCGAGCTCGGCGATCGCGTCGATCCGGCGGCGCTGCAGCCGGGAATCCTCCCGGTGCCCGAAGCCCACGACGGCGCGTGGCGCTGCGACGTGCTCTGGGTCGACCGGTTCGGCAACTGCCAGCTGAACCTCGACCCCGACGAGCTGCGCGCCGGGGGATGCGGCGAGGGCACGACCTTCGAGATCAGGGTCGGCGATGCGATCCGCCGGGCGCGCTGGGTGCGTGCCTACGCCGACGCCCGGCCGTCAGAGCTCGCGTTCCTCGTCGACTCCTACGGGCTCGCGTCGCTCGCGCTCGATCGCCGCTCTGCCGCCGACGAGCTCGGGATCCGTTCGGGTGCGGTCGTCACGGTCGTGCCGCCGGGCGCGACCGCGTTCACCGGCGCCGCGGGCGACGGCGCCCAGCCGGTGCGGTTCGGCCGTGCGGAGCCCAGCGCATGAGGTGGGGGACGAGCCTCGTGATCGTGGCGCTGCTGCTGCTGATCCTCGGTGCTGCGACCGCGCAGTTCGTGTTGCGTCTCGGCCCCTGACCACGGAGCGTGATCTCCGGACGCACGCGGAAGCGCCCCGTCGCGCCGCAGGGGGCGCGTCCGGGGCGTCCGGTCGAAATCGGGGTCCCGGCCGCGAGAGCGGACGTTTCTGGGGCGGGCTGGGAGGCTACTCGTGGTCCACCGGAGCCGGATGGCCTCGATGGTCACGACGCCCGAACCCGCGGACCGGAACCCCGGATCGGTTCGCCGGGTCGTCGGCTGGACCGTGGGTTCCTCCGCACCCCAGGTGGCCCGCACCGCTCGCCCTGCGCTGACAGGGATTACGGCGCGCCAGGGGCCCGACTTGAGCCGGAATGCCACGGAGCGTGGCAATTTCGAGTGAGGAACGCACCTCCTCCCGGGGAGCGCTCGTCGCCGGCGCCGCCGATACGATCCGCGGCCGTGAACCTCGCTGCCGCCCTCCTCGCGTCGGCGGCTCGCGATCCCGGCGCGCCGGCCGTGCTCGCCGCCTCCGGACCGATCACCCACGGCGAGCTGGCCGCGGCCACGGCGGCGCTGGCGGCGCGCCTGACCGACCCCGGTACGCGCGTCGCGATCGTTGCCGGCAACGAGCCCGCGTTCGTCGTCGCGTATCTCGCGACGCTCGCCGCCGGCGCTGTGGCCGTGCCGCTCAACCCGGCGGCGCCGGTGCCCGAGCTCGCTCGCGAGCTCGACGTCACCCGTCCCGCCCGGGTGCTGTGCTCGGAGGCGTACGTCGCGCACGCGCGTGCAGCGGTCGCCGCCGCGACGATCGACGCGACGGTCGACGTGATCACGCCCGACTCCCTCGACGCGCCCGGCACGTTGACGCCGGTCTCGCGCGCGACCGACGACCTCGCGGCGTTGCTCTTCACCGCGGGGACCGCGGGCGCGCCGAAGGCCGCGATGCTCACGCACGGGTGTCTGCTCGCGAACCTCGAGCAGGTGCAGCGTCACCCTGGTCTCGCGCTGCGTGCCGACGACGTCGTGCTCGGGGTGCTGCCGTTGTTCCACGTGTACGGGTTGAACGTGGTGCTCGGCCTCGCGCTGTTCGCCGGCGCGTGCGTGTCGATGGTCGAGCACTTCCACCCGCGCGACACGTTGCGTCGCATCGCGTCCGACGGCGTGACCGTCGTCCCCGCGGTCCCGGCGATCTACGCGGCGTGGACCGATCTCTCCCCGGCCGACGCGCCCCCCGATGCGTTCGCGTCGGTGCGGCGGGCCGTCTCGGGCGCGGCGGCACTCGACCCCGAGGTGGCGCGCGCCGCGAGCGCGCGGTTCGGCATCACCGTGGAAGACGGTTACGGGTTGACCGAGGCGTCACCGGTGGTGACGACGGCGGGTCTCGGCGACGTCCGGCCCGGCTCGATCGGTCCGCCGCTGCCCGGCGTCGAGGTGCGGCTCGTCGACGTCGACGGCGCCGACGTGCTGACCGGCGACCCCGGTGAGCTCTGGGTCAAGGGGCCCAACGTCTTCGCCGGCTACTGGGAGGACGAGCTCGCGACCGAGCGCGTCCTCACCGCCGACGGATGGTTGCGCACGGGCGACGTCGCGGTCGCCGACGACGACGGCTGGCTCACCCTCGTGGGGCGTGCGAAGGACGTCATCATCGTGTCGGGGTTCAACGTGCACCCCGGCGAAGTCGAAGAGGTGCTGCTCGCGGATCCCGACGTCGCCGACGCCGCGGTCGTCGGCGAGCCGCACCCGCGTACGGGCGAGACCGTCGTCGCGTACGTCGTGCCCGCCTCCGAGCGCGGCGTCGACACGCGCGCGTTGCTGCACACGGCGTCGACGCAGCTCGCGCGCTACAAGCTGCCGAGCCGCGTCGAAGTGGTGGCGTCGTTGCCCCGCAACTTCGCGGGCAAGCTCGTGCGGCGCGCGCTCGCACCCGACGTCGCGACGGAGAAGCCGGCGTAGATCGCCGCGACGCCGGCGGCGAGCGCGAGCGTGAACGCCTCGTCGTGACCGACGACTCCTTGGACGAGCCCGCCGCTCGAGTTGAGCAGCACGCCGAGCGCGATGAGGCCGTTGGCGATCGCGAGCCGGCCCTCGTTGCGACGCCGGAGCGCGCGCACGACCGAGATCACCGCGCCGGCGAGCACGACGGTCGCACCGATCCCGCTGCCGAGCGCGGCGAGCACTCGCGGGAACGCGTCGAAGTGCTCCTTGCCGACCGGGATCCCGCTCGTCGCGATCGGCTGCGTCAGCTCGGTCGTGAGCACGACGCCGGCCGCGAGCCCGCTGAACACGAGGAGGCCGAGCAGCACGCGTCGGCCGGCGGTCGGTCCGACGAGCAGGTGCACCGTCCCGAGCGCGAGCCACGGGACGACGAGGATCGCCCCGAAGAGGTAGAAGACCCGGTACGTGCCGCCGTCCCAGCCGGTGGACTCGCCGGTGGCGAGCGCGGCCGACGCGGCCGCGTACATCGCGAGCGCGACCGTCCACGCACCCTGGTGGGGTGCGCGCCCCTGCGTCCAGCGCACGAGGGTGGCTTGCGCGAACAGCGTGGCGATCGCAGTGGCGAGGAACGCGAGGCCGGCGACCATCGCCGCCAGGCTAAGCGGCCCCGGCCGACTTTGAGAATCTGGTCACAAGCGACCTAGGCTCGCGGTCCGGTCCCGGTGCAGCCCGAGGTGGTCGGGCAAGGAGCGAGCAGCGTGGGCGAGCCCCGACGACGGATTCCGGAGGCGACCGTCGCACGCCTCCCGCTCTACTACCGGGCACTGCTCGACACCGCGGAGCGTGAGATCGCGACGGTCTCGTCGGAGCGGCTCGCCGAGCTCGCGGGCGTCAACGCCGCCAAGGTGCGCAAGGACCTGAGCTATCTCGGCTCGTACGGCACCCGCGGCGTGGGGTACGACGTCGAGTACCTGCTGCACGAGATCTCCCGCGAGCTCGGTCTCACCCGCGACTGGCCTGTCGCGATCGTCGGCGTCGGCAACCTCGGACGCGCCCTCGCGAACTACCGTGGCTTCGGTGCCCGCGGGTTTCGCGTCGTGGCGCTCATCGACGCCGATCCCGACGTCGTCGGGACGACCGTCGGTGAGCTGGTGGTCGAGCCGCTCGCCGAGCTCGACCGGATCGTCGCCGAACGCGAGATCGTGATCGGCATCCTCGCCACGCCCGCGACGGTCGCGCAGGACGTGACCGACCAGCTCGTCGACGCCGGGGTGACGTCGATCCTCAACTTCGCGCCGGCCCTGGTGACAGTGCCCGAGGGCGTGTCGCTGCGCAAGGTCGACCTCGCGATCGAGCTGCAGATCCTGTCCTTCTACCAGCTGCGGCGCGCGTTCTCGGGTCCCGGTGGGCTCGCGCCGGAGCGGCGGAAGTCGGTGCTGTGACCGGTGGGTCGGGGGCCCCGGGCCGTCCGGGGCTGACGGGTTGGCCCGTGAACCTGCTCGTCGCCGGTCGTCGCGTCGTCGTCGTCGGCGCCGGACGGATCGCGGCCCGCAAGATCGAGCCGTTGCTCGACCTCGGAGCCGACGTGGTGGTCGTGGCCCCCGCCGTCGGCGCCGAGGTCGCCGCGTGGCGGGACGCGGGGCGCGTCGAGACCCGTGAGCGTGCGTTCGACCCGAGCGACCTCGACGACGCGTGGCTCGCGGTCACCGCGACCGACGACCCCGACGTGAACGCTGCGGTGTTCCGGGCCGGCGAGGCGCGGCGCATGTTCGTGAACAGTGCCGACGACCCGGCGAACTGCTCGTTCACGCTGATGTCGGTGGTGCGCCGGGCGGATCTCGTCGTGGCGGTCGGAACCGGAGGTCGCAGCCCGGCACTCGCGACGTGGCTGCGCCGCCACGTCACCGACGAGATGGGCCCCGAGTACGAAGTGCTCCTCGACCTGCTCTCCGAGGCCCGGGAAGAGCTGCGCGCATCGGGGCGTTCCTCGGAGGACGCCGATTGGCAGCGGGCGTTCGAGTCCGGCATGCTCGACCTGGTCCGGGCGGGCCGGCTCGACGACGCGAAGGAGCTGCTGCGCTCGTGTCTGTGATCGTGGTGGGGCTCAACCATCGCACGGTGCCCGTCGGGCTGCTCGAGCGCATGGCCGTCCCCGACGAACAGGTGCCGAAGGCGCTCCACGACCTCGTGGCGCGCGAGCACCTCCTCGAAGCCGTGGTGCTCTCCACGTGCAACCGCACGGAGATCTACGCCCGCTGCACGCGCTTCCACCCCGCGGTGGGCGACGTGCGCGACTTCCTCGCCGAGCACTCGGGTGCCGCGCCCGAGGCGTTCGACGACCACCTCTACACGTACTACGACGACGCTGCCGTCGCGCACCTCTTCACGGTCGCCGCCGGGCTCGACTCGATGATCGTGGGCGAGAGCGAGATCCTCGGCCAGGTGCGCGACGCGTGGCAGTTCGCGCTGAGCGAGGGGACCGCGCAGCAAGGGTTGTCGCGCGTGTTCCGCCACGCGGTCGAGTCGGGCAAGCGGGTGCGCACCGAGACCGGGATCTCGCGCCATCCCGTGTCGATCTCGTCGGCCGCGGTCGCGGTCGCCGCCGAGCACCTCGGATCGCTCGCGGGCTGTCGTGCGCTCGTGCTCGGTGCGGGCAAGATGGGCGAAGGGCTCGCGGCCTCGATCAGCGAACGCGGCGTCGGCGACCTCTGCCTCGTGAACCGCACCGAGTCGCGCGGGCGCGCCGTCGCCGAACGAGTCGGTGGTCGCGCCGTCGGCCTCGGTCATCTCGGGCGCGAGCTGGTCAACGCCGACGTCGTGCTCGCGTCGACCGCCGCTCCGGGCATCATGCTCGAGCGGAGCGCGATCGAGGCGGTGATGCTCGAACGGCAGGGTCGATCGCTGCTCGTCGTGGATGTCGCGCTGCCTCGCGACGTCGACCCGGGCGTCGGTCAGATCGACGGGGTGGAGCTGCTCGACCTCGACGACCTCAAAGACTTCGCGCAGCGGTCGGCCGAGCGCCGGCGCGCCGAGATCGGCACCGTCCGTCAGATCCTCACCCAGGAGCTCGACCGCTACCGCGCCGATCGAGCCGCTCGCGAAGTCGCGCCGTTGGTCACGGCGCTGCGCGACGCCGGCGACGAGATCCGCCGCGGGGAGCTCGAGCGGTTCCGCGCGCGCCTGGGCGGCCTCGACGACGAGACGCGCGCCACGATCGAGGCGCTCACCGAGGGCATCGTGAACAAGCTGCTCCACGAACCGACGGTGCGGGTGAAGAACGCGGCGGGCACCGACGGCGGCGAGCTGCTCGCCGACGCGCTCGCCGTGCTGTTCGGGCTGTCGCAGGACGCCGACGAGCCGTCCGGCGACGCGCGCGATCCCGACGCCGCGAGCTGAGCGCCGATGCGCCGGCTCCGGGTCGCCACGCGCGGCAGCACCCTCGCTCGGGTCCAGACCGCGCGCGTGGTGCACCGGCTGGGCCTGCACCCCGACGAGATCGACATCATCGTGGTCAGCACGACCGGTGACCGGAACCTCGACGTCGACCTCCACACGATGGGTGGCGTGGGGGTGTTCGTGAAGGAAGTCGAAGACGCCGTGCTCGATGGCCGCGCCGATCTCGCGGTGCACTCGGCGAAGGATCTTCCGGCGCGCACCGCGCCCGGACTCGTGCTCGGCGCGCTCCCCGAACGGGGCGACCCGCGCGACGCGCTCGTCGGTTCGACGCTGGAGGCGTTGCCGACCGGTGCGTGCGTGGCGACCGGCTCGGTGCGCCGCCGCGCCCAGCTGGCGGCGCTGCGCCCCGACCTTCGGTTCGCGCCGCTGCGCGGCAACATCGAGACGAGGCTGCGCAAGGCGACCGGCTTCGACGGCGCGGTGGTCGCCGCCGCCGCGCTCGATCGCCTCGATCTCGGCGCGCACGCGGCGGAGATCCTGGAACCCGAGATCTTGCTGCCCCAGGTCGGGCAGGGCGCGCTCGCGGTGGAGTGCCGGTTCGACGACGACGAACTGATCGAGCGGCTCGCCGAGATCGACGACGTCGCGACGCGCGTCGCCGTCACCGCCGAGCGCGCCTTCCTCGCCGAGCTGGGGGGCGGGTGCGAGCTGCCGGTCGGCGCCCTCGCACACGTGACCGACGGCGATGTCGTGCTCGACGCGCTGCTCGCGTCGCACGACGGGCGGGTGGTGCTGCGCACGAGCGAGCGAGGCGACGACGCCGCGCTCGTCGGCGTCGCGGCGGCACGAGCGCTGCTCGACGGCGCCGGCGGTCGGATGCTGCTGGAGCCGGCCTCGTGACGGTCTACCTCGTCGGTGCGGGTCCGGGTGATCCGGGGTTGATCACCGTGCGCGGCGCCGAGCTGCTCGGGCGCGCCGACGTCGTCGTCTACGACCGGCTCGCGTCGCCGGTGCTGCTCGCGCTCGCCCGTCCCGACGCCGAGCTGGTGAACGTCGGCAAGTCCCCCGAGCGTGTCGAGATGGGCCAGGACGACATCAACGCGCTGCTCGTCGACCGCGGCCGCGCCGGCCTCGAGGTCGTCCGGCTGAAGGGCGGCGACCCGTTCGTGTTCGGGCGCGGCGGAGAGGAAGCCGAGGCGTGCCGCGTCGCGGAAGTGCCCTACGAGATCGTGCCCGGCATCACGAGCGCGATCGCCGCCCCCGCGTACGCGGGGATCCCGGTGACGCACCGCCGCGTCTCCACGCACGTCACGATCGTGACCGGTCACGAGGATCCGACGAAGGGCACCACCGACACCGATTGGGACGCGCTCGCGCGCGCGGGCGGCACGTTGGTCGTGCTCATGGGTGCGGGTCGGATCGGCGACCTCGCGCGCCGTCTCATCGACGGCGGGCGCGCGCCCGAGACACCGGTCGCCGCGGTGCGCTGGGGCACGACCGCGCAGCAGCACACCATCCGAGCGACGCTCGCGACGATCGCCGACGCGGGTGTGAAGCCCCCGTCGGCGATCGTCGTCGGCGACGTCGCCGCGCTCGACTACTCGTGGTTCGAACGGCGCCCACTCTTCGGCCGGAGCATCGTCGTGACCCGCGCGCGCGAGCAGGCGAGCGAGCTGCACGCTCGCCTCGCAGCGCTCGGCGCCGAGGTGCTCGAGCTCCCGGCGATCGAGATCGCGCCGATCGATGTCGCCCTCCCGGAGCTGCGCGCCTACTCGTGGCTGGTGTGCACGTCGGCGAACGGTGTCGACGCGCTGTTCGAGCGCGGCCTCGGACCGGCCGGCCTCGACGCGCGTGCGCTCGCTGGTGTGCGGGTCGCGGCGATCGGTCCGGGCACCGCCTCGGCGTTCGCGTCGCGCGGCATCGTGGTCGACCTCGTACCGGAGCGCTTCGTCGCCGAGTCGTTGCTCGACGCGTTCCCTGCTCCGAAGGGCGACGAGCGGGTGCTCCTCGCCCGCGCCGAGTCGGCGCGCGATGTGCTCCCCGACGGGCTCGCGGCGCGGGGCTACCGCGTCGACGTGGTCCCGGTGTACCGCACGGTCACGACCGACCCCGACCCCGAGCTCCTCGAACGGGTGCGAGCCGGGCGGGTCGACGTGCTCACCTTCACGTCGTCGTCGACCGTGGCGAACTTCTGCGACGCGCTCGGCGCACTCCCGGATCCGCAGCCCCTGGTCGTCTCCATCGGGCCGGTCACGTCGGCGACCGCTCGCGAGCGCGGCCTGCGCGTCGACGCCGAGGCCGACCCCCACACCATCGACGGACTGGTCGACGCGGTGCTCGCCCGCGTGAACGGCGAGTAGGAACCCGCCGGTACCATCGCCCCGTGGGCTTCCCCGAGCGCCGCCTCCGCCGCTTGCGTCGCACCCCGGCGCTGCGCCGCCTCGTCGCCGAGACGCGCGTCGGCGTCGACGACCTCGTCGCTCCGCTCTTCGTGAAGGAAGGGCTCGACGCCCCCGAGCCGATCGCGTCGATGCCCGGTGTCGTCCAGCACACGGTCGAGAGCCTGCGCAAAGAGGTGCGCGC
Source organism: Acidimicrobiia bacterium (assembly GCA_036277635.1). GTDB lineage: Bacteria > Actinomycetota > Acidimicrobiia > IMCC26256 > PALSA-610 > DASUMP01. Next base: position 8,879 of record DASUMP010000221.1, on the reverse strand, counting down.
GCTCGCCGATCTCGGCATCCCCGGCGTGATCCTGTTCGGCGTGCCCGCCACGAAGGACGCGCGCGGCAGCGGCGCCAGCGACCCCGAGGGCATCGTGCAGGTCGCGTTGCGCAGCCTCCGCGACGAAGTCGGGGACGCGTTGGTGCTCATGGCCGACGACTGCCTCGACGAGTACACCGACCACGGGCATTGCGGCCTGCTGAGCGCGAACGGCGACGTCGACAACGACGCCACGCTCGAGCGCTACGCGGAGGTCGCGATCGCGCAGGCCGACGCCGGTGCCGACGTGATCGCGCCGTCGGGGATGATGGACGGGCAGGTCGGCGTGATCCGTCGCGCCCTCGACTCCGCCGGACACGAGTCCACCGCGATCCTCGCGTACGCCGCGAAGTACGCCTCCGCGCTCTACGGACCGTTCCGCGACGCGGCCGAGTGCGCGCCGCAGTTCGGCGATCGGCGCGGCTACCAGATGGACGCCGCGAACGCCCGCGAAGCGATGACCGAGATCGCCCTCGACCTCGACGAGGGCGCCGACATGGTCATGGTGAAACCCGCGCTCTCGTATCTCGACGTGATCGTGGCGGCTCGCGCCAGCTTCGACGTGCCGATCGCGGCGTACCACGTGAGCGGCGAGTACGCGATGGTGCACGCCGCCGCGCAGCTCGGCTGGCTCGACGGCACCGCGGTCGCGTTGGAGCACCTCACCGCGATCAAGCGCGCGGGTGCTGACATGATCCTCACGTACTGCGCGCGCGACGTCGCCGAGCTCCTCGGCTGAGGTGCGACTCCCGGTGACCGACTCGTGGTTCGCCCGCGCGCTCGCCCGCATCCCGGGCGGTGTCAACTCACCGGTGCGGGCGTTCGGCGCGGTGGGCGGCGAGCCGTTCTTCGTGGCGCGCGCCCACGGCGCCTACCTCGAGGACACGGCGGGGCGCACCTACGTCGACTACGTGCAGTCGTGGGGCGCGTCGATCCTGGGTCACGCGCATCCCGACGTGGTGCGCGCGGTGCAGGCTGCTGCCGCGCTCGGCACGTCGTACGGAGCGCCGACGCCCGGTGAGGTCGAGCTGATCGAGATCCTCTGCGACCGGGTGCCGAGCGTCGAGAAGGCTCGCCTCGTGTCGTCGGGCACCGAGGCCGCGATGACCGCGGTGCGTCTCGCGCGCGGCGCCACCGGCCGGTCGAAGGTCGTGAAGCTCGCGGGCTGCTACCACGGCCACCTCGACGCGCTCCTCGTGGCCGCGGGCAGTGGCGTCGCCACGTTCAACCTCCCCGGTTCCGCTGGTGTCACGCCCGGCGCGGTCGCCGACACGCTTGTCGCGCCCTACAACGACCTCGACGCGATCGACACCTTGTTCGCCGCGCACGGCGACGACATCGCCGCGGTGCTCGTGGAGCCCGTCGCCGCGAACATGGGGCTCGTCCCCCCGGCGCCGGGCTACCTCGAGGGGTTGCGTGAGCGCACCGCACGTCACGGCGCGTTGCTCGTGTTCGACGAGGTGATCACAGGCTTTCGCGTCGCGCCCGGCGGCGCGCAGCAGGTGTTCGGCATCACCCCCGACCTGTCGATCTTCGGCAAGGTCGTCGGCGGTGGGCTCCCGCTCGCGGTCGTCGGCGGCGCCGCCGCGCTGATGGACGAGCTCGCGCCGCTCGGCGCCGTGTACCAGGCCGGGACGCTGTCGGGGAACCCGCTGGCGACCGCCGCGGGCCGCGCGGTCCTCGCGCACCTCGACGACGCCGCGTACGCCGACCTCGAAGCTCGAGCGGCGCGCCTCGCCGACGGGTTGCGCGACGCGCTCGCGCCCCTCTACGCGCAAGTGACGCGGGTCAACACGCTCGTCGGGCTGTTCTTCGCGCCGGCACCGGTCACCCACTACGACGCCGCGAAGGCCGCCGATCACGAGCAGTACGCGCGCCTCTTCCATGCGTTGCTCGCCGCGGGCACGTTCTTCGCGCCGAGCGGCTACGAGACGCTGTTCCCCAGCCTCGCCCACTCCGACGCCGACATCGACGCGACGATCGCCGCCGCCGCCGACTTCGCCTCCGCGATGGCGTGATCGGTCAGTCGCCGCCGGTGCGGCGCCGGCGGACGCGGTCCATGTAGAAGAGCGCGCCGGCGAAGACGAACACCATGATGGCGAAGGCGAGGAACGCCTGGCCGCCGTCTTCGGTCGCGTCGATCGGCTGCTGCGCGTGCGCCGGCGACGCGAGCACGACGAGCGCGGTCACGGTCAGGACGGCGGCGGTGACGAGCGTGCGGACGCGGCGGGCCATCGAGGTCTCCGGTCAGGTGGTGGTGCGGGCGGGCGGCTGCGCGGCGCGACGGCGATCGAGCTCGTACCAGTGGAGGCCGAGCAACGACGCCGCGAAGAACGCCACCGAGAACAGCAAGTAGTAGAGCGGCACCTTGCGCAACGTGCCGAGATCGCGCTCGAGGATCGCGAAGCGCGGCTCGAGGTTCGGGTCGCAACGATCGGTGGGGAGCCGCTGGCCGAACTGGTTCTCTTCGGTGGCGGCGGTGCAGAATTCGATCGCGGCGTAGCGCGGGTGGTGCCAGAGCACGTTCTTCGTGCCGCCGCCGACCTCGTAGCTCGCGAGGTCTTCGCCCTCGACGAGGAACTCGTTCGCGGTGTCGAACTCGGCGAACTCCGACGCCTCGACGGCTTCTTCGCCTTCTGCCGTCGGTACGACGAGCGAGGCGTCGAGGCCGGGGCGCAGCGCCGCGAGCTCGGCGGCGTCGATCGGCTCGCCGTCGGAGGCGCGTTGGACCGCGCCGATGTCGGACGCGCCGAGGTTCTCCACGACGTCGACGACTTCCCACTCGGGGATGCTGCCGCGCGGGCTGTTGAGCGGCGTGGCGGTCGTGAGCCAGAGCATCGAGAGCAAGATCATGAAGCCCGACAGGCACGCGGCGGCGACGAGGAACCCGAGGCGCGCGCCGAGGTTGGTCGCGAGGAGGAGGTACACCGAGCCGCAGAACAGCCCCACAGCCGAGATCACGACGAGCACGCCGAGGATGAGCGGGTCCCACAGACCCTTCTCACCCGCCGTGCTCGCGAGCAGGAACACCGACTCCATGCTCAGTCCTCCGTGCCGTTCAGGCCGGGATAGGTGGTGTCGTCGAGGCCGATCCCCGAGCCCTCGTTGCGCTCGTACTCGACGATCATGCGGATGTACTCCTCGGGCAGCATCGCACCGAAGCCGGGCATGCGGCCGTTGCCGATGCCGCCGTTGCCGTAGGGCTTGTTCGCTTCCGAGCCTTCGGTCACGAACGCGAGCTGCTCGTCGAAGCCTTCGGTGCCCTCACCGAAGCGTCGCTGCGACGCCCCGTCGCGCAGGTTGAACCCGACGGTCCCACCGCCACCGGGCAACCCGAGCACCTGTGCGCTCGTGGGGTCGGCGGCGTCGAACAGCGACCAGCCCTTCGTGTGGCAGCGGGCGCAGTACGACTCGAAGAGGAGCTGGCCGTCGGAGACGTCGGTGCGCGCCGCCGCCCATTCCTGCGCCCACTCGAGCGCCTCCTCGGCGTCGGCGAGTGCCTCTTCGGCGTCGTCGACCTTGCGTTCGGCCTCGGCGCGGTCTGCGTCGGTTGCGTCGGCGTCGAGGCCGTCGAGCGCCGCCTCGGCGTCGGCGAGCGCCTGCTCGGCGTCGGTCACGGCCTTCTCGGCGTCGGCGACCTGCTGGCGTGCGGCCTTGCGCGCCGCGACCAGCGCATCTTCGGCCGCCGCTTTGGCCTTCTCCGGCGACAGCTGGATCGAGCGGATGTACTCGATGAGATCGTCGATGCTCTGGTCGTTCTTCGGACCGCCGCCCGCGACGCCCCACGCCTGCATCGGCGTACCGGGTCGCCCGTACACGAGGATGTTGCGCACCTCTTCTTCGGAGAAGCGCAGCAGGACGGTGTTGAGCGCGGGCGCGCGCCAGGTGAGCTGGATCGCGTCGCTGTCGTCGCCGCCCGGCGGCGTGTAGACGGAGTTCGCCGAGCCGCCGCCGCCGTCGACGCCGTGGCAGTTCGCGCACTGCAACGACACCGCGCTGTTGAACCCTTCACTCGCGCTGTTGGCGTACAGCACCGCGCCGCGCTCCACGGCGCCGTCGTCGAAGTAGCCGATCGACTCTTCCTGACGACTGGGCTCGCGCAACCAGTACATCGGCAGCGCGATCGCGATGACGGCGGCGAACAGCAGCGCCCAGCCGAGCACGCGGTCGAGCCGGCGACCTTCCAGCGACTCGTCGTCGAGGAAGGGAGTGAGGTTCTCCGGCTCTTTCGGCTCGCGTGACTTGCCGACCGAGCGCGCGACGTAGATCGCCAGCCCGATGAGCACGGCGAAGTTCAAGACGATGAGAACGGTGCGTACGTTCACGCGTGGATGCTCCGGTCGAGGGTGGTGCGCGTCCTCAGATGCACGAAGGCCCTTCAGGCTTCTGCTCGGTCGTGTCGGTGCCGATCGGCATGCCCGGGTACTCGACGCCGGTGTCGATCGTGAGCACGCCGCCGTCGGTGGTGACGCCCCACAGCGTCATGCCCCGCGGCGCGGGACCGTCGCGCTTCTCGCCGACGCGGTTGTACTTCGATCCGTGACACGGGCACTCGAACCACTGCGAGGTCTGGCACCACGGGACGCGGCACCCGAGGTGCGGGCAGCGCTGCGACAGCGTGATCAGGCCCGCTTCGAGCCCGGGCATCGCGGCCGAGGGGTAGCCGGCGGCTTCGGCCGCGGCGACCGCGCTCGACGGATACGGGTTGACGTAGGCGCGCGCTTCGGGGACGTACACCGGTGCGTGCGTCTCCGCGATCTTCCCGAGCAGCTCGTCGATCGACCCGGCGCGGATCTTGCCGCCGAAGCCCCCGCCGCCGATCGGCCAGATGAAGCCGAGGGCGGCGCCGCCGAACGACGCGAGCCCGAGGCCGACGGCGCCGAGGATCGCGCGGTTCAAGAACTGGCGGCGCGAGACGCCGATCTCTTCTTCGTCGACCGGCTCCCAGCGCGCGACGCCGGCGGGTTGGCGGACGGCCGGCGTGGCTTCGCCGCGCTCGATCTCGGCGCGGGTGTCGTCGGCGCGCTCGCGACCTTCGGCCTCGTCGGCGTCGGAACGCCGGCTCGCGTCGCGCTCACGCGTCTCGCGGCTGAGCTCGCCCGTGGTCGCGCGCCGGCGGTTCGCCGTGAGCAGAAGCGTCACGACGGCGACGACGAGGATGGCGAGGATGGCGATGGCGATGGCCACCAGTGGCTCCTAGAGCTCGAAGAAGATGCCTTCGTTCCACGGGAACACGAAGTTGAAGCCGGGTCCCCGGAAGAACGAACCGATGATGACGAGGACCGCCCACAGCATGAGGAAGATCGTCATCATGACGATCGCGAACTTGCGGTCGTTCGGCTTGGTGGACGGGTTCTGGTCGAAGTACGGCGTGATCGCGAGGATGCCGAGCGCGACGCCGGGGATGGTCACGCCCGCGACCATCGGGTGGAACATCGTCAGCAGCTCTTGGAGGCCGAGGAAGTACCACGGCGCCTTCGACGGGTTCGGCGTCTGGTTCAGGTCGGCGAGGCCGAGCAGTGGCGCCTTCACGAGCGCCGAGAAGACGGTGATGAGCGCCATGAGGATGAGCACGGCTGCGAACTCGATCGCGAGCAGGTGCGGCCACACGTGCACCTTGTCTTGCGCCTCGGCGCGCGTCTGCTGGATCGAGCCGGCCTTGACGACGGTGAGGAGCCGCTGCGTGTGACCACCGGGTCCGGTGCCCGCGGGCGCGGGTGCCGTCGCCGCGGCCGTGCGCGCCTTGGTGGCGGTGGCGGTGCCGCCGCCACCTGCTGCCGCCGGTGCCGCGTCGCCGCCGCCCGCGAGCGCGGCCTTGCGCTTGCGACTCCGCTCGAGCAGATGGGCGGGGACGCCGCCCTTGCTCTCGGTGACCGCTTCGCCCTCGTCGGCGGCTGCGGCCGGCGCGTCCGCCGCGACGTCGTCGGTGGCCTCGGCTGCCGGCGCGTCGGTCGACTCGCTGGCGGGCGCGGGCTCGCCGCCCGCGTCGTCGCCGTCGACGGGCAGGCCGAGCGCCTTGCGGCGCTCCTGGCTGCGACGGAGGAGGTGTTCGGGTACCTCGGCCATGGTTGCTCGGTTCCTTCCCCGACCTAGAGGGGTCCGGAGATCCCGCCGTCCTTGCGGACCCGCCAGAAGTGCACGGCCATGAAGATGACCGCCACGAACGGGAGCAAGAGGACGTGCAGCACGTACCAGCGCAGCAAGGTGTCGTTGCCGATCTCTTTCGAGCCGAGCAGCGCGTACTTCACCTGGTCACCGAAGACCGGCGTGTAGCCCATCATGTTCGTGCCGACGGTCACCGCCCACAGCGCGAGCTGGTCCCACGGCAGCAGGTAGCCGGTGAACGACAGCAGCAGCGTGAGCGTGAGCAGGATCACGCCGATCACCCAGTTGAACTCGCGCGGCGACTTGTACGCGCCGTGGTAGAAGACGCGCGCCATGTGCAAGAACACCGACAGCACCATGAGGTGCGCCGCCCAACGGTGCATGTTGCGCACGAGCGAACCGAACGTGACCGCGGTCTCGAGCGTCTGCACGTCGTTCCACGCCGCGGCCGCGGTCGGCCGGTAGAAGAACATCAAGAAGATGCCGGTGACCGTGAGCAAGATGAACAGGAAGAACGACAGTCCACCGAGGCACAGCGTGTAGCTGACCTTCACCGCGTGCCGCTTCACCTTCACCGGGTGCAGGTGGTACAGCACGTTGTTCATGATCACGTACGACCGGTTGCGCGGGCTGTCGGTGTAGCCCTTCCGGTAGATCGAACCCGGGCGGAAGATCGAGTTCCACGCCTGCGAGCCGCGCACGCGATCGCCGAGCTCGGCGCCGCGCTCCTTCAGCTTCAGGCCACCCCGCCCGTTGCCGTTTCCGTTGCCGTTCGCCACTCGGCTCTCCTACCGATTCCTAGAAGCGCACGCCGTACGCGTAGCCGTGCCGGTTCGTGCGGACATTGGGGTCGCCGTCGGCCCAGTCGTTCGTGACCTTGCCCAAGATGATCACGCCGGTCGGGCAGCGGTCGACGCAGAGCGCGCAGCGCGTGCAGACGTCTTCGTCGACGACGAAGAACACGTGGTCCTTCGGGTCGTCGCCGGGTTGGTCGGCGTTCACCGCGTCGTCGACCGCACCGACCGACAGCATGTGGATGCACTTCCACGGACAGATGTCGACGCAGCCTTCGCACAGGATGCACTCGGCTTGGTCGATGTGGAGGAACTGCTTCGGCTTCACCGCGGACGTGAGCCAGCTCGGGTCGACCTCCTGGAGGACGTACGACTCCGAGAACTCCGGCATCGGCGGGTTCGCGTCGGTGCGGGCCATCGCGTCGCCTACTCCTGCACCGTGACCGGGCGGCCGTACGCGGACGTGCGTTGCAGCCGGCGCCGGAACCACGGCGCGCGCGCCGCGGGGGCGCCGTCGTCGGCCGCGGGCTCCGCGACCTTGCGCTGCTGCCACTGCACGAACAGCGCGACGTTCGCGCCGAGGAGCACGATGTAGATGCCGGCGACGACGACGTGCGCGATCGCTTCGCGCGACACGTCGAACGGGATCACCGAGTTCTGGCGCAACGCGAAGGTGTTCTTGCCGAAGTCGAGGTACGCGCTCGCGAAGTTGAGCCACTCGTGCGGGACCGTGCCGTAGGCGACGATGAACAGCGCCCACAGACAGATCGCGCCGAAGATCGTCTGGGCCCACGTGGCCGGTTCGCTCGAACGCTTCGGGCGGGTGGCGAGGTAGCCGGCGATCGCCATGCCGATCAGCAGGATCACCGACGCCCAGATGAGGCGGCCGGCGGGGCGCGCCCAATCGAGGTTGACGCCGAACACGCTCTCGGGAAGCAGGTTCGGTACGTCGAGCCCGAGCAGGCTCGCCGCAGGGATGTCGGGCATGCCCCGGAGTGCTCCTCGCTCGACAGATCGGCTCGGAATTACGCCGCTTGCTACCACGCTAGGCGAGCGCGGAGCACATCGCGCGACCGGCGCGCGACGCCGGTCGCATCACGATCGCGCGAGCGTCGGCGGCGCGCCGAGCGCGGCTGCCCGGTGGGTCGTCGCGGGGAACGCTGTGTGAGACTGGCGGCCTCCGCGCGACCCGAGGTGAACGATGTCGAGCGCCGACGAATTCGACGTCCTCGTCGTGGGTGGCGGACCCTCCGGCGCGGCCGCGGCGTTCTGGCTGGCGGAGCGGGGGCACCGGGTCCTCGTCGTCGAGAAGCACCGCTTCCCGCGGGAGAAGACCTGCGGCGACGGGCTCACGCCGCGCGCGGTCCGCCAGCTGCACGACATGGGGCTCGCCGACGAGCTCGGCCAGTACCAGCGCTTCGACGGCCTGCGCTCGATCGCGCACGGCGTGACCCTCGAGCTCGCCTGGCCGCAGCACCCGGAGTTCCCCGACCACGGCTACGTGGTGCGCCGGCGCGACCTCGACGAGATGGTCGCCGGACGGGCGGTGAAGGCGGGCGCCACGTTCTGGCCGGCCACCGAGGCCGTCGCGGCCGTCGTGGAGCGCGGACTGCTCGTGGGCGCCGTGGTCAAGCGCAAAGAGAGCGGCACCACCGAGGAGGTGCGCGCCCGCTACGTAGTGGTGGCCGACGGCGCGAACTCCCGGTTCGGGCGGGCGCTCGGCACCTCGCGCAACCGGTCGTACCCCCTCGGGATGGCGATCCGCGGCTACTTCACGAGCCCGTTCCACGACGAGCCGTGGATCGAGAGCCACCTCGACATCCGCGACCGCGACGGCAACCACCTGCCCGGCTACGGCTGGATCTTCCCGGTCGGCGACGGCACCGTGAACGTCGGCGTCGGACTGCTCTCGACGTTCGCGGGGTGGAAGGACGTCAACAC
>DASUMP010000220.1:0-3680 GCA_036277635.1 Acidimicrobiia bacterium | reverse complement strand
TCGGCGCCCGCGGCGAACACCTTGAGGCCCCGTCGGGCCAGGCTCGGACTCACACCCCTCCCGCGCGTCCCCACTGACCGGGCGCCCCACCGCGCGGTCGCGTGCAGCTGCACTCGAACCAGCGGGTCAGCGTACCGGGGTCAGAACAGCTCGATGTCGCCCAAGGTGACCCGCCACTCGGCGCGCGCCGGTGGCGCGTCGGCGGCCGCGGCCACCCGCCGCCACGTGAGGATCGGCCCTGCGCGCGCGGGCAACGGCACCATCCGGTCGGCGAGCGCACGCGACGGCGGCGCGAGCCCCATGACGTAGTCGGCGTCGACGCTTCGCCGCAGCGCGCCGACCAGGCGGCGGCGCGCCCGGGCGTCGTCGCCGGGCACGAGCACGTCGGCGAGCACCGCTTCGCGGGCCGGGCCCCGCCGGCGCAGCCGGAAGAGCAGGAGTCCGTGGCGCACGCCGCCCGGTGCGACGAGCACGCGGTAGTCGAGCAGCGGCGTGCCGTACCGCCAGCGCAGGAACTCGGGGCTCCGCGCCGTGGCGAGGCCACCCGCGCCGGGGCACGCGGCGAGCAGGTCGGCGACGGCGGCGGTGTCGGCGAGCACGCCCGCCGCCGGCTCCCCGACCGTCGTGGGCAACGACCAGCGTTCGGCGGCGACGCGCGCCGCGGGCATGCGCAGCGCGCCGCGCCACCCGGTCGGGACCGCTGCGGCGGGCAGCCGGCCGACGACCTGCCACCCCATCTTCAGGTAGCCGGGGCGGCTCTGGTCGTTCGGCGTGTTGAACACGAAGTCGACGCCCTCGGCGCGCAGCTCGTCGAGCGCGTGCAAGGTGAGGCGGGTGAACAGGCCGCGCCCCTGGTAGTCGGGGTGCGTCGCGGTGTCGACCGCGCGCACGGCGCGGCGCCGCCCGATGGGGGTGTCGAACTCCCAGCGCATGAGCACGCGCACGCCGGCGAGGCGTCCGCCGTCGTCGGCGACCCACGCGGGCGACGCGCCGAACGGGTTCTCCTCGTGCTTCCAGCGGTAGAGCGCGTCGTAGCGCTCGTCGTCGTCGCGGCCGAGCGACGCCCCGAGGAGGTCGAGCACCGCGGGGAGGTCGGCGGCGACCGCGGGGCGCACCACGAGCCCGTCGTCACGACGCGCGCTCACCGGTCGACGACCTCGCGGTAGCGCGCCTCGATGTGGCGCACGCCGACCCCCACGTCGAAGGCGTCGGCCCGCGCGCGTGCCGCGGCCGCGAACCGCGCGCGCAGCGCTTCGTCCTGCACGACGCGCTCGAGCGCGTCGGCCAGCGCGGTCGGGTCGCGCGGCTCGACGAGCAGCCCTTCGCGCCCGTCGGTGATCGCCTCCCCCAACCCACCGACGCGCGTCGCGACCACGGGCAGGCCGAGCGCGAGCGCTTCCATCACCGCGACGGGCAGTCCCTCGTTGTTCGACGCGAGCGTGAACGCGTCGCACGCACCCATCACGCGCACGGCGTCGTCGCGATAACCGAGCAGGCGGACACGATCGCCGAGGTCGAGCGCGGCGAGGCGCGCCCGCATCTCGGCTTCGAGGGGACCCTGACCCACCGCGACGATGGTCACGGGCACGCGCCGCTCGGCGAGCCGCTGCGCGGCGGCGAACAGGTTCGGGTAGTCCTTCTGGGCGCGGAAGTTCGCGACCGTGCCCACGACGATCTCGTCGGGGGTCAGCCCCAGCTCGGCCCGCACCGCAGCGCGCTCGGCGCGCGCACCCGCGACCCGCGCGACGGGGATCCCGTGCACGACCACCTCGGTGCGGCGACGCAGGAACGGCCACAGCGTCTCGTGCACCTCGCGCGACACCGCGAAGTCGGCCGCGTCGAGCGGCATCGTGACGCCGCACAGCAGCCGCGTGGGGAGCGCGAAGCTCGACCACGTGTTGTGCACGGTGTAGACGAGCGCAGGCCGGATCCGCCGCGGCAACGTCCGCACGACGAGCCGCGCGATGCCCGCCGGGTACGGCGAGTGCGCGTGCACGACGTCGACCGGATCGGCCACGAGCATCCGTCGCAGTCGCGCCGCCCAGCGGACGTCGCGCTCGTCGCGCACGCCGAGGCACTCCGACGGCACGCCGGCATTCGCGAGCTCGGCGACGAGATGGTCCTTCCACGGCAGCAGGTACGCGGTGCGGAACGCGAACTCGGAACGGTCGTGGACGGACGCGGCCGCGACGAGCAACCGTTCGGCACCACCGGGACCGAGTCCCTTGACGAGCCACAGCACGCGAATCGGACGGGTTCGCACAGGAAGCGACACTGTGCCACGCCGCTAGCATCACCCCGTGTTCCACGTCGTCACGGTGCATTGGCAGAGTGACGCGTGGATCGAGCCGCAGCTGCGCTTCCTCTCCGCACATTTCCCGCCCGACACGCGCGTCTACGCGTCGCTCGAGGGCATCGACGAGCGCCACGACGCCCGGTTCCACCACGTGAGCCGCTCCGACGCGACGCACGCCCAGAAGCTCAACGCGCTGGCGGCGGTCGTGGCGGAGCAGGCCGACCCCGGCGACCACCTCGTGTTCCTCGACGGCGACGCGTTCCCGATCGCGCCGATCACGCCCGCGCTGCTCGGCGGCGCGCCCCTCGCCGCGGTGCGTCGCGACGAGAACCTCGGCGACCGCCAGCCGCACCCGTGCTTCTGCGTCACGACGGTCGGGTTCTGGACCGAGATCGGCGGCGACTGGAGCGGCGGCCACCGTTGGGAGAACTCCCTCGGCGAGAGCGTCACCGACGTGGGCGGGAACCTGCTTGGCATCCTGGCCGAGCGCGGCGTGGAGTGGCGCCCGCTGCTGCGCTCGAACCGCACCGACCTCCACCCGCTGTGGTTCGCGGTCTACGGCGACGTCGTGTACCACCACGGCGCGGGGTTCCGCGAGATGCGCCTCGCCCGCCTCGACGGGCTCACGGCGAACATCAACCCGTACTACGCGCTCGCCCGCTCGCGCATCCCGCCGCGGGTCCCGGTGCTCGCCAAGGCGGAGCGCACGTGGCGGCGACGGCGCGCCGCGAGCCGGCGCGCTCGGTGGGTCGCGAGCGAGGGCGCGGCGCAGTCGGCGCTCGCCCGCGAGATCTACGAGCAGCTCCTCACCGACGACGAGTTCTTCCGCCGCTTCACCGACTGACGGCGCGCCGGCGCCGGCAGCACCCGGCGCGGCCCCTACTGTTCCCCGCGTGGACGAGGCGAAGATCGTCATCGCGGGCACCGGACGCGCCGGCACCACGCTGCTCGTGCAGGTGCTCACCGAGCTCGGGTGCGACACCGGGTTCCGTCCCGGCGTCCGGCCCGACGAGCACGCGCGCGCCGGGCTCGAGCGCAACGTCCTCGCCGCGAACGCACCCCGCATCGTGAAGAGCCCGCGCCTGTCCACGAAGCTGCGCCCGATGCTGGAAGCCGGGGAGGTCCGGCTCGAGCACGTCATCGTCCCGGTGCGCGACCTCGACGTCGCCGCAGCGTCGCGGGTCCGAGCGGCCAGCTACGGGCGTGAAGCGAAGAACTGGGGCGGGCTGTTCGGGACGAACCGCGCCACCAAGCAGCGCGAGGCGCTCGCGCTCGTGCTCTACGAGCTCGTGTACACGCTCGCTCGTTTCGACGTCCCCCACACGCTGCTGCTGTTCCCGCGCTTCGCGGAAGACGCCGCGTACCTCCACGCCAAGCTCGGCTG
>DASUMP010000219.1:0-17664 GCA_036277635.1 Acidimicrobiia bacterium | reverse complement strand
GCGGTGATGGCGCGCGCGATGCGCGCACGCGCGCCGCACGTCCCGGTGCTGGCCGTGCACCGGATCCTCACACCGGACGAAGCCGAAGGGATCCTCGCGAACGGCGACGCCGACGGCGTCACGCTCGCGCGCGCGCTCATCGCCGATCCCGAGTGGGCGGCCAAGGCGCGCGACGACCGAGCCGACGAGATCCGGCGTTGCACCGGCTGCAACCAAGGGTGCTACGGCAATCTCACGCAGGGCTATCCGATCACCTGCGTCACGAACCCCGGCGTCGGTCGCGAGTCCGCGCTCGGTCGCGGCACGCTCACGCGGGCTCCCGCTACGCGCCGCGTGGTCGTCGTGGGTGGCGGACCCGCCGGACTCGAAGCCGCGTGGGTCGCCGCCGCACGGGGGCACTCGGTGGTGCTGCTCGAACGCTCGCACGAGCTCGGGGGGCGCATCCGACTCGCGCAGCGCCTGCCCGCGCGTGCCGAGCTCGCCGACTTCGCCGACTGGCGCATCGGCGAGTGTGCGCGCCGCGGTGTGGAGGTGCACCTGCGCACGGACGCGACGGTCGAGTCGATCCTGGCGTTCGCGCCCGACGCCGTGATCGTCGCGACGGGCGGGCACGCGTCGGTCGACGTCCCGGCGAAGTCGCACCCGTTCCCGCTCGCGGGTGGCGATCGACCCTGGGTGATCGACCACGAGCGCGCGATCGCAGCTCCGGAGTCGCTGGGCGCGCACGTGGTCGTGCTCGACGCGGTCGGCGACATCGCGGCGCTCGGGACCGCGCATCTCCTCGCCGAGCACGGTCGCGACGTGACGCTCGTGTCACCGATGGCCACCCCGATGCTGCTCGACGCGGAGACGCTGCAGAAGGCGCTGCCGCGCGCGGTCCGCGCGGGCGTCCGCTGGCGTCCCAACACCGCAGTGGCGGCGGTCGGCGACCGCGACGCCACGCTCGTGGACGTGCTGTCGTACGCGATCGAGGTCGTCGCCGTCGATCACCTCGTGGTCCGGACGCACGGCGTGGCGAACGACGAGCTCTTCCGTGCGCTCGCGGGGCAGCATCCCGACGTCCGTCGGGTGGGCGACGCGGTCGCGGTGCGGCCGGCCGACCGGGCGATCTTCGACGGCCATCTCGCCGGCCGCGCTGTCTGACGCGAGCACGCGCTCGCGGGCGTGACCTGGGCGGACCGGGCGCGTCGCGCACAGGTCCGAGATCGCGATGGCGGCCGGTACACTGCTCGTTCCCTTATGCAGACGACCGTCGAAGCCCTCGAGGGCAACAAGGTCAAGCTCCACGTCGCGGTCCCGGCCGGCGAGTTCGAGCGTGCCATCGACGCCGCGTTCCGGAAGCTCGCGCACGAGGTGCGCATCCCCGGCTTCCGGCCCGGCAAGGCGCCCCGTCAGCTCCTCGAAGCGCGCTTCGGGATCGAGGCCGCGCGCGAGCAGGCGCTGCGCGACTCGTTGCCCGAGTACTACGTCGAGGCCGTGCGCGAGCACGACGTCGACGTCATCGCGGTTCCCGACATCGAGATCACGGCGGGCCACGACGAGGGCGACGTCGAGTTCGACGCGGTGGTCGAGGTTCGCCCGGTCGTGACGCTCGTCGGTCACGACGAGCTGCGCGTCGAGCTGCCGTTCGCGTTGCCCACCGACGACGAGATCGAGGCCCAGCTCGTCAGCTTCCGGGAGCGCTTCGGCGAGCTCGTCGACAGCGACCACCCGCTCACCGACGACGCGTTCGCGAGCATCGACATCACCGGATCGATCGACGGTGAAGAGCTCGGTGCGCTGACCGCCAACGACTTCCTCTACCGCGTCGGCAGCGAAGGCGTCGTGCCCGAGCTCGACGAGCACCTGCGCGGCGCGCGGCCCGGCGCGATCCTCGAGTTCACCGCGACGTTGCCGGAGCGCTTCGGCGAGCTGGCGGGTCAGGACGCGTCGTTCCGCGTGATCGTGAAGAGCGTGCAGCAGCGCGTGCTCCCCGACCTCACCGACGAGTGGGTCGGTGAAGTCAGCGAGTTCTCCACCGTCGACGAGCTCCGATCGGATGTGCGCAAGCGCCTCGAGACGATCGGGAAGGTGCGCGGCCAGATGGCGGTGCGCGACAAGGTGATCGAGGCGGCCGCCGCCCTCGTGCCGGTCGCACCGCCCGAGTCTCTCGTCGACCAAGAGGTGCAGCGTCGGGTGCGCGAGATCGCGCACGACCTGTCGCACCGTGGTGTCGAGCTCGAGCAGTACTTGCTCATGACGGGTCAGGAGCCGCAGACGTTCCTCGACAGCCTGCGCGACGGCGCCGCCACCGGGGTGCTCGCCGATCTCGCGATCCGTGCCGTGGTCGCGCAAGAAGCGATCGAGGCAACTGACGCGGAAGTCGATGCCGAAATCGAGCGCATCGCCGAGCGCACCGGCGAGAAGGTGCAGAAGCTGCGCCGCCAACTCGAAAAGGGCGACTTGCTCGAGGCGGTACGCTCGGACATCGCTCGCGGCAAGGCAGTGCAGTTCCTCGTCGATCACGCCACCGTGGTCGACGAACACGGGGAGACCATCGACCTCGTGATCGACGCCGAAGACATCCCGGCGCTGCCCGGCACCGCCGAAGACACCGACGACGACACCGACAGCGACGTGGCCCACGACGCAGAAGGGGCAGAAGCGTGACCATCCAGCCGGTCTACAACTACCTCGTACCGACCGTGATCGAGTCGACGAACCGCGGCGAGCGGGCGTTCGACATCTACTCCCGGTTGCTCAAGGACCGCATCATCTTCCTCGGCACCCCGATCGACGACACCGTCGCCAACCTGATCATCGCCCAGCTGTTGCACCTCGAGTCGGAAGACCCCGACAAGGACATCATGGTGTACATCAACTCGCCGGGCGGCGAGATCACCGGGCTGTTCGCGATCTACGACACGATGCAGTACATCAAGGCCGACGTGCAGACGATCTGTGTCGGTCAGGCCGCCTCGGCGGCGGCGGTGCTGCTCGCGGCCGGCGAGCCCGGCAAGCGCTACATCCTCCCGCACGCTCGCGTGCTCATCCACCAGCCGCACGGTGGTGCCGCCGGTCAGGCGGTCGACATCGAGATCCAGGCGAAGGAGATCGTGCGGATGCGTCAGCTCCTCGACGAGATGCTCGCGCACCACACCGGTCAGCCCGTCGAGCGCGTCGGCAAGGACACCGACCGCGACTTCATCATGAGCGCGCAGGAGGCGAAGGTCTACGGCATCGTCGACGAGGTCATCTCCAGCCGGGAGCTGGCCGCAGTACCGTCGGCTGAAGGCACCGAGTAACACACGGCCCGGGGGGAGATCGGCGTGGCGAAGTTCGGTGACGGGGGAGACCTCCTCAAGTGCTCGTTCTGCGGGAAGAGCCAGAAGCAGGTCAAGAAGCTGATCGCCGGCCCCGGCGTCTACATCTGCGACGAATGCATCGACCTCTGCAACGAGATCATCGAAGAAGAGCTGTCGCAGAACACCGAGGTCCGCTTCGACGACCTCCCCAAGCCGCGTGAGATCTACGACTACCTGAACGACTACATCATCGGTCAGGAGCAGGCGAAGAAGATCCTGTCCGTCGCGGTCTACAACCACTACAAGCGCGTGCAGGCCGGCGCGTACGGCGACCCCGACGTCGAGCTGCAGAAGTCGAACATCATGCTGATCGGCCCCACGGGCTGCGGCAAGACGTTGCTCGCGCAGACGCTCGCCCGCATGTTGAAGGTGCCGTTCGCGATCGCCGACGCCACCGCGCTCACCGAGGCGGGTTACGTCGGCGAAGACGTCGAGAACATCCTCCTCAAGCTGATCCAGGCCGCCGACTACGACGTGAAGAAGGCCGAGACCGGGATCATCTACATCGACGAGGTCGACAAGATCGCCCGCAAGGCGGAGAACCCCTCGATCACGCGCGACGTGTCGGGCGAAGGCGTGCAGCAGGCGCTGCTCAAGATCCTGGAGGGCACGACCGCCTCGGTCCCGCCCCAGGGCGGTCGCAAGCACCCGCACCAGGAGTTCATCCAGATCGACACCACGAACATCCTGTTCATCTGCGGGGGTGCGTTCGCCGGTCTCGACAAGCTCATCGAGGGTCGCATCGGCAACCGTGGTGTGGGCTTCGGGGCGGACATCCGCCGTGCCGACGAGAAGAACATCGGCGAGCTGCTCTCGGGCGTGCTCCCCGAAGACCTGTTGAAGTTCGGCCTGATCCCCGAGTTCGTCGGGCGTCTGCCCGTGATCGGCGCGGTGCACAACCTCGACAAGGAGGCGCTCGTGCGCATCCTGGTCGAGCCGAAGAACGCGTTGATCCGCCAGTACCAGAAGTTCTTCCACTTCGACGACGTCGAGCTGTCGTTCACGGAGGACGCTCTCGACGCCATCTCCGACGAGGCGCTCAAGCGCGGCACCGGCGCTCGCGGCCTGCGGGCGATCCTCGAAGAGGTCTTGCTCGAGGTGATGTACGAGCTGCCGTCGCGCGCCGACATCGCGAAGTGCGTCGTCGACCGCGACACCGTCCTCGACAAGGTGCCGCCCACCCTCGTCACCGAGGAAGAGAACCGCCGCAGCGCGTAATTCCGGGTCGCGGCGGTCCGGCGACGGCGAGACTGTCGCGATGACCGCGACGTTCGAACCGACTGCCCGCACCAAGGTCCGTCGCAAGGCCGACCGAGCGCGCTACGACGCGGCGACGGTGCACGCGATCCTCGACGAGGCGCTGCTCGCGCACGTGGCGTTCACGGTCGACGGCCAGCCGTGGATCGTCCCGATGACGTACGCGCGGGTCGGCGACACGCTGTACTTCCACGGCGCGCGTGCGAACCACGCACTCGGCGCGCTCGCCGACGGCGCGCCCGCGTGCATCAGCGTGACGTTGCTCGACGGGCTCGTGCTCTCGCGCTCGAGCTTCCACCACTCGATGAACTACCGCTCGGTCGTCGTCTTCGGTACCGGGCACGAAGTCGTCGATGCCGACGAGAAGCACGCGGCGGTGCAGGCGGTCGTCGAGCACGTCGTCCCGGGCAACACCGGCGTCGCACGCCCTCCGACCGACGCGGAGCTGCGGGCCACGCTC
Source organism: Acidimicrobiia bacterium (assembly GCA_036277635.1). Lineage (GTDB taxonomy): Bacteria > Actinomycetota > Acidimicrobiia > IMCC26256 > PALSA-610 > DASUMP01. Next base: position 12,603 of record DASUMP010000219.1, on the reverse strand, counting down.
GTCGTGGCGGTGCCGTTGGTCGAGGCGTCGGCGAAGGTGCGCACCGGCCCGCCGATCGAGGAGCCCGACGACCTGGCGCTCGCGGTGTGGGCCGGTGTGATCCCGATCGCGACGGTGTTCGGTGCTCCGGTCGCCGACGGCGACGTGCTCCCCGGCGTGACCGTCCCTGCGCACGTCGCGAGCTACACGCGTCGTCGAACCTGATCAGCGCAGGCGAGCCGCGTAGCGCCCGGCGCCGTCGGTCTCGACCACGAGCGCGAGGTCGAAGCACTCCGTGAGCACCTCGCTGCGCACGACGTCGGCGATCGGACCGCTCGCGACGACCCGACCGGCGCGCAGCGCGAGCGCGTGCGTGAACCCGGGCGGGATCTCCTCGAGGTGGTGGGTGACCAGCGCGACGGGGGGCGCCGCCGGGTCGCGCGCCAGCGCCGCGAGGTCGCCGACCAGCTGCTCGCGGCCCCCGACGTCGAGTCCCGCGGTCGGTTCGTCGAGCAAGATCACGCCGGGGTCGTTCACGAGGGTGCGCGCGAGCAGCACGCGTTGGCGCTCGCCGGCCGACAGGGTCGAGAACGGGTGCTCCGCGACGGCGGTGCAGCCGAACCTCGCGAGCAGCTCCGAAGCGCGCGCCCGATCCGCGGGCGTGTACCGGTGCCACCAGGGGGCGAGCGCGGCGTAGCGCCCGGTCATCACGACCTCGATCGCGGTCATGCGGGGTTCGAGCGCGGCCGCGAGCGCAGGCGAGGAGAACGCGATCGACTCGCGCAGCGTGCGTACGTCGCAGCGGCCCAGGACATCGCCGAGGATCGTCACCGAGCCCGCACTGGGGTGCTGCACGAGCGCCGCGATCCGCAGCAGCGTGGTCTTGCCCGCGCCGTTGGGGCCGACCAGCACCCAGCGCTCGTTCGGACCCACCGTCCACGAGACGCCGTCGAGCACGACGGTGTCGTCGAAGCGCAGGACGAGGTCGCGCAGATCGATCACGGGGGGCGGGTGCACGGCGCCTTTCTAGACTGCGGCCCATGGCGGCACGCATTCCCGACAAACCGACCCTCGACGGGCTCGAGGACCGATGGTCGCAGGAGTGGGACGCCGCCGGCACCTACCGCTTCGACCGCACGAAGACCCGCGAGGAGATCTTCGCCATCGACACCCCGCCGCCGACGGTGAGCGGGTCGCTGCACGTGGGCCACGTGTTCTCGTACACGCACACCGACGCGATCGCTCGGTACCAGCGCATGCGCGGCCGCGAGATCTTCTACCCGATGGGGTGGGACGACAACGGCCTGCCCACGGAGCGGCGCGTCCAGAACTACTACGGCGTGCGCTGCGAGCCGCACCTCCCGTACGACCCCGACTTCACGCCGCCGGACCAGCCGCCGAAGCAGGCGCTGGCGGTCTCGCGACGCAACTTCACCGAGCTGTGCGGACGGCTCGTCGTCGAGGACGAGCAGAAGTTCGAAGAGCTGTGGCGCCACCTCGGGCTGTCGGTCGACTGGTCGATGACGTACACGACGATCGGCGAGGTCGCGCGGCGCACGTCGCAGCGTGCGTTCCTCCGGCAGCTCGCACGCGACGAGGTGTACAAGGCGGAAGCGCCGACACTCTGGGACGTCGACTTCCGCACCGCCGTCGCCCAGGCCGAGATGGAGGACCGGGAGGTCGCCGGCGCGTACCACCGCCTCCGCTTCCACCGCTCCGACGGAACCGACCTCGTCGTGGAGACCACGCGTCCGGAGCTCCTCGCCGCGTGCGTCGCCGTGGTGGCCCATCCCGACGACGCGCGCTACCAGCCGTTGTTCGGCACCGAGGTCACGACCCCGCTCTACGGCGTGTCGGTGCCGGTCGTCGCGCACCGACTCGCCGACCCCGAGAAGGGCTCTGGCGTCGCGATGATCTGCACGTTCGGCGACGTCACCGACGTCACCTGGTGGCGAGAGCTCGACCTCCCGGTGCGCGCGATCGTCGGTGCCGACGGTCGCATCAAGGCCGACCCGCCCGACGCGCTCGTGCGCACCGACGGCGCGGTCGACGCGTTCGCCGAGATCGCGGGCAAGACGGTGAAGCAGGCGCAGGCGCGGGTGGTCGAGCAGCTCGCCGCTTCCGACGAGCTCGACGGCGACCCCCGCCCGATCATGCACCCGGTGAAGTTCTACGAGAAGGGTGACCGCCCCCTCGAGATCGTGACGAGCCGGCAGTGGTACGTGCGCAACGGAGGTCGCGACCTCGCGCTGCGCGCACGCTTGATCGAGCGAGGCAAGGAGCTGCAGTGGCACCCCGCGTACATGCGGGCGCGCTACGAGTCATGGGTCGAGGGGCTGACCGGCGACTGGCTGATCAGCCGCCAGCGCTACTTCGGCGTGCCGTTCCCCATCTGGTACCCGCTCGACGAGCAGGGTCAGCCGCGCTACGACGCGCCGATCACCCCGGGCGACGACGCGCTGCCCGTCGACCCGTCGAGCGACACGCCGCCGGGCTACTCCGAAGAGCAGCGCGACCGCCCCGGCGGGTTCACCGGCGATCCCGACATCATGGACACGTGGGCCACGAGCTCGCTCACGCCGCAGCTCGCGTGCGGTTGGATCGACGATCCCGACCTGTTCGCGCGCACGTTCCCGATGGATCTCCGCCCGCAGGCGCACGAGATCATCCGCACGTGGCTGTTCTCGTCGGTCGTGCGCGCGCACCAGGAGCACGACACGATCCCGTGGAAGCACGCCACGATCTCCGGGTGGGTGCTCGACCCCGATCGCAAGAAGATGTCGAAGTCGCGAGGCAACGTCGTCACGCCGATGGAGTGGCTCGAGAAGTTCGGCTCCGACGGCGTGCGCTACTGGGCGGTGAGCGGGCGACCGGGCACCGACACCGCGTTCGACGAGGGCCAGATCAAGATCGGGCGCAAGCTCGCGATCAAGCTGCTCAACGTGTCGAAATTCGTGCTCGGCATCTCGGGACACCTCGACACCGACCCGCTGGAGGTCACGACCACCAGCGGGCTCGACAACTCGTTCCTCGCCGACCTGCTCGCGGTCGTCGACGACGCGACCACCGCGTTCGACGGGTTCGACTACGCCCGCGCACTCGAGCGCACCGAGCGGTTCTTCTGGGACTTCTGCGACAACTACGTGGAGCTGGTGAAGGGCCGCGCCTACGACGGTGGCGACGACGTCGCGGCGCTTTCGGCGCAACAGACGTTGCGCGCCGCGCTCCACACGTTGCTCCGGCTCTTCGCGCCGTTCCTGCCCTTCGTCACCGAAGAGGTCTGGTCGTGGTGGCAGGAGGGTTCGGTCCACCGGGCTCCGTGGCCCGCTCGCGACCAGTACCGGATCTCTGCGACGGTCGGTCCCGACCGGGGGAACGCCTACGCCGTGGCGGCCGAGGTGCTCACCGAGATCCGCAAGGAGAAGTCGAGTCAGAAGCGCTCGCTCGCGACGCCGGTGACACGCGCGGTCGTGCGCGACACCGCCGAGCGGCTCGACGCGTTGCGGGCCGCCGAGATCGACGTGCGCAACGCGGGGCGCATCGACCAGCTCGAGACCGAGGTTGCCGACGCACTCGGGGTCGTGGTGGAGCTCGCGGAGCCCGACGCCGCCTGATGACCGGCCGCACCCCCGGTCCCGCCGACATCCGCGGCTGGCTCGACGACCACGTCAACCTGGAGACCGGTGTCGGGGTTCCCGCCGCGTCGTCACGACGCGCGACCGCGCCCACGCTCGATCGCATCCGCTCGCTGTTGCAGTACCTCGGTGACCCGCAGCTCGAGTATCCGGCGATCCACGTGACCGGAACCAACGGCAAGACCTCGGCCGCGCGCATGATCACGACGCTGCTCGAGACGATCGGCGCGTCGACCGGCGCGTACACGAGCCCACACCTCGAACGGGTCAACGAGCGCATCACATGGCGAGGTGAAGCGATCGGCGACGACGATCTCGACGAGCTCCTGCGCGTCGTCGCGCTCGCCGAAGGCGCGATGGACGATCGCCCGAGCTACTTCGAGGTGCTCACCGGCGCCGCGTACCGATGGTTCGCCGACGTCGCCGTCGACGTCGCCGTCGTCGAAGTCGGCGTCGGCGGCACGTGGGACGCCACCAACGTGCTCGACGCGCCGGTCGCGCTCGTCACCAACGTGAGCATCGACCACGTCGAGTACCTCGGACCGACGCGTGAGCAGATCGCGGCCGAGAAGGCCGGCATCGTGCACCCCGACGCCACGCTGGTGCTCGGCGAGCCCGACCCCGACCTGGAGCATCTCTTCACCGATCGCAGCCCCGGGCGGGTCCTCCGCCGTGACCGCGACTTCGGCGTGCGGGCGAACACGCTCGCGGTGGGCGGTCGGGTGGTCGACCTGTACACGCCGACGGGCCGCTACGACGACGTGTTCGTGTCGCTGCACGGCGCGCACCAAGCCGACAACGCCGCCGCCGCCCTCGCCGCCGTCGAGGCGTTCACCGGAGAACGCACCGACGACCACGTCGTGCGCGCCGCGCTCGGCGCCGCGCGCTCGCCGGGTCGGCTCGAGGTCGTCGGGCGCCAGCCGCTGGTCGTGCTCGACGGCGCCCACAACGTTGCCGGCGCGCACGCGCTGCGCGCCGCGCTCGACGAGGAGTTCGCGAGCAGCTCGCGCACGTTGGTGGTCGGGCTCCTGCGGGAGAAGGACCCGCACGAGATGCTCACGGCGCTCGGCATCGACGACGTCGCCCAGATCGTCTGTTGCCGACCGCCGAGCCCACGAGCACTCGATCCCGAGCTCGTCGCGAATGCCGCCACCGACCTCGGCGTCCCCGACGACCGCGTCGAGGTCGTCGACACGGTGACCCAAGCGGTCGGGCTCGCCATCGCGAGCACCCCCGCCGACGGCCAGATCGTCGTCACCGGCTCGCTCTACGTCGTCGGCGCGGCGCGGGCCCGCCTCACCTCAGGACGAGTCTGACCCGGCGGCGGCACGCCGGGTCACGAGGAACTCGCGCTCGACGGGGTTGGTCGTGAGCGCGAGAGCACGGTCGTAGACGGCGAGTGCGTCGTCGCGGTGCCCCGCGCGCGCGAGGAGGTCGGCGCGCGCCGCGTGGAACGGTTGGTAGTCGGCCAGCGTGTCGGTGGCGATCGCGTCGAGGGCGCGCAACCCCGCCTCGGGCCCGTCGCGTTCGCCGATCGCGATCGCGCGGTTGAGCGCGACGACGGCATTCGGGCGGAGTGAGTGGAGCTGGTCGTACAGCATCACGATCTGTGCCCAGTCGGTGGTCTCCGCCGTCGGTGCATCGGCGTGGACCGCGGCGATCGCGGCCTGGATCTGGAAGGGCCCCGGCTGGTTGCGCCGCAAGCACGCGCGCACGAGGTCGTGACCCTCGGCGATCAGCGCGCGATCCCACAGTGCCCGATCTTGGTCGGTGAGGCGCACCATCGAGCCGTCGGCGGCGATGCGCGCGGGCCGGCGAGCGTCGGTGAGCAGCATGAGCGCGAGCAGTCCGACTGCTTCGGGCTCGTCGGGCGTCAACTCCACGAGCACGCGTCCGAGCCGGATCGCTTCGCTCGACAGATCCGCGCGCACGAGTGCGCCGCCCGCGGTGCTCGTGTGCCCTTCGGTGAAGACGAGAGCGATCGCGGTGAGCACCACGTGCAAGCGATCGGGTAGCTCGGCGGCATCCGGGACGCGGTATGCGGCGTGGTTGTCGCGGAGCTTGCGCTTGGCCCGAACGATCCGCTGCGCGATCGTCGCCTCCGGAGTGAGGAACGCGCGCGCGATCTCGGGTACCTCGAGACCGCCCAGCAACCGGAGCGTGAGCGCGACCTGTGCGTCGGGCGCGAGCGCGGGATGACAGCACAGGAACATGAGTCGGAGCTGGTCGTCGGGCACGACGTCGACGAGAGCGTCGAGATCGCGGCGCAGACGTTCGTCGGGTCCCATGTCGAGTTCCTGGAGGCGAGAGGCCGCGACGGAGCGCTCGACGCGCGTCGACTCGCGCCGCAGCCGGTCGATGGCGCGGTTGCGCGCCGTCGTGACGATCCACCCGCCGGGATTGGGCGGCAGGCCGTCGACCGGCCAGCGCTCGGCCGCGACCGCGAACGCGTCCGCGACCACGTCCTCGGCGAGATCGATGTCGCCGAGGACGCGGATCAGCGTGGCGGTGCAGCGCCCGGCTTCACGCCGGAACACCGCGGCGAGGTCGTCACTCACTCTGGAACGGGCGCACCTCGACCGGGCCCTCGCAGGCCGCGGCGGCCTTGGCCGCCCACGCGAGCGCGACGTCGAGGTCGGGCGCCTCGATCACCCAGAAGCCGCCCATCTGCTCCTTCGACTCCGCGTACGGGCCGTCGGTCATCGACACGTCGCCGCTCGCCGCGCGCACCACCGTCGCCGACGACGCCGGCACGAGCCCGCCGCCGAACACCCACGCCCCCGCCGACTGGATCTCCTGGTTGAAGGAGTCGACCTGGCGGAACATGCGCTGCATGTCGTCGCTCGTCACGTCGTTGTCGCTGTAGTCGTCGTCGTGCCACACCGAGAGCAAGTACTGGGCCACAGGGATCCTCCGAGATCGGTCCGGGTCGCCGGCAGGCGTGCCGACACCCTCTCCACGAACGGCCTCGCCCGAATCGACATCCTGCCCGAGGATTTCTTCCGAGTGCGCGGGCCGCGGCGTCCGTTTCCGGGTCGTGACGGCGAGCGCAGGTAGCCTGCCCCGCTCATGAGCGACCGCACCCTGATCTTGTGCAAGCCCGACGCCGTGGAGCGCGGCCTGGTGGGGGAGATCATCCGCCGCATCGAGGCCAAGGGGCTCACGATCGTCGCACTGGAGCTGCGGACGCTCGACGAGGCGACGGCTCGACAGCACTACGCCGAGCACGAGGCGAAGCCGTTCTTCGCCGACCTCGTGTCGTTCATCACTCGCAGCCCGCTGGTGGCGATGGTGGTCGAGGGCCCACAGGACACGTGGCAGGTCATGCGCACGCTGGTGGGCGCGACGAACCCGCGCGAAGCGGCGCCGGGCACGATTCGCGGCGATCTCGCGGTCGAGCAGACCGAGAACCTGGTGCACGGCAGCGACGGTCCGGAGTCGGCGGCACGGGAGATCGCGCTGTTCTTCCCCGCTCTGTGAGCGGTCTGGGCCGAAATGCCCGTTCTGTCCGTTTCGGGTGGCGGTCGGGGAGTTCTCGCCGTACCCTGGGCCGGTCCGCGCCCGGCCACAAGCGGAGCACCTCCTCGGTGAGCGATCCCTGGTACTCGTCCGTGATCGGCCGCGACATGGCGGTCGACCTGGGCACCGCCAACACCCTCGTGTACGTCCGCGGCCGCGGCGTCGTCCTCGACGAGCCGTCGGTGGTGGCGGTCAACGCGCGCGACGGGCGCCCGGTCGCGGTCGGCACCGAGGCGAAGCGGATGATCGGGCGCACTCCCGACCACATCGTCGCTCACCGCCCGTTGAAGGACGGCGTCATCGCCGACTTCGACATGTGCGAGAAGATGCTCCGCTACTTCATCCAGCGCGTGCACAACCGCCGTTGGGCCAAGCCGCGCATGGTGATCTGCGTCCCGTCGGGCGTCACCGGCGTCGAGCAACGCGCGGTGCAAGAGGCCGCGGAGTACGCGGGCGCGCGCAAGCCCGCGTACATCATCGAAGAGCCGATGGCCGCCGCGATCGGTGCCGGGCTGCCGGTGCACGAACCGACGGGCAACATGATCGTCGACATCGGTGGCGGCACGACCGAAGTCGCGGTCATCTCGCTCGGCGGCATCGTGGCGTCGGAGTCGATCCGCATCGCGGGCGACGAGCTCGACGAGTCGATCGTGAGCTACGTGAAGAAGGAGTACTCGCTCGCGCTCGGAGAGCGCACCTCCGAAGAGATCAAGATCGCCCTCGGCAGCGCGTATCCGCTGCAAGAGGAGATGTACGCGGAGGTGCGCGGGCGCGACCTCGTCACCGGGCTGCCGAAGACGGTGGTCGTCTCGACCGTCGAGATCCGCGAAGCGATCGAGGAGCCGGTGTCCGCGATCGTCGACGCGGTGAAGGTCACGCTCGACAAGACGCCACCCGAGCTCGCCGCCGACATCATGAGCAAAGGCATCGTCGTCACCGGCGGCGGCGCGCTGCTGCACGGGCTGCGCGAGCGGCTGGGGTCGGAGACCGGGATGCCGATCATCGTCGCCGACAGTCCGCTCTTCTCGGTCGTCCACGGTGCGGGCCAGTGCCTCGAGGAGTTCGACGCCCTCAAGCAGGTCCTGATCTCGTCGCAGAACCACTGACCAGGGGCACGCCGGGCCGATGGCCATGTACCGCCGCGGGAACCGGCGTCGTCGCTACGTCCTGTTGCTCCTGGTCCTCACCGCGATCACCCTGATCACCCTCGACCGCCGCAGCGACGACGAGGGCCCCCTCGGCGTCGTCGGGCGGGTCGCCCACCACGTGGTGAACCCGATCGTGAGCGGTGTCGACTGGGTCGCGGATCCCGTCGGCGACTGGTTCGCCGGGGTGTTCGACGGCGGCTCCCTCAAGGACGAGAACGACGAGCTGCGCGACCGCGTCGACGAGCTCGAGCGCGAGCTCGACGAGGTCGATTCGGCGCTCGAAGAGAACCGTCAGTTCAAGGACCTCCTCGCGCTCCCGATCACCGACGACATCGACCGCGTCTACGCGCGCGTGATCGCGGGCGCACCCGGGAACTTCGAGCAGACGCTCACGCTGAACAAGGGCAGCGCCGACGGCATCGTCGAGGACATGCCGGTGATCGCGGCGCGCGGACTCGTCGGACGGGTGATCGAGGTCTGGGGCAACGGCAGCAAGGTGTTGTTGCTCACCGATCCGCGCTCCGGCGTCGGTGTGCGTCTGGTTCCGTCGCGGGTGACGGGCGTCGCGCAGGGTCGCGCCGGCTCCGACACGCTCGCGTTGCAGATCGGTGACGTCGACATCGACATCGCCGAAGGCGATCAGGCCGAGACTTCGGGACTCGAGGGCAGCACCTATCCGCCGAACCTGCCGGTGGGTGCGGTCGGCGCGGTCGCGCGTGAGCCGGGTGGTACCGGCCAGCGCGTGCGCGTCGTGCCGTTCGTGCGCTTCGCCGACGTGGAGCACGTGATGGTGCTCAAGTGGGCGCCGGGAAGCGGTCCCGTCGTCACGACCACCACCACGGCACCGCCGACCACGACGTCGACGACGTCGACCACGGCGCCGACGGGCGAGGCGAGTCTGTGAACCACGCGCTGCGCACCGCGCTCGCCGTCGTGGTCGTGGTGATCGTGCAGGTCGCCGTGTTCCCGCAGCTGCGGATCTCGGGGGTCGTCCCCGACCTCGGACTGGTGCTCGCCGCGTCGATCGCGTTCTCCGACGGACCCGAGTCCGCTGCGATCGCCGGGTTCGTGGCCGGGCTCGGGTACGACCTGTTCCTCGAGACGCCGGTCGGCCTCAGCGCGCTGTCGTACGCGCTCACCGGCTACGCGATCGGAGTGCTGCAGACATCGTTGCTGCGCGCGCCGCGGTGGATCGCACCCGTGCTCGGGCTCGCCGCGGGTCTGCTCGGCGGTGCGATCTTCGTCGGGAGCTCGGCGCTCGCGGGAGTCGACGAGGTCGTGACCGACGACGCGCCGCGCATCGTGGCGATCGCCGCGCTCTACGACGCCGCGCTGGCGGTCGTGGTGTTCCCGGCCGTGCGTCGTGCGCTGCGCGGTCGCCCCGAACACGCTGGAGCGTGGCACCTCCGATAGCGTCGCGTGGATCATGACCGACAGCAGTCGCGTCAGGATCTCCATCGTCGGCGTGGTGGTCGTCGCTCTCTTCGGCGCCCTCCTCGCGCGACTGTGGTTCCTGCAGGTCGGGTCGAACGAGACCTACGTCGCCGCCATCGAGCAGAACACGACCCGCGTCGTCCAGACGGAGAACGCGCGCGGCCGCATCCTCGACCGCGAAGGTCGCGTGCTCGTCGACAACCAGGTGTTGTGGGCGATGACGATCAAGCGCGACCTGCCCGACGAACGTCGTGCGCTGGTGCTCGGACGCGTCTCCGAGCTGCTCGGCGAACCGCACACGCCCGAGGCTCTGGAGGAGCGGATCGCGGATCCGCGCGGCTCGCTGTTGCTGCCGGCGGTCATCGCGATCGATGTGCCTGAAGACGCGCGCACCGCGGTGCTCGAGCACCGCGAGGACTTCCCGGGCATCGACGTCACGAAGCTCACCGTGCGCCGGTATCCGGCCGGTGCGGTCGCGTCGCACGTGCTCGGCTACGTGGGAGAGATCAACGAGGTCGAGCTCGAGCGCAACGCCGACGACGGCTACGTGCTCACCGACTCGATCGGGAAGTCGGGTGTCGAGCGTGTCTACGAAGACGCGTTGCGCGGCGAACCGCGCCGGGTCACCTACGAGGTCGACGCGACCGGCGAGATCGTCGGTGACCCCGTCGACACCGTCGAAGGTTCGGTCGGCGACGACGTTCGGCTCACGATCGACCTCGACATCCAACGTCTCGCGCAGGAGTCGCTCGAGCAAGGGATCCTGCTCGCGCGCGAGCAGCGCAACCGCGACATCGAGGAACGTCTGGAGAAGTACAAGGCGCCCGGCGGTTCGGTGGTCGTCCTCGACGCGCGCGACGGCGGCGTGGTCGCGATGGCGTCGTACCCCAACTACGACCCGGCGCAGTTCGTCGCCGGTATCCCCGCCTCCACGTGGGAGTACTGGTCGACCGAGGAGAGCGCGTATCCGTTGCTCAACCGGGCCACGCAGGGTCAGTACGCGCCCGGCTCGACGTTCAAGCTCGTGACCGCTCTCGCCGGCCTCGAGTACGGGTTCCGAACCCAGTACACGCCGGTCCAGGACAACGGCTCGGTCGAGATCTACGGCCGGACGTTCCGCAACGCCGGCGGCACCGCGCACGGCACGGTCGACCTGCGCGAAGCGCTCGCGGTGTCGAGCGACGTGTACTTCTACACACTCGGCGAGTCGTTCTGGGAGACGTGGGCCGGCAACGACGAAGTGCGCGGCGAAGGCATCCAAGCGGTCGCGCGCCGGTACGGCTTCGGTGAGAGCACCGGCATCGAGCTCGAAGAGGCCGGCGGCGTCATCCCCGACGACGAGTGGAAGGCCGAGTTCGTCGACGCGAACGTCGACGACCCCGACGAACGCGCCGACCGGCGTCGGTGGTACCCCGGTGACACCGTCAACCTGTCGATCGGCCAAGGCGACGTGTACGTCACGCCCGTGCAGCTCGCGAACGCGTACGCCGCGTTCGCGAATGGCGGCACGTTGTTCCAACCGCGCGTCGCCGACGCGATCGTCGGAGCCGACGGGAGCATCGAAGAGATCTCGCCGAGCACGTTGCGCTCGGTCGAGCTCGACCCTGCGCACCGCCAGCCCGTCCTCGACGGCCTCGTCGGTGCAGTGCGCGACGAGCGCGGCACCGCGGCCGGCGCGTTCGGCGGATTCCCGTTCGACGCGGTGTCGGTGGCCGGCAAGACCGGGACCGCGCAGGTGCCGGGGAAGGGCGACACATCGTTGTTCGCGGGCTTCTTCCCGGTCGAGGCGCCGCAGTACGTCGTGGTCGCGATCGTCGAGGAAGGCGGGTTCGGCTCGACCATCGCCGCGCCGATCGTGCGACGGATCATCGAGGGCATCAGCGGCGTCGGCGTCGATGGTGGCGTACAGCTCGGGTCGGGGATCGACTGATGGCCGCACCCACGCTCAGCGTCGGGCCCGTCGCCACCCCTCGGCGGCGCACGGAGATCCATCCGCTGCGTCACCTCGACGTCGCGCTCGTGCTGACGCCGATCGCGATCACCGGGCTCGGGTTGCTGATGATCTACTCGTCGACCCGGACACGGCTCGAAGGTCAGGATCTGAGCACGCTGTACTACGTGCAGCGTCAGGGGATCGCGTTCCTGCTCGGGATGATCGGCATGGTGGTCGCGATGGCCGTCGACTACCGGCGCATCCGCGACCTGTACCCGATCGTGTACCTCGCGACCCTGCCGTTGCTCGTGGGAGTGCTCGCGCTCGGCGCGAGTCGCAAGGGCGCGCAAGCGTGGTTCCAGGTCGGGCCGCTGCAGTTCCAACCGTCGGAGATCGCGAAGATCGGCGTGATCGTCGCGGTCGCGGGCTACTGCCACCATCACCGCGGCGACCTCGACGCGTGGCGCGTCGCGGTGGTGCTCGCGCTCGCCGCGATCCCGATCGGGTTGGTGCTGCTGCAGAACGACCTCGGATCGGCGATGATCATGTCGATCGCGGTCGCGACGATCCTCGTCGTCGCCGGGATCCGTGGCGTCCACCTCGTCGTGCTCGCGCTCATCGCGGTCACCGCGCTCGGCGCCGCCGTGTCGACCGGCTACTTCGACGGCTACCGCACCGACCGGCTGTTGTCGTTCGCTCGGCAGTCGAGCGGTGAAGTGACGCCCGAGTCGTCGCCCGCCGAGTACAGCCTCGGCCAGTCGAAGGCCGCCATCGGCTCCGGCGGCGTCACCGGTGCCGGGCTCTTCAACGGCACGCAGACGCGCCTGTCGAACGTCCCCGAACAGCACACCGACTTCATCTTCTCGGTCGTGGGGGAGGAGCTCGGCTTCGCCGGGGGCGCGACGCTGCTCGCGCTCTACGCCCTGTTCCTCTGGCGGTGCTACCGGATCGCGCT
>DASUMP010000218.1:0-2331 GCA_036277635.1 Acidimicrobiia bacterium | reverse complement strand
CGGCAGCAGCAACGTCCCGAACCCGATGGCGAGCGCGGCGGGCAGCGCGTTCCTCGAGCTCGCCCTCGACGCCGCGACGTGCATCAGGGCGAGCAGCGCGGCGAAGGGGACGACGCTCATCCACAGCGTCTGCCACCACAGCCCGAGGTTCTCGTGGGCGCGTTCGATCTTTGCCGACTCGCCACCGACGGCGCGGTAGATCGCGTGGAACGGCGCGGCGAGCACGGGTTGGCCAGGAGCCTTGTCGGAGCGGAGCTCGCCGTCGTACACGACGTGATCGATCCCGATCGGGAACTCGCCGAGGTCCACCGTCCAGTCCTCGACGAGACCGCCGGTGAACGCGGTCCGCGACCACGACGACGCGTCGTGCCTCGCCACGACCGGACCGACGAGCGCGAGAGCGAGGACGGCGAGGGCGAGAGCGGTGCGCCGAGTGGTGGCGTGCGCGCCAGCGGCGCGTGCGCGCACGGACGGCGGGACCGTCGACGTCACCGGATGTCCAGTTCCATGAGCGTGGGCCTGTTCGAACGATCGGTGACGGCGTACACCGACACCTCATTGTCGCCTTTGCGCATCAACCAATCGGGCACCATCGCCGCGAAATGGGCCTCGCGACCCACGGCGAAGGAGCGCGTGATCGCGGCTACCCGGCCGTTCACGGCGACCGCGAGGTCCCGCACGGTGTCGGCATCGCGGAGGCGGCCCTGAACCACGAGGGGGAGTGGCTCGCGGTCCGTGATGCGGCGGTGTGCCCCGCCATCGAGCTCGACCACTCCGGCACCGGCACCCACGCGCATCGATGCAACGGCGCGGCCGAGGAGCTCGTCGTGACGACCGGTCGCGTACGCCGCGAATCCGGGCGCGGTCGCGCGTGCATCGCGGCCCGATCGCACCACCGACCGGAAGCGGTCGCGGCCGTCGTAGGTGATGCCGCCTGCGCGCTCCGTGCCGTCCCAGGCCGAGAAGTAGTGCTTCTCGTCGCTGGGGCGAGCGCCCGGCGCGACTCCGTCCACGATCCACGGGAGCTCGGCGTCGAGGAGTTGCGCGATGAGCGGCAGGATGTCGACGGTCTCGACGTTCGTGTCGTCGACGACGCCGCGCGTTTGGTTCGGGGCTTTGACGAGGAGTGGGACCCAGAGGATCTCGTTCGCGTTGCGATCCGTGACCACTCGATGGGGCTCTCCGGATCGGAACGCGATCCCGTGGTCAGCCGTGACCACCACCACTGCATCGTCGTAGATCCCAACGGCACGGAGGCGATCGACGATCCGTCCCACCAGGGCGTCGGTGAACTGGAGCTGCAGGCGATGGCGGATCTCCGCGAGCGTCGCGGTCGCTGGGCCCGACCACCGCAGCGCCTGCAGCTCGCGGTCGGCGACGAGACCGAAGTATGGGTCCGGGTCTTCGTACCGCGTGCCGGATGCCGTGTACTCGAAGGGGGCGTGCGGCAGGAAGACGTGGGTCGCGTAGAGGCTGTGGTGGCTGCCGTCGATCGATCCGATCATGTCCTCGATGCTCGCCACGCTCGAGCGACCGGCGTGCTCGAAGGCGATCGACGGGGGAGCGTCGGGAACGAGCTTGTCCCAGATCGTTCGCATGCTGTCGCCGACGAGTTCGGTGGTGCGCGCCACCTGATCGGTGCCGTCACCTTCACAGGTCGCCGCGCCGCACAGGTCGTACTGCTCGAACGCGTGAAGGTCGTACGAGCCACCCAGGAACGTGAACAACGTCTCCGGAAAGTTGCTCGACGTCGGCGCCGGGGCCACGCGATCCGGGTACCGGCCGGAGAAGATCGCCGGCACCGCCGAGGTGGAGAAGCCGTGCACGGTGGTCGTGTTCCGGTACCACGTTGCATCGTTCGCGAGCGCGGCGAGCTCCGGGTAGAGCGTCGCATCGATCCCGCCGTCGCCGTCGAGCAGCGCGGTCAGCGGCAGCTCGTCGAGCACGATGAGTACGACGGGAGCGCCGTTCGTGGCAACACGCTCGACCGGCGCGGTCTTGTCGGGTACGACCAGCGCGCTGACCGGCGACGCGAAGAGGAAGATCGCGACGACGCCGGGCGCGGCAGCGCCGACCGCGCGTGTCCACGATGCGACGAGGTCCAGTTCCCGGTACGCGACGATCGCGATCATCCACGCGAGTCCGGCCCCGGCGCCGACGAGTCCGAAGTGCTCGTCGGTGGTGAGCCACGCGTCGAGCAGCAGCGCGACGAGGAGTGCCAGCAAGCCCGCGACCGCGACGGCGTGCCACAGAGCGCGCCCCCGCTCCCACACCACACCGATCGCGATCCCGACGACCCAGCACGCGGCGGCCGGGAGCACCGCGACGGCG
>DASUMP010000217.1:0-5476 GCA_036277635.1 Acidimicrobiia bacterium | reverse complement strand
GCGGTGCGCGACCACGAAGGGACCACGTTGGAGTACGTCACCGACGGGTGCCTGCGCGGCTTCACCGACGACGAAGTCGAGATGATGGCCGAGATGTCGCTCGCGGCGCGCCGACCACTCAACTGGAACGTGCTCACCGTCGACGCCCGTGAGCCGGAGCGGTACCGCGCGCAGCTCGCCGCGCTCGACCACGCCGCGGCGCGGGGCGCACGCGCCGTCGCGCTGACGATGCCGGTGCTCGTCGAGATGAACATGAGCTTCCGCAACTACTGCGCGCTGTTCATGCTCCCCGACTGGGGCGAGGTGCTGAACCTCCCGATCCCCGAACGGATGGAGCGGCTGCGCGACCCCGACGTCCGCCGGCACCTGAACGAGCGCGCCCACTCCCCCGACGCCGGCGTGTTCGCCCGCCTCGCGAGCTGGGGTCGCTACCAGATCGGCGACACGTACGCCCCCGAGAACAAGGCGCTCGAAGGCGCGATCGTCGCCGACATCGCGGAGGCGCAGAACCGCGGCACGTTCGACACGCTGCTCGACATCGTCCTCGCCGACGAGCTGCGCACGGTGCTGTGGCCGCTGCCCTCCGACGACGACCTCGGGAGCTGGCAGCTGCGCGCGGAAGCCTGGGACCACCCCCACGTGCTCATCGGCGGCTCCGACGCCGGCGCGCACCTCGACCGCATGTGCGGCGCTCCGTACACGACCGCGTTCCTGGGCGACTCGATCCGCGGTCGCGGGCTCGTCACGATGGAGCGGGCCGTGCAGCTGATGACGCAGGCGCCCGCCGAGCTGTTCGGGCTGCGCGACCGCGGCGTCCTGCGCGAGGGGGCGGTCGCCGACGTGGTCCTGTTCGACCCGCAGACGGTGGCGGCGGGTCCCGCGCGCCTCGTCGACGACCTGCCCGGCGGCACGAGTCGCCTCGTCGCCGACGCGATCGGCGTGCCGACCGTGCTCGTGAACGGCGTCGTCACCGTCGCCGACGGGCGCGCCACCGGCGACCTCCCCGGCTCGGTGCTGCGCTCCGGGCGCGACACCGCGACCGTCGCCATCCCCGCCGGCGCCTGAGTCCCGTCGCCGCGGGGGCGTCCCGGGAATCGGGGGCGCGGCGTGCAATCATGCAGGCGGCGCGACACGAGGTCGCGCCGCAGCCCGAGAGACGATCCCCCCTGCCATGTCGTCCGACCTCGAGATCCTCGCCGCGCCGTTCCTCGCCGCCGCCGCGGTGCTCGCGGTGTCCGGCGCGACGAAGCTGCGCAACCCGGCTCCCGCGTCGGTCGCGATGCGCAGCGTGGGTCTCGGTGGGTCGACCACCACGGCCCGCGCGCTCGGCGCGATCGAGCTGGTGGTCGGCGTCGCTGCGCTGGTCGCGCCCGTGCGCGCCACCGCGCTCCTCCTCGCCGTCGCGTACGCCGGGCTCGCCGCGTTCGCGGTTCTCGTGCTGCGCACCCGACCGGGCGCCGACTGCGGGTGCTTCGGCGCGACTTCGGCACCCGTCGGTGTCGCGCACGTCGCGCTCGACGCGGCCGCGGCGCTCGTCGCGCTCGGCGTCGCGGTCGATCCGCTCGGTTCCACCGCCGACCTCCTCGCCGACCAGCCGGTGGCCGGCGTGCCGTTCGTGGTCCTGACCGGCCTGCTCGCGTGGCTGGTCGTCGTAACCATGACCGACCTCACCGCGCTGCTGCGCACCGTCCGCACGCGTGGCGGTGCCGGCTGATGGGGGTCCTCGTCGCGGCGGAGACAGTCGTGCTCGTGCTGCTCGCGATCCTCGTCGTCGGGTTGCTGCGCAGCCACGCCGACATCCTGCGCCGGCTCCACGCGCTCGACGGCGGCGACGCCGACGCCGATCCGAACGCCGCCGGGCTCGTCGAACCGCCTCCGTTCCAAGTGCACGACGCGGTGCCGTCGCCGTCCGGGCGCGCCGAGTTCCCCGCCGCCGCCGACCTCACCGGCACCGGACTCGGCGACGACGCGGTCGCCGTGCGCGTCGTCGACACGCCCCAACGCACGCTGCTCGCGTTCCTGTCGAGCAGCTGCATCACGTGTCACACGTTCTGGGACGCGTTCCGCCGCCGCGACACCGAGCTGCCGGGCGACGTCCGCCTCGTCGTCGTCACCAAAGACGCCGCCGAGGAGAGCCTGCCGAACTTGCGGGAGCTGGCGCCGCCCGCCGACGTCCCCCTCGTGATGTCGAGCGCGGCGTGGAGCGCATACGAGGTTCCCGGCTCGCCGTACTTCGTGCTCGTCGACGGACCCGCCGGCGTCGTCACCGGCGAGGGCACCGGCGCGAGCTGGTCGCAGGTGCGCAACCTGCTCGCGCAAGCCACCGGTGACGACGAGTTCATCGACGGCGTGCGCCCCGCGCGCGGCCGGCGCGCCGCGCCCGCGAGCGCCACCGACGCGGTCGACGCGCAGGAACGCCGCGTCGACCGCGAGCTGCTCGCCGCGGGCATCCGCCCCGGCGATCCGAGCTTGTACCCGCCGACGTCGGCGCCCGAGCGCGCGACCGAGGAGGAGCCGCGCGCGTGATCGTCGCGGTCGTCACAGTCGGCGTCGTGCTCGCGTTGTTCGCCGCGGTGCGCAGCACCTGGTCCCCGTGAGGAGAATCGATGCTCTCGAGCATCACTCCGCTCGGTGAGCGGGGACGGCAGCAACGTTGGGCGGTCACCGTCGGCGCCTACGTCGTCGGTTCCGCGCTCGGCGGTGCCGCGCTCGGCGCCGCGCTGGGCGCGCTCGGCGCTTCCGTCCTCGACCGCTTCGAGGGCGCGCGCACGCCCGCGCTCGCGCTCGTCGGCGCGCTCGCGCTGGTCGGGCTGCTCGTCGATCTCGCGGCGGCGCGCAGCCGCACGTTCCGCCTCCCCGGACCGCACCGCCAGGTGAACGAGCACTGGCTCGACGACTACCGGGGTTGGGTCTACGGCGCGGGGTTCGGGTTGCAGCTCGGCACCGGCGTCGTCACCATCGTCACCGGGTCGATCACCTACGTCGTGTGGTTGTGCGCGCTGCTGAGCGGCTCCGCGCTCGGAGGCCTGGTCGTCGGCGTCGTGTTCGGCCTCGTGCGCGCGCTGCCGATCCTGCTCGTCGGTCGCGTCCACGATCCTGCGACCCTGCGCCGCTTCATGGGCACGCTGCAGCAGGGGTTCACCCCCGCGCGCGTCGCCGCGCTCGCCGCGCAGGGTTCGATGGTCCTCGTCGTCGGCGTCCTGCTCGCGGGAGGCTCGTGATGGCGTTGCGCCTCGCCGCGCACGGCCTCGACGTCGCGCTCCCCGCGGGGTGGGAGGGGCGCATCCGCCGTCGCGCTGCCACCGCGCCGGGCGAGCGCACGTATCCGGTCGTCCACCTCGCCACCGTCCCGCTCCCCGAAGAGCGCGGCGACTTCGGCGGCTTCGTCGTCGACACGCTCGCCGGCGACGACGTGTTCGTCACCCTGTTCGAGTACGGACCGGAGAGCGTCGAGAAACCGCTGTTCGCGACCCGCGGCCTCCCCCGCCAGCTCCGGGCCGACCACTTCAGCCCGCGTCGGCTGCAGCGCAGCCTGCCCGGCCAGACGGGATGCCAGATCTTCTTCACCGAGGGCGGCCGCGCGTTCTGCCTCTACGTCGTGCTCGGCGATCGCCGCCAGCTCGCGCGCGGCGTCGCGCGGGTGAACGCCTTGCTCGCCGACGTGCGCGTCACCAAGACGGGAGTCGCGACCGGATGACGCTCATCGACGCGCCGCCCGCGCCTCGCGCCACCCGGCCCGGACTCGCACAACGCGTCGCCGATCGCGCGTCGGCGTTGTTCGCGAAGCGGTCGACGACGCGCCGCAGCTTCCTCGTGCGCACCGCGATCGTCGGGTCCGCGCTCGCGGTGAACCCGTTCCGGTTCCTGTTCAAACCCGGCACCGCGTACGCGCACGTGTGCGGCCCCGCGAACACGTGTAGCGGCGGCTGGACCGTCTTCTGCTGCTCGATCAACGCCGGACGCAACTCGTGCCCGCCGAACTCGATCACCGCGGGATGGTGGAAGATCGACAACTCGGTGTTCTGCGGCGGCAGCGCGCGCTACATCCTCGACTGCAACGCGCTGTGCTCGTGCGGTTGCGGCTCGAGCGGGATCTGCTCGCAGGCGTGCACCGCGTGTTCCTGCCACTGCGGCACCAACGGCTGCGACCAGCGGCGGGTGTGCTGCAACGAGTTCCGCTACGGGCAGTGCCACCAGGAGATCGGCTGCGTCGGCGCAGTCGTGTGCCGCGTCGTGAGCTGCGTGCCGCCGTGGCAGTGGGACCCGTCGTGCACTGCCGCGAGCGCCACCGAGAACCGCACCGCGTTCCACTACGCGCCGTGCCTCGACGCCGCCGACGACGCGTCGGTGTACGCGTTCGGCGCCGCCACCTACTACGGCGACCCGAACGTGCCGCTCACGAGCCCCGTCGTCGGCATGGACGCGACCCCCACCGGGCGCGGCTACTGGCTCGTCGCCGCCGACGGCGGCGTGTTCGCGTACGGCGACGCCCGCTTCTTCGGCTCCACCGGCGGGATGCGCCTCGACCGTCCGGTCACCGACCTCGCGTCGACGCCGAGCGGCAACGGTTACTGGCTCGTCGCGAACGATGGCGGGATCTTCGCCTTCGGCGACGCGCGGTTCCGCGGCTCCACCGGCGGCATGGCGTTGCGGCGGGAGATCGTCGGGATGGCGAACACGCCGAGCGGCAACGGTTACTGGCTCGTCGCCGCCGACGGTGGCATCTTCGCCTTCGGCGACGCGCAGTTCTTCGGCTCCACCGGCAACCTCCGCCTCACGCGGGAAGTCGTCGGGATGGCCGCGACTCCCACGGGGAACGGTTACTGGCTCGTCGCCGCCGACGGCGGCATCTTCGCCTTCGGCGACGCGCAGTTCCGCGGCTCCACCGGCAACCTCCGCCTCGACGAGCCGATCGTCGGCATGGCGAGCACCCCCACCGGCAACGGCTACTGGCTCGTCGCCGCCGACGGCGGCATCTTCACGTTCGGCGACGCGCGCTACTACGGCGGCTTGCCGGGGACCGGTCGCTTGCAGGGCACGGTCGTCGACGCCGAGGCCACGCCCGCCGGCGACGGCTACTGGGTGCTCAGCGACTGAGCGCCACCGTCTCGGTGTCGCGCCCTGAACGCAACAGCGTGCCCGGCGTCGCGCCGGTGAACTCGCCGTCGCGCGCGATCTCGACGCCGTTCACGATCACGTGCGCGATCCCGTCGGCTTCCGCGACGATGCGGCTCGCACCGCCGGGGAGGTCGTCGAGCGTGCGTTCCGGGCGCGCCCGCACCGTCGCGGGGTCGAACACCACGATGTCGGCGTGCCAACCCATCTGCACGCGGCCGCGCTCGCGCACGCCGTAGAGGCGCGCGGGCACCTCGGTCAGCTGGTGCACGGCCGCTTCGATCGTCAGCAGCCCGCGGTCGCGCACCGCTTCGCCGACGAGGAACGTCGAGTACGGCGCGCCGCACATCATGTCGAGGTG
>DASUMP010000216.1:0-6416 GCA_036277635.1 Acidimicrobiia bacterium | reverse complement strand
TCCTCTTCGAACTCGGTCACCCAGTCGTAGGCCGGGTCGGTCTCGCCCCGTTCGATGTAGCCCGGCCACGCGATGATGACGACTTCGCCTTCGCCCTCGCCGATCTCTTCGATCGGGCCGGACGAATCGCCGCCGCCGTCGCCGCCGCCACTCGGCTCCTCGTCGTCGTCACCGCACGCGGCGACCACGAGCACGAGTGCCGCGAGGACTGCGAACAGCCTCCGGTATCGATGCATCAGGTTTCTCCTTGCTGGTTGGCGGTCGGATCAACCGACCGGTGCTCCGGGCTCGAGCGAAGGAACGCCTCCGTCGAGCGCACGCTGTGACGCCGGGTCCCACGAGACCACGACGTTTCGACCCTTCGCGCCGGCGACGTCGCCGGCGTCTTCGTCGAGGTTCTGGCGCACGACGGTGAGGTCGACGCCCGCGTCGAGCTCGACGAGGTAGCGAGTGTGCGCGCCGAGGTAGACCACATCGCGCACGATGCCCGCCGCCCGCACGCCTCCGCCGCCCCCGTCGCCCGAGCCGTGCAGCGTGATCTTCTCGGGACGGATGCTGAACGGCGAGTCGGATCCGGTCAGCGCGGCGGCAACGTTGCCGGGAACGACGTTCGAGATGCCGACGAAGCCGGCGACGAACGCGGTGCGTGGGTGCTCGTAGACCTCGGCGGGTGTCCCCACTTGTTCGACACGGCCGTGGTTGAACACCGCGAGGCGGTCGCTCATCGTGAGCGCCTCTTCCTGGTCGTGGGTCACGTAGATGAACGTGATGCCCACCTCGCGTTGGATCGACTTCAGCTCGAGCTGCATCGCTTGACGCAGCTTCAGGTCGAGGGCGCCGAGCGGCTCGTCGAGGAGCAGCACGCGCGGCCGGACGACGAGCGCGCGCGCGAGCGCCACGCGTTGGCGCTGCCCGCCCGAGAGCTGCGCCGGACGGCGGGCGCCGAAGTCGGCGAGGTGCACCATCGCGAGTGCGTCCGCGACGCGCCGGGCGCGTTCCGACTTCGGCACCTTGCGGACCATCAAGCCGTAGCCGACGTTCTGTTCGACCGTCATGTGGGGGAACAGCGCGTAGTCCTGGAAGACGGTGTTCACGTCGCGCTCGTAGGGCGCGAGACGGGTCACGTCTTCGCCGTCGAGCGAGACGGTGCCCGTCGTGGGGTGCTCGAAGCCGGCGATGAGCCGCAAGCACGTGGTCTTGCCCGAGCCGGAGGGACCGAGCATCGAGAAGAACTCGCCGTCGGCCACGACCAGATCGACGCCGTCGACCGCGCGCACGTCGCCGAAGTGCTTGGTGACGCCGTCGAGGCGGACCGCGCCGGCGCGCGTGTCGTCGCGTTCGACACCGTCGCGTCCGTCGCGCGACAGCGGCTGGTCGTCGTTCCCCACGCTGCCCCCGGAATCGTGCGTGCGGTGACTGCCCCCGCAGTCGTGGCGGACGATACATGCGCAGATCTGCCGACGGGGCGACGGAATCCGCGCATTCACTCTCCGCGCGCCACGGATTCCGTCGTCGTGAGTAGGGTCCGGCCGTGCGCGAAGGGTGGCGAGAGGTCGCGGGGCGCGTCGCGGGTGACGCGGTGCACCGGGCCTGGGACACGACGGTACGGCTCGGTGCGCTCGGGCCGAGGCACCGGCGGGCCCGGCGCTTCGCCCGCTTCGGGGAGGGGAGCATGATCGCCTTCCCGTCCACGGTGATCTTCGGCGAGGGACGGATCGCGATCGGCGACGGCACGACGATCGGGCCGCTCGCGAGCATGAGCGCAGGGTTCCCCACGCAGGCCGACGCGCGCGGCGAGCCGATCATCACGATCGGCGACCGCTGCATGCTCGGCAAGGGCATCGGCATCGTCGCCCACGAGCGGGTGACGTTCGGCGACGACATCTGGACCGGGCACTACGTGTACGTCACCGATCAGAACCACGGCTACGAAGACCTCGACCTGCCGATCGGCACCCAGCTGTGGCGCAACGAACCGGTGTCGATCGGTTCGGGGTCGTGGCTCGGACACGGAGCGATCGTGTTGCCCGGGTCGCGCATCGGCGAGCACGTCGTGGTCGCAGCGGGCGCCGTCGTCGCCGGCATCGAGGTCCCCGACCGTTCCGTGATCGCCGGCGTGCCGGCGCGCGTCGTGCGCCGCTACGTCGACGGCGAGGGCTGGGTCAGCACTCGAGAATGACGCTCAGCGGTCGCCTGTCGCCGAGGCGAGGCGCGTCGTCGGCGTGACGTCGCTCGCCGCGACCAGCAGGTCCCGGAACGTGCTGGCGTCTCGAGATGCAGGTTCGGTGCTGGCGAGGAAGTCGGTGAGCACGTTGACGAAGCGGTCCGGCGCTTCGCTGTGCGGGAAGTGGCCGACGCCCTCGAAGATCTCGAGCCGGCTCCCGGGCATCGCGTCGTGCGCGGCATATGCGTGGGCGACGGGGATGATCGGGTCTGCGTCGCCCCACACGATCAGCGTGGGTGTGGCGGCCGCGAGGTAGAGGCGGTCGCGTGCACTGACGGCTTGGCCGCGCGGCTCGATGACGGTCCGCACGGTGCGGACGAACGCGTGGCGGTTCTCGGCTCCGGTCAACGACGAATAGGCACGCCAGTTCTCGGCCGCCTGCGGCGCGCGCAACCCGAGACGGTGCAGGAGACGCGCCGCGTCGTTGCCCCGGTCGCGGAGAAAGCTCGGGAACAGCACGGGCATGAGGTACTCGGCGCCGGGGAGCGTGAACACGCGCAACAGCCAGCTCACCTCGCGCCCGAGCCCCCCACTCCCGACGAGCACGAGCCGCTCCACGATCTCGGGGTGTTGGTACGCGAGCTGCATCGCGATCCCGCCACCGAACGACTGTCCGACGATCGTCGCCCGCGAGATGCCGAGCACGCCGAGCAGGTCGCGCAGTCCGCTCGCGTGCGCGCCGAGCGAGTAGTCGCCCATCGGCTTCGCCGATTCGCCGTGCCCCAGCAGGTCGGGCGCCAGCACGGTGTGCCGCTCGGCGAGCGCTGGCATCACGTCGCGCCACGTACGGGAGCTGCCGGCGAGGCCGTGGATCAGCACGATGGTGGGGCCGTGGCCAGCGAGGCGGTACCCGACGTCGTGGCCGTGGATGCGGACGTGTCGGAGCGGGATCCTCGCCATCACCGCGATCCTGGACGCGATCGGTGGTTCGTGCGTAGGGGCAGACGACTCTCCCGGCCCGTCACGTGAGCTCGCGCAGCACCGCGAGCACCTGCTCGTTGGTGGGGATCTGCCACTGCTGGGTGCCCACCGAGTCATAGCGGACCACGCCGTCGCGGTCGATCACGAACAGCGCGGGTCGCTGGCCGAGGCTCAGGGCGCGCACGCCGACGTCGTACGCATCGAACGCGACGTGGTCGGTGTCGGCGACGATCGTGTACGGGACCGGGTTGGCGGCGACGTACTTCGCGACGCCCTCGACCGAGTCGGGGGCGACGGCGAGGATCGACGCGCCGAGGGCCGTGAACGTGTCGTGGTCGTCGCGCAACTGCGCGAGGTGCCGGCGGCAGAACGGTCAGGCGAAGCCGCGGAGGAACACGAGCACGACCGGCCCGTGCCCGAGCAGGTCATCGAGCGCGACCGGGTTGCCCGTGGCGTCGGGCAGCGCGAAGCGCGGCGCCTCGGTGCCTTCACCCGCCGTCGTGCTGTGCGTCGCCATCGCCCGCACCCTACGGCCCCCCGCGCTGTTTGGACAGAAAGTGCCGCCCGGCGGGCACTTTCTGTCCAATCAGGAGTAGCGGGCTTGGGTGCCGCGGGATTCGCCGTGGTGGGCGACGGCGTCGGCGAGGTCGGCGAGCAGCTGGTCGGTGAGCGGGCCGTGCGCGGGGGAGAGCATGAGGTGCAGGCCCGGCGGATCGGTGTTGCGGTTGAGGTGCCAGCCGCGGTCGTCCATGACGTCGCCGACCGCGGCGAGGTCGATCTCGCTCGACGACATCGCGAGCACGGGTCCGATCGGATCGCCGACGATGTCGACGCCCGCGAGCGCGTCGATCCCGCTCCGCACGCGCACGGTGGTCGCGGCGAGGTTGCGCACGATGTCGGTGTAGCCCTCGACGCCGAGGTGGTTGATGACGGCCCACGCGGTGGCGATCGGCGCGGCCGGACGCGCGCCGGCGACCGCGGGCGAGCCGTAGAGCCCGGCGCCCCAGCGGTCGTAGAGGAACACCTGGTGCCCGAACCAGTCGTCGTCGCGGTGCAGCACGACGGACGCGCCCTTCGGCACGTAGCCGTACTTGTGCACGTCGGCCGAGATCGCGGTGACGCCGGGGACGCGGAAGTCCCACGGTGGCACCTCGTGGCCGAGGCGCTCGAGGAACGGCAGCACGAACGCGCCGATGCACGCGTCGACGTGGCACCCGGCACCGTGCTCGGCCGCGAGCGCGGCCAGCTCGGCGACCGGGTCCATGATCCCGTAGGGATAGGAGAACGCGGACGCGACCACGACGGCGGTGCGCTCGGAGACGAGATCGTGCGCCGCGCCGACGTCGGCGCGCCAGCCGTCGTCGAGCGGTACGGGCACGAGCTCCATGTCGAAGTAGTGCGCGGCCTTCGCGTACGCGGGATGGGCCGAGACCGGTGCGACGATCTGCGGGCGCTCGACGCCGCGTGCGCGAGCGCGTCCGCGGTGCACGAGCATCGACATGAGGATCGACTCGGTGCCTCCCGAGGTCATCGTGCCGCCCGGCGTGTCGGTGGGCGTGCGGTGCACCAAAGCGCCGACCGCGCCGATGACGTCCTGCTCGAGCGCGGCGAGCTCCGGGAACTTGAACGGGTTGAGCGCGTTGCCGAACAGGTACCGGCGCTGCACCTCGACGATCAGGTCTTCGATGTCGGCCCGACCGGTCGGGTACACGAGTCCGAACAGGCGCGCCGCGTGAACGTCAGGCTCGCGCGCGCGGCGTTCGTCGAGCGCGTCCAACACTTCGGCGGCGGGCAGCCCGACGTCACGCATCGCGAGCACGGTACGTCGCTTCAGCCGCTCGCGGTCGGGGCGCCCGCGGGTGGGTCGTACTCGCGGGGCGGGAGCAGCTCCGCCGGCGTGGAGTCGTAGACCGTCACCGTGCCCTCCTCGTCGAAGAGCGGGAGCGGGTCCGTCGGCCACTCGCCGGGCAAGTAGCGGCGGCCGCCGTCGACGAGCCGGTACATGCCCGGACCTTCGGCGCCGGTCTCGTCCTCACCGACGGCGTCGGGGTCCCACCACACGATCGTCGCGTCGTCCAACCCGTTGGGATCCTCGCCGTCCCAGATGCCGTGGTCGCCGTAGCTCACCGTGAGGCGCAGCCCGAGCGGTCCCTGCTCGGGGACGGGCAGCGAGTAGAGCGCGGCCTGGAACGATTCGGGGGTGAGGTCGGGTCCCGCCACGTGGATGCCCGTCATGAGCGTGTCGACGACGCCCTCGACGATTCCGTAGTTGTTCTCGGTCGGCGGCGCTTCGCCGTACCACCAATCGTGGAGCTTGTACGCGGCGCCCTCCTCTTGCGGGGTGCGCGCCGGCAGCGCCGAGTACCCGAACGCGTGTGCCCACTGCTCCTGGTCGTACTGGCGCGCGAACACCGCCGTGTCGGCGAGCACGGTGCCCGACAGCAGCCACTCGGGGAAGTACCCCTGCGCGGTGGCCTCCTGCGTGAAGTAGATCGGCATGAACGGGTCGCCCGAGAAGATGACCGTCGTCGCGCCGGAGTCCTTCAGTCGGGTCACGACCGTGCGCGCGTCGGATGGTGCGGTCGCGAGGTCGAGGAAGTACGACACGTGCGCGGCGAGCTCGATCCCGGCGTCTTCGAGGCGCGCCTTGAAGCCGTCCCACGCCGGCGTGAAGTCGCCTTCGGGCGTGTCGTAGGTCAGCAGCGCGAACGAACGCTCTTGGTCTCGCAGCTCTTCGTCGCCGGCGTACTCCGCGGGCTTGCCCACGAGCTGCGTCTCGATGATCTCTTGCGTGTGGATCGACGTCTGGTCGGGCGACGGGTTGCCGTTCCAGATGTAAGGCAGGTTGTCGAGGTAGAACTGCCGCGGTTGCGCGATGAGACAGGTCCCGATGCACAAGATGTCGCGCGCCGCGAGCTCTTCGGCGAACGCCTTCGTCTGCGACGGGCCGTTCAGCACCGCGAACACGCCGAGCTCGTCGGCGCGGATCGCGTCGGCGCGCGCCGCGACCGCGTCGGTGGCGGAGCCGGTGCCCTTCAGGCGGACCAGCTCGATGTCGCGTCCGTAGGTCTCGAGGGCCTCTTCGTAGATGGCGAGGTACGCCTGGTACGCGGCCCAGGTGTCATCCGGCGCGTCGTACGCGCCGCTGATCTGCAGGAGGGCGTCGGTCTGCGGATCGGGCTTGGGTTCGTAGTACGCGATCTTGATCGTCTCCGCGGTGACGCCGCGGTGCGTGGCGCCGCCGTTGTCACCGGTGAACGCCGGGACGCAC
>DASUMP010000215.1:0-15355 GCA_036277635.1 Acidimicrobiia bacterium | reverse complement strand
GAGCGCTTCGGCACGAAAGCGGTGGTCACGACCGGTCTGGGTCTGGTCACGGTCGCGCTGGCCCTGCTCGCCACGATCCCGGTCGATTCCAGCTACGTCGGCGACGTCTTGTGGCGGATGATGCTGATGGCCACCGGCATGGCCCTCGTCATGGCGCCCGCGACGGAATCCATCATGGGATCGCTCCCGCGCGCGAAGGCCGGTGTCGGGTCCGCGGTGAACGACACGACGCGCCAGGTCGGCGGCGCGCTCGGGGTGGCGATCGTGGGCAGCGTCATGTCGTCGATCTACCGCGGCGAGATCGGCGCGTTCGTGGGCGGCAGCGACCTGCCGACCGAGGCCGCCGAGCAGGCGCGGGCCTCGCTCGGCGGCGCGCTGCAGGTGGCCGGTCAGCTCCCGGGTGAGGCCGGCGCGCTGCTCGTGCGCACCGCGCAGGAGGCGTTCGTCACGGGTTTGCACCGGGGCGTGCTCGTCGCGTCGGGCGCGGCGCTGATCGGCGCGGTCGTGACGTTCGTGTGGCTGCCGGCTCGCGGCGACGACCACGTCGAGGTCGCGCGGGCGGAACCGGCGGAACCTCTCGTCGATCGCTAGTCGGGGATCGCCTGCGTGAGCAGCGCGAGCTGCTCACGGTCGTGCACGATCTGGCTGCCGGTCGCGGGGCTCGGGCTGGGGTCGCGTCCGATCGTGTGCAGCGCGACGCCGCGGGGGAGGACCGGACGGACGAACGCGGAGACGAACGGGAGCGCGCCCATGTTCTCGGGCTCCTCTTGGACCCAGAGCACTTCGCGCAGGTTCGGGAACCGACCGAGGATCTCCACGACCTCCGCACCGGGTACGGGGTAGAGCTGCTCGACGCGCACGATCGCGATCGGCGCCGAACGCGCGTCGCGCCGTTCGAGCAGCTCGTGCCCGATCTTCCCGGTGCACAACACGAGTCGCTCGACGCCCGCCGGGTCGGGCGGGTTGGGGTCGTCGAGGACGGGGAGGAACTGACCGTCGGTGAACGCCGAGACCGGCGACGCGGTCGCGGGCATGCGGAGATACCGCTTGGGCGCGAGGACGATGAGCGGCTTGCGGGCCGGATCGTGCACCTGCCGGCGCAGCGCGTGGAAGTACTGCGCGGCGGTGCTGGGCGCCACGACGCGCATGTTGTCTTCGGCGCACAGCACCAGGAACCGCTCGAGCCGCGCGCTCGAGTGCTCGGGACCCTGCCCTTCGAAGCCGTGGGGCAACAGCAGCACGAGTCCGCTCTGCTGCCCCCACTTGTCTTCGGCGGCAACGATGAACTGGTCGATGATCGTCTGGCCGACGTTGGCGAAGTCGCCGAACTGCGCCTCCCAGCACACGAGCGCGTCGTGGTCGGCGACCGAGTACCCGTACTCGAAGCCGAGTGCGGCGTACTCCGACAACACCGAGTCGTAGACCATGAACGGTGCTTGGTCGGTCGTCAGGTTCGCGAGGGGCGTGTACTCGTCCTCGGTCTCGACGTCGACGACGGTCGCGTGCCGCTGGCTGAAGGTGCCGCGGCGCGTGTCTTGGCCCGCGAGCCGCACCGGCGTGCCCTCGAGGAGCAAGGTGCCGAACGCGAACGCTTCGCCGAGCGCCCAGTCGATCGTGTCGTTGTCGAGCTGCTGGCGACGCTGTTCGAGGATCTTGCGCAGCTTCGGGTGGACCGTGAACCCGTCGGGGAAGGTCGTGAGCGCGTCGACGATCGTCTCGAGGTCGGCACGTGCGACGGCGGTGCGCACCGCTGGCGGTCGTGGTCGGGGTGTCGGTTCGGAGAAGTCGGGTCCGGGGCCGGAGGCGCGCGTCTCCTGGAACGCCTCTTCGAGTCGGTCTCGATAGTCCTGCAGGGCGTGTTCGCACTCCTCGAGGGTGAGGTCGCCCCGGTTCACGAGGGTCTCGGTGTAGAGCTTGCGCACGGAACGGTGCGAGTTGATCGCCGCGTACATGCGCGGCTGCGTGAACGCCGGTTCGTCGGTCTCGTTGTGTCCGTACCGGCGGTAGCAGACCATGTCGACGACGACGTCCTTCTTGAACGCGCGGCGGAACTCGTACGCGAGGCGGATCACGTGCACCGCGGCTTCGGGGTCGTCGCCGTTCACGTGGAACACCGGTGCCTGCACGGCCTTCGCGATGTCGGTGGCGTACACGGTGGATCGCCCGTAGCCGGGTGCAGTCGTGAAGCCGAGCTGGTTGTTGACGACGATGTGCACGGTCCCGCCCACGTCGTAGCCCGGAAGCTCGGAGAGGTTCAGCGTCTCGGCGACGACGCCCTGACCGGCGAACGCGGCATCGCCGTGGACGAGTACCGGCAAGACGCGTTCGCGCTCGACATCGCCGAGTCGGTCCTGCTTGGCGCGGGCCATGCCTTCCACGACCGGGTCGACGGCTTCGAGGTGGCTCGGGTTCGCCGCGAGGGTCACGGCGATCGACCGTCCGCTCGGCGCGGTGTACTTCCCGGTCGCGCCGAGGTGGTACTTCACGTCGCCGCTGCCGCCGGGGATCGTCGGGTCGAGCTCGCCTTCGAACTCGCGGAAGATCTGTCCGTACGACTTGCCGACGACGGTCGCGAGCACGTTGAGCCGGCCGCGGTGTGCCATCCCCATGACGACCTCGTCGACGTCGGTGTCGACCGCGGCCGCGAGGAGGAACTCGAGCATCGGGATCAGGGTCTCGGCGCCTTCGAGCGAGAAGCGCTTCTGACCCAGGTACTTCGTGTGCAAGAACTTCTCGAACGCCTCGGCCGCGTTGAGCGATCCGAGGATGCGGCGCTTGTCGTCGTCGGTGGGCTCGTGGTGGACGCCTTCGACCTGCTCTTGGATCCACGCCTTCTGATCGGGCTCCTGGATGTGCATGTACTCGACGCCGATGGTGCGCGCGTACGCGTCGCGCAGGATGCCGAGGATGTCGCGCAGCTTCATCGTGCGCCGGCCCGCGAGACCGCCGGTCGGGAACTCGCGGTCGAGGTCCCAGATCGTGAGCCCCCAGTGGTTCGGGTCGAGCTCCGGGTGCGACTTCGCGCCCTGGGCACCGAGTGGGTCGAGGTTCGCGATGAGGTGTCCGCGCACTCGGTGCATGTTGATCAGCTGGTAGACGTTGAGCGGCTTCTCCAGCGCGTCGACCGACCCTTCGGCGGGTCGGTGGTCGGAGCTCCAGCGTGCGGGTTCGTACGGCACGTGGAAGCTCGCGAAGACGGAGTCGTAGAAGCCGTCGCCGCCGAGGAGCAGGTCGTGGATCGCGGCGAGGAACTCGCCGCTCTCGGCGCCTTGGATGACCCGGTGGTCGTAGGTGCTCGTGAGCGTGACCACCTTCGAGACGCCGATGCGCGCCATCGTCTGAGGATCGGCACCCTCGTATTCGGGCGGGAACGTGATCGCGCCCACGCCGACGATCAGGCCCTGCCCCGGCATGAGGCGCGGCACCGAGTGCATCGTGCCGATCATCCCCGGGTTGGTGATCGAGACGGTGGTACCGGCGAAGTCGTCGGGCGTGATCTTGGCGGTGCGCACGCGTCGCACGACGTCTTCGTACGCAGCGAAGAAGCCCGCGAAGTCGAGCTCGTCGGCGTGCTTGATGTTCGGCACGAGGAGCGTGCGGGTGCCGTCGGATCGCTTCTGGTCGATCGCGAGGCCGAGGTTCACGTGGTCGTGACGCACCACCGACGGCGTGCCGTGCACCACGCCGAAGCTCGAGTTCATCGAGGGGACACGCGCGAGGGCGCGCACGACGGCGAAGCCGATCAAGTGCGTGAACGACACCTTCCCGCCGCGCGTGCGCGCGAGGTGGTTGTTGAGGATCTGGCGATTGACCTCGAGGAGCTTGGCCGGAACCGAACGCACCGACGTCGCCGTCGGCACGCCGAGGCTGGCCTCCATGTTCGCGACGACGCGCGCGGCGGCGCCGCGCAGCGGCGCGACCGACTCGCCGGGCAGCACGGTCGGCCCCGCGGGCTCTGCGTCCCGACGCGCCGCGGGTGCCGGACCGTTCGGTGCGGGTTCGGCCGGGCCGGGCACGGCGGGCGGCGACGTCACGGTGCGAGGGGAGTAGTCGGCGAAGAACTCGCGCCAGCTCTCCGAGACCGCGGCCGGGTTCTCCACGTACTGGCGGTACATCTCCTCGACGAGACCGGCGTTCGGTCCGAGATCCTCGGGGCGCGCCGCCCGTTCCGAGGCCCGGTCGGTCGTCATCGGGGCACGAGCTCCGCGAGCCGGAACGCGAGCTCGAGTGACTGGCGGGCGTTGAGTCGCGGGTCGCACACGGTCTCGTAGCGCTGGTCGAGGTGCTCGTCGAGCACCTCGTCGCCGCCACCGAGGCACTCGGTGACGTCGTCGCCGGTCAGCTCGATGTGCACGCCACCGGGCCAGAGGTCTTCACCGCGGACGCACGCGAAGAACTGCTCGAGCTCGCGCATCACGACGTCGAAGTGGCGCGTCTTCACACCGCTCGAGTGCGTGTACGTGTTCGCGTGCATCGGGTCGCACGCCCACACGACCGGGTGCCCGGCGCGGCGCACCGCGCGCAGGAGCGGCGTGAGCTTCTCGGCGACGAGATCGGCACCCATCCGACTGATCAGCGTGAGTCGACCGGGGAGCCGGGCCGGGTCGAGGCGCCGACACAGCTCGACGACCTCCTCGGGTGTCGCTGTGGGTCCGAGCTTGACGCCGATCGGGTTCTGCACGCCGCTCAGGAACTCGACGTGCGCGCCGTCGGGTTGGCGGGTGCGCTCGCCGATCCACACGAGGTGTGCGGAGCAGTCGTACCAGTCGCCGGTGAGGCTGTCGCGGCGCGTCAGCGCCTCCTCGTAGCCGAGCAGGAGCGCTTCGTGTGACGTGTAGAAGTCGACTTGGTGCAAGCGCATCTCGGCGTCGAGGTCGATGCCGCACGCGGCCATGAAGCGCAGCGCGCGGTCGATGCCGTCGGCGATCGCCTCGTAGCGGCGGCCTTCGCCGCTGCTGCGGACGAACTCGAGGTTCCACTGGTGGACGCGGTTCAGGTCGGCGAAGCCGCCCTTGGTGAACGCTCGCAACAAGTTGAGGGTCGACGACGCCTGGTGGTAGCCGCGGAGAAGCCGGGTCGGGTCGGGGCGGCGGGCCGCGAGGTCGAACGCGACGTCGTTCACCATGTCGCCGCGGAACGACGGCAGCTCGACGCCGTCGCGGACCTCGGTGTCGGACGACCGCGGCTTGGCGAACTGACCGGCGATACGTCCGACCTTCACGGTCGGGACACCCGTGCTGTACGTGAGCGCGACCGACATCTGCAGGATGATCTTGAGCTTGTCGCGGATCAGGTCGGCGGAGAACGCGTCGAACGTCTCCGCGCAGTCGCCCGCGTGCAGCAGGAACCCCTTGCCTTCGGCCACCGATGCGAGCGAGTGCGTGAGCGTGCGCGCCTCGCCCGCGAACACGAGCGGGGGTTGGCGACGGAGCTCGGCGAGGACGGCGTCGAGCGCGACGGGGTCGGGCCACTCGGGCTGTTGCGCCGCGGGACGCGCGCGCCAGCTCGCGGGTTCCCAGTGCAGGTCGGGGAGCGGTTCGGGAACGGACACGGCGGTGCTGCAGACGCGCTACAGGTAGGCGCCCGGCGGGCGCTCCGGTGGGGCGCCCATCTCGAGGGAACGGCGGGCGCGCATCTCCTCGAATTGCTTCTGGGCGGCCATCTGCTGGGTGAACATCGTCGCTTGGATGCCGTGGAAGAGGCCTTCGAGCCACCCCACGAGCTGGGCCTGAGCAACGCGCAGCTCCGACTCCGTCGGCGTCTCGCTCCCGAGGGGCGGGGTGACCTCTTCGAGCTCGGCGCGCAGCTCGCTCGACAGGATCCCTTCGAGCGCCTGCATCGAACGTTCGTGGATCTCTCGCAACGACCGGCGGCCGGCGTCGTCGAGCGGGGCGCGGCGCGCCTCGTCGAGCAGCGCGCGCACCATCGAGGCGATGCGGATCAGCTTGGTGGGGCTCGTGACCTGCTCGCCGCCGTCGTCGTCGCCGGCCGCGTCGAGGACCTCGGGCGTCACCGGGCCCGGCCCGGGGTCGGCGCCGTCGGCGTCGGGGTACACGTTGGTCACAGCGGAGCTCCTGGCGGTCGTGGGACTCCGAGGATACGCGCCCGACCCGAATCGACCCCGCCGGAGCGGTCGCCGCCGGGCGCGCGCTCAGAGCTGGATGATGATGATGCGTTCGTCGGTCATCTCGCGCACGGCCCACTGCGGACCTTCGCGGGTGTTGCCGCTGTCGCGCAGACCGCCGTACGGCTGCTGGTCGGCTCGGAACGTCGGGACCTCGTTGACGAGCACGCCGCCGAAGTCGAGCGTGCGCGCCGCGAGCAGCGCGTCGGTGAGATCGCTCGTGAAGATCGCGGCCTGCAGTCCGTAGCGGCTGTCGTTCGCGAGTGCGATCGCGTCGCCGAGCGCGCTGTAGCGCTGCACCGTGACGACGGGTCCGAACACCTCGAGTGCGCACACCTTCATGTCGGGCTTCGCGTCGATGAGCACCGTCGGCTCGAGAACCCCGTCGGCGCGGATCCGACCCCCGCACGCGAGACGCGCGCCGGCCGCGACCGCCTCGTCGACCCAGGACGCCACGCGGTCGCGCTCGCCGGTGGAGATCAGCGCCGACACCTCAGTGCTCTCGTCGAGCGGATCTCCGACCCGGAGGCTCTCGACGAGTGGGACGATGCGATCGACGAGCGCGTCGGCGATCGCGTCGTGCGCGTAGATGCGTTGGGTCGAGATGCATGACTGACCCGCGTGGCTGAAACCCGCGACCTTCACCTTCGCGGCGACGACGTCGAGGTCGGCGCTCGGTTCGACGATCAGCGGTGCGTTGTTGCCGAGCTCGAGACCGACTCGCTTGCGCGGCGCGCGCGACTTGATCCCCCAACCGACTTCGGGCGATCCCGTGAAGGTGATCATCGCGATGTCGTCGTGGTCGACGATCGCGCTGCCGACGGTTCCGCCACCGCCGGTCACGACGTTGAGGAAGCCGCGGGGGAGGTCGCACTCCTCGTGCAGGATCCGGGCCAACGCCAGCGCCGACAGTGGTGTCTGGCTCGCCGGCTTCAACACGATCGGCGCGCCCGCCGCGATCGCGGGTGCGACCTTGTGGGCCACGAGGTTCAGCGGGAAGTTGAACGGGCTGATCGCGCCGATCACGCCGACCGGCACCCGCAGCGTGAACGCCAGCTTCCCCTCGCCGGCGGCGCTCGCGTCCATCGGCACCATCTCGCCCGCCAAGGTGCGGGCCGCGAGGGCGGCGAACGTGAACGTCGACACCGCGCGCTGTGCTTCGACGCGTGCAGTCGCGATCGGCTTGGCCGCTTCGCGGGCGATCACGCCGGCGAGCTCCTCGACGTGGCTCGCGACGGCGCGCGCGGCACGGTCGAGGATCTCGGCTCGCTTCCACGCCGGCATCGGATCGTCGAGACGAGCGCGAGCCGCGGCGACGGCGCGGTCGACCTCGACGTCGGTGCAGGCCGGCACCCGCCCGAGCGGCGCGCCGTCGTACGGCGACCGCACGTCGATCCAGGTGCCGGTCGTGACCGACTCCGCCCCGATCGGGAGCTCGTGGTCGTGGGCAGTGAACTCGGACACGGCGCCGCCTCCGGGCTCCGGGGATGCGCCCTCGGCAGGATTCGAACCTGCGCACACGGCTCCGGAGGCCGATGCTCTATCCCCTGAGCTACGAGGGCGGGAACGGTCGATCGTAGCAAGGCGCGGTCGCGCCGAATCGGCCTACAAGAGCCGGGCGAGGCGCCGGTTCACCGCGTCGAGCGTGGATCGCGCCGCGGCGTCGATCGGGCTCGAACCCGCGGCGAGTCCGTAGTGCGTGCCGGCATCGGCCACGACGCCGTCGATCGCGACCGCGACGAGGACCGCGTTGCGGTCGTGGTCGACCGTGCGCGCCCAGCGCGTGTGCGCGGTGGTCGATGCGCCGAGCTGTCGGAGCGCGTCGATCGTCGCTTCGACGGCGCCGTCGAGTCCGCGGCTGGTCTGCGATCTCCCGATCGTGCGGCGACCCTCGTGCACCACGTGCACCTCGAGCTCGTCGGACTCGGGGAACGAGAGCACCGCGAGCAACCGAGGGCGCGCGGACGAGCTCCACGGAGCAGTCGATCCCGACGCGTCGTCGCGCGCCTCGATGCTCGCGAGATCGACCACCAGCTCGTCGTGCTCGAAGCGGATCATCCGGCGGACGTCGCCGACGCCGGCCGCGCCGTTGGTGCGGGCCGACGTCCGGACGATCTCGATCTCCACGGGTCGGTCGGTGTGACGAGCGGCGATACGGGCCGCGTCGCCGGGACCGGGTCCGCTGCCGATGTTGCCGGCGACGTGCAGCTGCACGTAGATCGACGACTCGTGCACGTCGAACGCGGTCGCGATGACGCCGGGGAGGCGGCGCAGCTCGAGCTCCAATTCGTCGAGGTTCATCGTCGTCGCTCGGCTTTGGCGGCGTAGAGCCGCTGGTCGGCGAGCGCGAACAACGCTGCCGCGTCGTCGGCCTCGGTGGGACAGATCGCGGTCCCGAACGAGAACTCGGGGCACGGGGACTCGAGCCCTGGCGCGGTGCGCACGCGTTCGAGGAGCACGGGGACGAGCTCGGGCTCGGTGTCGGGGAGCACCATCGCGAACTCGTCGCCGCCGATGCGCGCCGCGTTGTCGCCGAAGCGCAGCGCGCGCCGGAAGCGCTCACCCAGATCGCGCAGCGCGTCGTCGCCGGCTTGGTGGCCGAAGGTGTCGTTGAGCACCTTGAAGTCGTCGAGGTCGACGAGCACGAGGGTGAACGGCCAGCCGTAGCGGTTGCTGCGCGCCACCGCCATGTCGAGCAGCCGGTCGAACGAACGCCGGCCGTCGAGACCGGTCAGCGGGTCGTGGCCGGCGTCGTAGCGGATCCAGTCGAGCCGGAGCGCGAGCAGGCACGACGAGAGGAGCAAGTTGGCGTCGAACGCGTTGCCGGCCAGCTGAGGCTGGGTGTAGATGCCGGTCGGGGCGTGCAGCATCGCTTCGTCGTCGGTCGCGATGGGACGGCGTCCGGCTCGGAACACCTGCCGACCCGCGCCGGGGGCGTCGAGCACGACGAACGCGTCCTCGAGGTCGAACTCCTCGACGAGGCAGTCGAGGGCGCCGTAGATGATCGCGACGCCCGATTCGCTCGTCGCGAGGATGCGGGAGAGGTCGGTCGGCTCGGTGCCGGGCGCCTCGGGTCGGGAGCGCGCGCTGACCTCACGTGTGCGGTCGTCGTCGCCCGCCGAGCCGGGCCCAGACCCCACTGCACCTCCCAACGCGCGTCGTGCGCGTCCCGCCGGCGGACGACGGTCCGTCCTGGACGCGTGGCCGCCGAGCGGATCACCCCGCTCGGCGTGAGGATACCGCTCGGGCGCGACGGTCTCGACCATTGGTGACGATTCAACCACGGAACGTGACCCATCGTCGTGCGTACGATGGGCTGCTCCCGCACCGCCGCCGCCCGGCGCCGAGCGGGGACGCCGCCTCCCTGTGATCCGCGCCGCGCTCCAAGCCGCTCTCGAGCAGGCCCTCGCCACGATCGGCGTGCCCGCGCCCGCGAGTGGGGTGGTCGTGGAACCCGGCCGTCAGCGCGAGCACGGCGAGTTCGCGTCGCCGGTGGCGATGCAAGCCGCCAAGGCCGCCGGCCGGCCACCACGCGACGTGGCCGAGCGGTTGCGGGCCGCACTGCTCGCCGATCCACCGCAGCACCTGGTCGACATCGACGTCGCCGGCCCCGGCTTCCTCAACTTCCACCTCGCCCCGAGCTGGTTGCACGAGGTGCTCACCGACGTGGTCGAGCAGGGCGAGCGATTCGGCACCGGCACCGTCCTCGCGGGCGAACGCATCAACCTCGAGTTCGTCTCGGCCAACCCGACCGGTCCGCTCCACGCCGGCGGCGGACGGTGGGTTGCCGTCGGCGACGCGATCGCGAACCTGCTCGCGGCGCAGGGCGCTGAGGTGCATCGCGAGTACTACCTCAACGACGCCGGTTCCCAACTCGACAAGTTCCGCGACTCGCTCATGGCGCGCTACGAAGGCGTCGAACCGCCGGAGGACGGCTACCACGGCGCCTACCTCGTGGAGATGGCGACGCAGCTGCGCGCCGAGCTCGGCGACGCGGTCTCGCCCGCCGACGCGTGCGAGTGGGGATACCGAGCCGTCGTCCGTGAGCTGCGCACCGACTTGGCCCGCATCGGCGTCGAGTTCGACACGTGGTTCTCGGAGCGCACGCTGCACGAGCGCGGCGACGTCGACGACGTGTTGCGGGTGCTTGCCGAGCGTGGGTTCACCTACGAGCACGAAGGCGCGACCTGGTTCCGGTCGTCCGACTTCGGCGACACGCGCGATCGGGTGCTCATCCGTTCCGATGGCACGACGACCTATCTGTGCAACGACTTGGCCTACCACCGCGACAAGCTGCGACGCGGTTGGACGCACCTCATCGACATCTGGGGTGCGGATCACCACGGCCAGGTGAAGTCGGTGCGCGGCGGGCTGCGTGCGGTCGCCGATGTCGACGGCGAACCCGAGATCCTGCTCGGCCAGCTCGTGAAGCTCGTCCGCGACGGCGTCGAGGTGAAGCTGTCGAAGCGCGCCGGCACCGTCGTCACGCTCGCGGACATCCTCGACGAGGTCGATCCGGATGCGGCGCGCCTCACCTTCCTCATGCAGAGCATCGACACGCCGCTCACGTTCGATCTCGAGGTCGTCACCGCGCAGTCGATGGACAACCCCGTGTACTACGTGCAGATGGCCCACGCCCGCATGGCGTCGATCGGTCGTCGGGCGCGCGAACACGGCGTGACGCGCTCGCCGCTCGCCGACGTCGACCTCGGACGCCTCGACCACGAGCGCGAGCACGACCTCTTGCGCGCGATGGCGCAGTATCCCGACGTCGTCACCGACGCGGCCCTCACACGCGCACCGCACAAGATCACGGGTTGGGTGCGCGACTTCGCGAGTCGCTTCCACGGCTTCTACCACGACTGCCGGGTGCTCACCGACGACGACGAGCTGACCCAAGCGCGCTTGTGGCTGGGCGAAGCGTGCAGGATCGTGCTCGCCGACGCACTCTCGTTGCTCGGCGTGCACGCGCCCGACGAGATGCCGAGGCTCGACGAGGCATGATCGCCACCGACGGTGCGCGATGACCGCCCCCTTCGACCTCTCGCTGTTGCCGCGTTCGTCGCGTGTCGACGACCGCGGTCGGTTGTCGATCGGCGATTGCGACCTCGAGGAGCTGGCCGACGAGTTCGGGACGCCGCTGGTCGTCTACGACGAAGGCGAGCTCCGCGCTCGGGCTCGCGAGTACCACGAGTGGTTCCCGGGCGGCGCCGCCTACGCGAGCAAAGCGTTCCTGTGCACGGCGATGGCGCGACTGGTCCACGAGGAAGGCTTGCACCTCGACGTCGCGACCGGCGGCGAGCTCCACGTGGCGTTGCGGGCCGGGTTCCCTGTCGAACGCATCGTGTTCCACGGGAACAACAAGTCCGATGACGAGCTGCGGCGCGCGCTCGTCGTCGGCGTGGGTCGCATCGCGGTCGACTCGTTCGACGAGATCGACCGGATCGAGCGGCTCGTCGCCGACGGCGCTCCCGCTCCCGCGGTGCACGTGCGCGTCACGCCCGGCGTCGAAGCGCACACCCACGAGTTCATCGAGACCGGAACCGAGGATTCGAAGTTCGGGTTCTCGCTCGAGCGCGGTGCCGCGCTGTCGGCCGCATGCCGTGTCGTCGCGAGCCCGGCGATGCGCTTCGCCGGGATCCATTGTCACATCGGTTCGCAGGTGTTCCGGCTCGACTCGTTCGAGCGGGCCGTCGACCGGATGGTGGAGCTGATCGGCGCGATCGAGCGCGAGGCGTCGGTGGTCGTCGACGAGATCAACCTCGGGGGCGGACTCGGGGTGCGCTACCTGTCGACCGACGTCGCGCCGTCGATCGCGGAGTACGCGCGGGGTGTCCACGACGCGGTGCGTGACGCGCTCGCGCGGGCTCGTGTCGCATCCACGCCGCGGCTCATGACCGAGCCCGGGCGGTCGATCGCGGGACCCGCCGGTCTGACGCTCTACCGCGTCGGAACGATCAAGGAGATCCCCGGCGTGCGCACGTACGTCGCGGTCGACGGCGGCATGAGCGACAACCTCCGACCCGTCACATACGGCGCGCGGTACGAAGCGTTCGTGCCGGCGCGGGCCACCGCGCCGCGCGACCTCGTCGCGACGGTCGCGGGGAAGCACTGCGAACAAGGCGACCTGCTCGTTCGTGACGCGCATCTGCCGACCGACCTCGTCGTGGGCGACGTGATCGCGACGCCGGGTACCGGCGCGTACGGCGTCGCGATGGCGTCGAACTACAACAAGGTCACCCGGCCGGCGGTGGTGTTCGTGCACGGCGGGATCGCCCGGGTGGTCGTGCGGCGTGAGACGCTCGACGACCTGCTCTCCCACGACGTCGACGCCTGAGTGGCCCCGATCCACTCCGACACCTCAATCCCGGAGCACGGCCGGCCGATCCACCAAGGGGGCACCCCCACGGTGCGCCCCGTTCGCGAGACTGGGAGCCATGGAACGTCCTGACGGCATCGTCCGGGTCGGCATCCTCGGGTGCGGCCACGTGGGTTCGGCCCTCGTGGGGCTGCTGCGCGACAACCGCGCGCTGATCACGGCCCGCGCCGGCGTGCAGATCGACGTGACCCGCGTCGCGGTCCGCAACGTCGCGCGGGCGCGCGAGGTCGAGCTGGCCGACGGAGTCCTCACGCACGACGCCGAGGGCGTCGTCGGTGCGGCCGACGTCGACGTCGTCGTCGAGGTGATCGGTGGCATCGAACCTGCGCGTTCGCTGATCCTCGAAGCGTTGAAGCTCGGAAAGCCGGTGGTGACGGCGAACAAGGAGCTGATCGCGAACGTCGGCAAGGAGCTGTTCGAGGCCGCCGAGGCGTCCGGCGTCGACTTGCTCTTCGAGGCGTCGGTCGCCGGTGGCATCCCGCTGATCCGCCCGCTGCGCGAGTCGCTCGCCGGCGAGCGCATCTCGCGCGTGATGGGCATCGTGAACGGCACGACCAACTTCATCCTGTCGCGCATGAGCGAAGAAGGCTCGACGTTCGCCGACGCGCTGAGCGAAGCGCAACAGCTCGGCTACGCCGAGCGCGACCCCACCGCCGACGTCGAGGGATTCGACGCCGCCGCGAAGGCGGCGATCATCGCGTCGATTGCGTTCGGTGCGCGCGTCGTCGCGGGCGACGTGTACCGCGAGGGCATCTCCGACATCACCGAGCACGACATCGCCGCGGCGGCCGAGCTCGGCTTCGTGGTGAAGCTCCTCGCCGTCGCCGAAGACGTCGACGGCGAGGTCGCCGTGCGGGTGCACCCGGCGATGCTGCCGACCGACCACCCGCTCGCGGCGGTGCGCGGCTCGTTCAACGCAGTGTTCATCGAGGGCGACGCGGTCGGTCAGCTCATGCTGCTCGGCCGGGGTGCGGGCGGCGGTCCGACGGCATCCGCGGTGCTCGGCGACCTGATCGACGCGGCGAAGAACCTCCATTCGGGAGCGCGTGGCGCCACGATGGGGGGGTTGGCGCGCAAGGCCATCCGGCCGATCGACGAGGTCGACTCGCAGTTCTACATCTCGCTCGACGCGGTCGACGAGCCGGGTGTGCTCGCCGCGATCGCGGGCGCGTTCGGACAGCACACGGTGTCGATCCAGTCGATGCAGCAGAAGGGCGAAGGCGACGAAGCGAAGCTGATCTTCATCACACACACCGCGCGCGAAGCCGACCTGCGCGCCACGATGCACGACGTGCGCGATCTCGAGGTCGTGAAGCGGGTCGGGTCCGTGCTGCGAGTGATCGGCGCCGAGTCGTGACCGCGGGCGGGTGGCCGGGGATCATCGAGGCGTACCGGGACCGCCTGTCGGTGTCGGCGTCGACGCCGGTGGTCACCCTCCTCGAAGGGAACACGCCGCTGGTCGAGGCGCCGCGGCTGTCCGAGCGCGTGGGTGCGCGCGTGCTGCTGAAGGTCGAAGGCGCGAATCCCACCGGGTCGTTCAAGGACCGGGGCATGACGATGGCGATCTCGAAGGCCGTCGAGGACGGCGCCAAGGTCGTGGTCTGCGCGTCCACCGGGAACACGTCGGCGTCGGCCGCCGCGTACGCAGCACGCGCCGGGTTGATCGCGGCGGTGTTGATCCCGGCCGGTCACGTCGCGCTCGGCAAGCTCGCGCAGGCGTTGATCCACGGCGCTCGCGTCGTCGAGATCCGCGGCGGGTTCGACGACGCGCTGCGGGTGGTGCGCGAGCTCGGCGAACGGGGCGGGGTCACGATCGTCAACTCGATCAACCCCTACCGCATCGAGGGACAGAAGAGCGCGGCGTACGAGATCTGCGACGTGCTCGGCGACGCGCCCGACGTGCACTGCATTCCCGTGGGGAACGCCGGGAACATCACGGCGTACTGGCGCGGCTACTGCGACTACGCCGACGACGGCCTGGCGACCAAGCGACCGCGGATGCTCGGCTGGCAAGCCGCCGGCGCCGCGCCGCTCGTGAGCGGCGAACCCGTGCCCCATCCCGAGACGATCGCGACCGCGATCCGCATCGGGAACCCGGCGTCGTGGGACGGTGCGATCGAAGCGCGCGACGCTTCGGGTGGCGCGATCAGCGCCGTCACCGACGACGACATCATCGACGCGTACCGCACCCTGGCCTCGCTCGAAGGCGTGTTCGTCGAACCGGCGTCGGCGGCGTCGATCGCCGGCGTGCTCCGCGCGCGCGACGGCGGCCTGCTCGAAGCGGGCGAGACCGTGGTGTGCACGGTCACCGGTCACGGCCTGAAGGACCCGAATCGCGCGATCGCGCAGGTCGAGGCGCACGATCCGGTCGACGCGAGCGTCGACGCAGTGTTGGGGGCGCTGGGACTGTGAGCACCCTCGCCCGCCGTCCGGGGTTCACCGTGGTCACCGCGTTCGTCGTCGCGGTCGCGGTGTTCGTGGCTGCACTGGTGCTCGGTGGGCACTTCGCCGCGAGCGCAGACGCCGACTCGCCGCTGCTCGAGGCACCGACCACCACGACCGCGCTCGGAACGTTCGTCGACCCGCTCGAGATGCGTGCCGACGTGCTCACGCGCGTCCCGCCGCTGCCGCAGCCGGAGGCGCCCCCGGACGATCCCTACGCCGACGTGCCGATCGTGCCGGTCGGTTCGGTCGTGATCCCGAAGATCGGGCTCGACCACACGGTGTACGAGGGGATCTGGCTCACGGTCATCGACGAGGGGCCCGGTCACTGGCCGGGCAGCGCGATGCCAGGTGAACGGGGCAACACCGTGTTCCCCGGTCACCGCGTCACGAACTCGCGCCCGTTCTAC
>DASUMP010000214.1:0-9978 GCA_036277635.1 Acidimicrobiia bacterium | reverse complement strand
CCAGCCGTCGTCGGTGACGTAGGCGGTACGATCGCCGAATCGACGTGCCGCCTCACGTGTCGTCGCCGGCAGCATCGACGGACCTTTCGGATGCGTCGGGGGGAGGGGCTGAGTGAGCGAAGCGTACAAGTCCCCCCGCCGCCGCGGCGATCGTCGTGAGGGCCGCGTCGTCGCACCGGGCGCACCCGCCCAAGCGCGCGAGCTGCGTGCGCAAGGGCGCAAGACGATGCACCGGTTGCTCGATGCCGGGTTGCGTGTGTTCTCCGATCGCGGCTACCACGCGGCGCGCGTCGACGACATCGTGCGCGCCGGGCGTACGTCGCACGGCACGTTCTACCTGTACTTCGCGAACAAGGAAGACCTCTTGCGCGCGCTCGCGGTCAGCTGCGCCGACGAGCTCGATGCCGTTGCGGCGAGCTTGGGCCCGGTGGGTGCCGACGACGCTGGTCGCGCCGAGCTCCGCGCGTTCCTCGACCGGTTCCTCGCCACGTACGACCGTTACGGGCCCGTCATCCGTGCCTGGATGGAGGGCCACGTCGACGATCGCGAGGTGTCGCGGCTCGGCGTGCAAGCGTTCACCAACATCGCGACCGCGTTGGGGCGCGGCATGCGAGAGGCGGGCGCCGACGCGAGCGAGGCCACCGTTTCGGCCCTGATGGCGTTGCTCGAACGCTTCGCGTACTTCACGACGTCGCGCAACGTGGCGTTCTCCCGGGCCGACGTGCTCGACACGCTCACCACGAGCGTGCACCGCGGGTTCTTCGCAGCACCGCGTCTCGTCGGCTGACGAGCGTCAGTCGTGGGCTTCAGTCGATGCCGAGGATGACGGTGCTCGCCGAGGAGAACCAACCGCCGGTGCCGTTGACGCAGCACACGCTCGCACCTTCGACCTGACGGCCGCTCGCCTCGCGCCGCAGCTGACGCACCGCTTCGACCAGCAGGAACATCCCGCGCATCCCGGGGTGGCAGTGGGACAGACCGCCGCCGTCGGTGTTGGTCGGGAGGGCGCCGCCGACGCGCATCCGGCCGTCGGCCACGAACGGACCGCCCTCACCCTTTGCGCAGAAGCCGAGCGCCTCGAACGACAGCAGCACCATCGGCGTGAACGCGTCGTAGATCTGGCACAGGTCCACATCGGCCGGCGTGATCCCGGCACGTGCGAACGCGAGCCGTCCGGAGCGCACGGCGGGTGACTCGGTGAAGTCTTCCCACTCGCTCATCGTCGTGTGCGACGTCGTCTCGCCGGTGCCGAGCACCCACACCGGCTGCTTCGCGCAGTCGCGGGCCCGATCCTCCGACGTCAGGACGATCGCGCCGCCGCCGTCGCTGCGGATGCAGCAATGGAGCTTGGTGAGCGGATCCGCGATCATGGTCGACGACTGCACGTCGTCGATCGTGATGGGGTCCTGGTAGAAGGCTTCGGGGTTGAGCGACGCGTTGTAGCGCGTCGACACCGCGATCTCGGCGAGCTGCTCCACGGTCGTGCCGAATTCGTGCATGTGGCGGCGCGCCGCCATTGCGTACTTCGAGATCAACGTGTGGCCGTACGGTGCGTCGAACTGGACCGGTCCGCGTGTGCCGAACGAGAGGTTGGCGCTGCGCCGACGGGCCTTGAGGTCGGCGCGCGCCGTCGACCCGTACACGAGCACGACCACCTCGGCGTGACCAGCCGAGATCGCCGCGACCGCGTGCTCGACCATGAACTCCCACGTCGAGCCGCCCACCCCGGTGCCGTCGGCCCACGTCGGCCGGAGCCCGAGGTACTCGGCGACCTCGACTGGTGCGAGCAGTCCGAGGCCGGTCGACCCGAAGCCGTCGACATCGTCCTTGGTCAGGCCGGCGTCGGCGACGGCTCGGCTCGCGGCCTGGAAATGCAGCTCGAACGGCGAGTGCGTGTCGACGCGTCCGATGTCGGACAGCGCGGCACCAACGATCGCGACGCGACGACTCACGAGCGCAGTCTCCAATCGATCCGCTTCCCCGATGCGAACATCTCCTGGCCTTCGGCGATCGACTCCTGGTTCGTGCCGAGCCCCACGTAGGCGTAGCCGAGCCGGAGTGCGGTGCGCGCGCCGAGCTCGCGCGCGCCCCAGATCGCGCGAACGGTTCCTTCGATCGCGAGCCGAGGTTGCGACGCGATCGCCGCGGCGGCCCAGTGCGCACGTTCGCGCAGCTCGGACGCGGGGACGACCTCCGAGACGAGACC
This sequence comes from Acidimicrobiia bacterium, assembly GCA_036277635.1. Taxonomy (GTDB): domain Bacteria; phylum Actinomycetota; class Acidimicrobiia; order IMCC26256; family PALSA-610; genus DASUMP01. Next base: position 7,772 of record DASUMP010000214.1, on the reverse strand, counting down.
GATCTCCTTCGCGCGTGCCGCGGCGAGCCGTTCGTGGTTCCCCAGGAGCGACAACCGCATGATCTCGCCGAAGGGCATGACGCCCGACATGTGGATGGGCTCGAACGCGGCGGTCATGCCGTAGGTGACGTGCGGATCGAAGAAGGTCGCGTGCTCGGCGGCGATGATGAACTCGACCTCGCCGAGCATGTAGAACGCGCCACCGCACGCCATGCCGTTGACCGCGGCGATGACCGGCTTCCAGAGGTCGCAGCTCTTCGGGCCGATGTTGTCGCCGGGGTCGTTGAACATGAACGGCGTCGTGCCGCCGGATCCGACCACGTCGGGATCGGTCGACTCGTCGGTCTCGCTGCCCATCTGCTCCATCCGGTCGATGCCGGTGCAGAACGCCTTGTCGCCGGCGCCGGTGAGCACGATGCACTTGACCGGGTCGTGTCGGCGCAGCAGCCGCCACAACGTGTGCAGTTCGCGCTGCATCAGGGAGTTGAACGCGTTGTGGACCTGGGGACGGGCGAGCGTGACCCAGGCGACGCCGTCGTCGTGCTCGTCGTACTCGATCGTTTCGAAGTCGGGGATCGACATCCGCCGCATGAGGTCCTCCGCGCGGGCCGGGGCGTGATCGCAGGCAGTCTCGCCGGTGGCGCACCCGCCGTGCGAGTGACGCTCAGGCGCGCCGTTGCGCGTCGATGCCCGGGTTCTGGCTGCGGAACGCGTAGCGGTTCAGGATGCGTCCGATGTCGGCCGGATCCCACTGCTGCGGGTTGCCCGCCTTGTCGGTGGCGAGGAACTGCTCGCCCATCTCCCACGGTCGGTACAGCGCGAGGTTGTTGCCCACGAGCCGGAGCACCTGTCCGGTGACGTGCAACGACTCGTCGGACGCCAGGTACACGACCGCCGGAGCCGAGTTCCCGGGGTTCATGGCGTCGAACTCGGTGTACTCCTCGGGATGCTTCACGGTGATGTCGGGCATCGCCTGCGCCACCATGCGGGTGAACCCGCCCGGTCCGACGCAGTTCGCGCGGACGCCGTAGCGCGCGAGCTCGAGACTGGCGATCACCGTCATCGCGGCGATGCCGGCCTTCGCCGCGCCGTAGTTGATCTGGCTCGCCTGACCTTGGAGGCCGGCGCTCGACACCGTGTTGATGATCGACGCGCGCGGCTGCCGACCTTCCTTCGACTCGTTGCGCCAGTGCACCGACGCGTGGTGCATGGTGTTGAACGTGCCCTTGAGGTGCACTCGCACCACGGCGTCGAACTCGTCCTCGGTCATCGAGAACATCATGCGGTCGCGCAGGATGCCCGCGTTGTTCACGAGCACGTCGAGGCGCCCGAAGGCCTCGAGCGCCGTACCGATGATCCGCTGCGCGCCGTCGAAGTCGGCCACGTCGTCGTAGTTCGCGACGGCCTGGCCGCCGCGCGAGGTGATCACGGCGACGACCTCGTCGGCGGCGCGACTGTCGTTCCCTTCGCCGGTGACCGAGCCACCGAGGTCGTTCACGACCACCTGCGCCCCGTGGTCGGCGAGCATGACGGCCTCGCCGCGCCCGACGCCGTTCCCGGCGCCGGTGACGATCGCCACCTTGCCGTCGAGCATCCCCATTTGCGCGTTCCCCCCGCGTGCAGAAAACTGACGTGAGCGTCACCGTACCGCGCTGCATCGCCCGTCTGCCAAGGCGCGCGGGGGAACGCGGGTGCGCCGATCTGAGCATGATCTGATGGATCGCCGGCGGATCGCGGCGACCGAGCGACAGGAGCACGGACACGATGGGTCGCCTCGACGACAGGGTCGCGATCATCACCGGCGCCGGGCAGGGCATCGGTCTCGCGTACGCACGGCGCTTCCTCGAAGAAGGCGCGAAGGTCGTCGTCGCCGAGATCAACGAAGAGCGTGCCGAGTCGGCGATGAAGCAGCTCGCCGGCAGCGGTCCCGCGGTGTTTGTGCAGACCGACATCTCCGACGAGGCATCGGCCCAAGCGTGCGCCGACGCGGCGGTCGCGGAGTTCGGCACCATTGACATCCTGCTGAACAACGCGGCGCTCTATTACGACATCGACAACGCTCGCAACGACCTCGACTACCTCCGACGTGTCTTCGACGTCAACCAGCACGGCGCGTGGCTGATGAGCAAGGCGTGCGTTCCCACCATGGTCGAGAAGCACCGCGGGCGGATCATCAACCAGTCGTCCGGTGCCGCGTACATGTACACGATGATGCCCACGGGCGCGTACCACGGCCTGAGCGCGTTCACCTACAGCCAGACCAAGTGGGGTGTCGTCGGCCTCACGAAGTTCATGGCCGGCCAGCTCGGTCAGTACAACATCACCGTGAACTGCATCGCTCCCGGCGTCACGATGACCGAAGCGACGCGCAAGATCGTGCCCGAGGAATACATCTCGATGATCCCGATGATGAGCGCGATGAAGCGAACCCTCGAGCCCGAGCACCTCGCGGGTGCCGCAGTGTTCTTCGCCTCCGACGACGCCGAGCTCGTCACCGGACAGGTGCTGTGCGTCGACGGCGGCACCGTCATGCCTGCGTGAGCAGTCCCGACCGGTCGCGGGTCGTCTCCGGCGATGTCGCGCCGGGGTGGGGCCCGGTCGCCGACGAGCTCGCTCGCAACTTCTCCGAGCGCGGCGACGTCGGAGCCGCGTGCGCGATCTACTCCGACGGCGTGAAGGTCGTCGACGTGTGGGGTGGCGTCGCCGATCCCGCGACCCAGCGGCCGTGGGCGGCCGACACGTTGGTGCTGTGGTTCTCGTGCACCAAGGGCATGACCGCGGTGTGCGCCAACCTGCTGATCGAGCGCGGCGTGCTCGACGCGGATGCGCCGGTGGCGAGCTACTGGCCCGAGTTCGCGGCTGAGGGCAAGGAGGCGATCCCGTTGCGGTGGCTGCTCGCGCACCGCGCCGGGTTGCCGGTGATCGAAGCCGACCTCACGCTCGAGCAGTCGCTCGCGTGGACGCCCGTCGTCGACGCGCTCGCCGCGCAGCGACCGGTGTGGGAGCCGGGCACCCGGCACGGCTATCACCTGCGGTCGTTCGGGTGGCTCGTCGGCGAGGTGATTCGACGCGCGACGGGCGACACGATCGGTGCGTTCCTGCGCACCGCCGTCGCCGACCCACTCGGCCTCGAGATGTGGATCGGCCTCCCCGCCGAGCACGAGTCGCGCCTCGCGACCTTGGTCCCGCCGCCGCCGGAGTTCGCCGACCTGCTCCGTTCGCTGCCCCACGACCTGTTGCTGGGGCGCGCCACGACGGGTCCGTCGGGGCACTTCGCGTACGACGACATGTGGAACCGGCGTGCGCTGCACGCGTGCGAGCTGCCGTCGTCGAACGGGATCGGCGACGCGCGGTCGCTGGCCCGGATGTACGCGGCGTTGATCGGTGACGGCGTCGACGGGATCCGCTTGTTGTCCGACGCGACGGTTGCCGCGGCGACCGAGGTGCAGGCGAGCGGGCGCGACGAAGTGATCCTCGTCGACACGGCGTTCGGCCTCGGCTTCATGCTCGGGGCGTCGTTCAACGCACAGCTGCACCGCACCGCGTTCGGTCACGCCGGAGCGGGCGGCTCGCTCGCGTTCGCCGATCCCGACGTCGGCATCTCGTTCGCCTACGTGATGAACGACCTGCGCTTCGAGGCGACCGGTGACCCCCGCAGCGAATCTCTCGTCGCCGCCGCCTACCGCTGCACCCCGTGACCCACCCCCCGCCCCGTACGGCGTTCTGGCGCGCCGGGCGTTCCGCAGGTGACGCCTCTGCCGCGCCGGTTCGCAAGTGCAGTCGCCGTTCTGGCGCGGTCGGCGATTGACCGGCGGCGCGCTGAACGCGCCGGTTCGTTGGTTCGGGGCGGCTGGATGGCGGTCGGATGCGGCGATCGCGCACTCGCAACTGCAACGGGGCGGATGACAGTGCTCGGGCGCGGATGGGCTGCGGGCGACGACCGCGCGGGAAGCGTTGCCGAATCGACCCGGGCTGGGGAGCCCGCGAATCGCTGCTACCCGGCTCGCTGTCGGGGCGCGACGTGCGCGGCGCGTGTTCGCTGCTGGAAGCCGAGCGCGTCGCGCACCCGCCGCGCGACGTAGGACTCGCGCTCGTGGATGTCGTCGCCGGTCAGGCGGAGTGGAAACCAATCGACGAGTCGGAAGCTGGCGTCGCGATCGTTGTCGCGTTGACGTTGGCGACGAGTCGAGTGCGTGCCGTGTCCGTCGATCTCGATCGCGATGCGCTCATCGGGATATGCAAAGTCGACCCGCGCGGTGCGACCCGACGTGAAACGGATCCGCACCTGGCGGCTCGGCAGCGGGAGACCGTGACGCTCGATGATCCGGAGGAACCGGCGTTCGAGCACGCTCTCCAGTTCGGGTCCAGCGGTCCGACGGTCGAGGATCTCGGCCAGCACGCGCACGCCGGCCCGGCCTCGCTTGCGGAGGGCGGCGAGCCGCGCCGCCACCCGAGCGATCGTCGTCTTGCCGTCGCGAACGGCGGCATCGAGCGCTTCCTCGACGCGGAGCGGGTGGGCGACCGCGGCCAGGTCGACGATGGTGCGCTCGACGGTCGTGCACGGAACGCCGTCGATGGTCGTGACGTCGATGGGAGTGAGGTCGCGGCTGAGATGGGTGATCTCGGGCCCGAATCGATTCCGAGGTCGACACACCGTGATCTCGATCGGCAACTCGATGAGGCCGTCATGTTTGTCCCAGACGGAGCGACCGAACGCGAACCCATCGAGCCCGTGCAGCGCTGCGGCTGACCGGTGCGAAGCCGCGGCGAGGCCACTCGTCGCGAGGCAGGTCGCGAGCAGTCGGCTGTGCGCGTGGTGCGGTGACGGGCCGAGGCTGAACGCGTTTCGGCTGAGCTGCGTGACCACGGCGTCGGAGACGAGTCGCCGAAGCGAGCTCCGGGTCGCGCCGGCCCGGTACGCGCCGGCGCGATCGAAGACGAGGTGCTGTCGGATCGCCTGGTCGACGACCCCGCTCAAGACTGCTGTCGCGCGCATGGCCGGCAGTCAACCATCAGGGTGCGACACCGGACCGCGACCCCCTTGTTCTGGCGCGCTCCGACGTGCACCGGTGCGACGGCACGCGCGCCAGAACGCGGGGTGGGGAGTGGCGGGGGTCAGGTGGGTCAGGTGGGTCAGGTGGGTCAGGTGGGGGATATGAGCTCGGCGCGGAGGGGGGCTTTTTGGATCTTGCCGCTCGCGGTGCGGGGGAGCTCGGCGCGCACCTCGAGGCGTTCGGGGAGCTTGAACGGCGCGAGGCCGGCGTCGCGCAGGTGCGCGCAGACGTCGGCCAGCGTGAGCGACTCGTGGCCCGGACGCGCGAGCACGAACGCGCACACGCGCTCGCCCATCACCGGGTCGGGCAGGGCGACGCACGCGGCCTCGGCGATGCCGGGGTGGGTGACGAGCAGGCTCTCGACCTCGAGCGCGGAGATGTTCTCGCCGCCCCGGATGATGATGTCCTTCAACCGGTCGACGATCGTGAGCGACGCACCGTCGAACACGGCGAGGTCGCCGGTCCGGAACCAGCCGCCGGGCGCGAACGCGGCGTCGTCGAGCGCGGCGTCGAGGTATCCGGAGAACATCTCGGGACCGCGCACCCACAGCTCGCCCGGCTCACCCGCGGCCCGATCGACCCCCGTCACCGGATCGACGATGCGCAGCTCCGACGCGCCGATCAGGCGGCCGTCGGTGTCGGCATCGAGCGCGGGATCGTCGCCGGCGCGTCCGGTCGTGAGCGTCGGGTACTCAGTCGATCCGTAGGTGCGCTTGCACCAGCAGCCCGACTCGGGCGGACCGAAGCGGCGCGCACCTTCGCGCACCATCGCCGGTGCGACGCCGGCGCCGCCGAGCGAGAACAAGCGGATCGACGTGGTGTCGGTGGTCGCGAACCGCTCGTGGTCGAGCATCTGACGCATGAACACAGGCGTGCTGATCATGACGCCGATGCGCTCGCGTTCCACGAGCGTGAGCCCGACCCCGGGATCCCACACGTCCATCAGCACCGCGCGCACCCCGTGGGTGACGGGGAGCAGGATCCCGTAGGTGAGCCCGGCGACGTGGGTGACCGGCATCGGGAGCAACAGCGGCTCGCCGGCACGCATCGCGTGGGCGGGCGCGATGCTGTCGGCCTCGTGCCGGAGCGCTTGGTGGGTGTGCACGACGCCCTTGGGGACCGAGGTGGTGCCCGAGGTCCACAAGATCACCGCCGCCGCGTCGACATCGACGACAACGTCGATGTCGACGTCGTCGCCGAGACTGTCCGTGGGATCCGGCGCGTCGAGGACGCCGGCGAACAGTGTGTCGTCGTCGGCACCGCGCACCACGGCGACGTCGCCGGCGTACCCGACCCGTTCGAGCATCGCGGGGTAGTCGAACCCGCGGAACGACCCGGCGACGACGACGAGCGGCGGACGAGTCTGGTCGAGCACCACGCCGAGCTCGCGCTCGCGCAGCGTCGTGGTCACCGGGCTCGCGACCGCGCCGATCCGCCAGATCGCCCATGCGAGCAGGACCGCTTCCCACCAGTTCGGGAGCTGCCAGACGACGGCGTGACCCGCGCGCACGCCCCGGTCGGCGAGTCGTCGCGCGACCACGGACGACTGCCGCGCCAGCGACTCGACGGTGAGTCGGATGGTGCCGTCGACGACGACTTCGAGGTCGGGACGCTCGCGCCGCGCGCGCTCGAGTCGCGCGACCAGCGACTCGTCGGTCCATGCCCCACGCTGGCGCCACCCCGCGCGGACCTCGGCGGGCGCCGGGTGCGCGATCCCGTCCGGGCGCCGGATCCCCACCGTCGCGTCGACCGCGTCGCTCACGCGCCGTACACGGGGGCGGGCTCCGGTGCGCGCGCCAGCAGGTCGCGCACAGCGGCGCCGACCTCGCTCGGCTCCCACCGCGCGCCCTTGTCGATCGACGGGCCGTGCTGCCAGCCGTCGGCGACCGACAGCAGCCCTCCTTCGAGCTCGAAGATGCGTCCGGTCACGTCGCGCGCGTCGGCGGATCCGAGCCACACGACGAGCGGGGAGATGTTCTCGGGCGCGTTCGCGTCGAAGCCGTCGGCCGGCGCCGCCATGCGGTCGGCGAACACGGCTTCGGTCATCCGGGTGCGCGCGGCGGGTGCGATCGCGTTGGCAGTGACGCCGTAGCGGCCGAGCTCGGCGGCTTCGACGAGCGTCAGCGCGGCGATCCCCGCCTTGGCCGCCGAGTAGGCGCCCTGCCCGACGCTGCCCATCAAGCCGGCGCCCGACGACGTGTTCACGATGCGGGCGTCGACCGGCTCGCCCGCCTTCGCCTGCTCGCGCCAGTGCTCCGCGGCGAACCGCGTCGGCGCGAAATGACCCTTGAGGTGCACGCGGATCACCGCGTCCCACTCCTCTTCGGACGACGACACCAGCATCCGGTCGCGGAGGAACCCCGCGTTGTTGACCAGCACGTCGAGTCGGCCGAACGCGTCGAGCGCGCTCTGCACCAGACGCGCGGAGCCGTCGAAGGTGGCGATGTCGTCGATGTTCGCGATCGCCGCGCCGCCCGCCGCGACGATCTCCTCGACGACGGCGTGCGCGGGCCCGCCTCCGCCGCCGGTGCCGTCGCGCTCGACCCCGAGGTCGTTCACGACGACCGACGCACCCTCGCGCGCGAAGGCGAGCGCGTGGGCACGACCGAGCCCGCGTCCGGCGCCCGTCACGATCACCACGCGGTCGTCGCAGACACCCACGCGCGCCACCTCCTGAGCACGCCAACGGAACGTCTGAACCTAGCGGCGGCGAGTACC
>DASUMP010000213.1:0-7189 GCA_036277635.1 Acidimicrobiia bacterium | reverse complement strand
TACTTCCAACGCGTGCGCGAGATCTGCGACCGCCACGGCGTGCTCCTCGTCTCCGACGAGGTCATCTGCGGCTACGGCCGCCTCGGCGAGATGTTCGGCGCGCAGCGCTACGACTACCTCCCCGACATGATCACCACCGCGAAGGGACTGACGAGCGGCTACTCCCCGCTCGGCGCGGTGCTGTGTCGCGACTTCCTCGCCGAACCGTTCCTGCACGGCGCCGGATCGTTCACGCACGGGATCACGTTCGGCGGTCACCCGGTGAGCTGCGCGGTCGCGTTGCGGAACCTGCAGATCTTCGAGGACGAACAGCTCGTCGCGCACGTGCGCGCGCACGAGCAGGGATTCGAAGAGCGACTGAAGGGTCTCTACGACCTCCCGATCGTCGGCGACGTGCGCGGCGCCGGCTACTTCTGGGCCGTCGAGCTCGTGAAGGACCAAGCCACCGAGGAGCGCTTCACGCGCCCCGAGATCGAAGAGCTGCTGCGCGGCTTCATCGCGCCCGAGCTCTACGACGCGGGGTTGATCTGTCGCACCGACGACCGCGGCGACCCGGTGCTGCAGTTCGCACCGCCGCTCGTCAGTGGCGACGCGCAGCTCGACGAGCTCGAAGCGATCGTGCGTCGGGTCCTGACGGAGGCCACGAAGAAGGTCGCGGCGTGAGCGCCACCGCGGCCCCGCTCGCCGTCGGTGTGCCGAAGGAAGTGAAGACCGAGGAGCACCGCGTCGCGATCACCCCCGACGGGGTGCGGGAGATCACGAACCACGGCGTCACCGTGTTCATCGAGCAGGGCGCCGGGCTCGACTCGGGGATCAGCGACGACGACTATCGCACCGCGGGCGCTGAGGTCCTCGCGACCGCCGCCGAGGTGTGGGAGCGCGCCGGGCTCGTGCTCAAGGTGAAGGAGCCGCAGCACGACGAGCTCGCGTTCCTCCGACCGGGGCTCGTCCTCTTCACCTATCTCCACCTCGCCGCGTATCCGAAGGTCGCCGACGCGCTGCTCGCCAACGCCACGATCGGCGTGGCCTACGAGACGGTCCAGGACCGCAACGGCGGCCTCCCTCTCCTCGCGCCGATGAGCGAGGTCGCCGGCCGCATGGCGCCCCAGATCGGCGCGCACTTCCTCGAGTACCGCCACGGCGGGCGCGGCGTGCTGCTCGGCGGCGCGCCCGGCGTGCGCGCCGCGCGCGTCGTCGTACTCGGCGCCGGCAACGTCGGCTGGAACGCCGCGTGGATCGCGCAGGGCATGGAGGCCGAGGTGCTGCTGCTCGACCGCAACCTCGACCGTCTGCGGTGGGTCGACCAGATCCACAAGGGCCGCATCCAGACCCTCGCGTCGAACCGCGGCGCGGTCGAGCGCGCCGTCGTCACCGCCGACCTCCTCATCGGCGCCGTGCTCGTGCCCGGCGGCCGGGCACCGACGCTGGTCTCCGAGGACCTGGTGCGGGCGATGAAGCCGCGCTCGCTCATCGTCGATTGCGCGATCGACCAGGGCGGCTGCGTCGAGGGCATCCGGGAGACCACCCACACCGAGCCGGTCTACGAGCGCCACGGCGTCGTGCACTACGCAGTCGGCAACGTGCCCGGCGCGGTGCCCAACACCTCCACGTACGCGCTCACGAACGCCACCCTCCCGTACGCGATCGAGCTCGCCGTGCGCGGGGTGCGCGACGCGATCGCCGCCGACCCCGCGCTCGCCGGCGGCGTGAACACCGTCGGCGGCCACGTGACCAACGCGGCGGTGGCCGAGGCGCTCGAACGGCCGTTCACGGAGCTGTCCGAAGCGCTCGCGTGACGGGCGTCACACCCGATTCGGCCACGGAACGTGGGCCAGACGGCTCAATTCGGTCACAACATGTGGTGCAATTGCCCGTTCTTCGTTACCGTCGGTGGTGATGACGGAGATGCCGGAACTCCGCTCGTCGCGCCACGCGCGCCGCTGGGGCGGGCGTCCACGCCACGAACGGAGCCAGTTCGCCACGATTTCTGTCGACGCGGCCCCGTGCCGCGCCGACGAACCGAGCGCTGCAGCATCGGAGGGCTCCTTCCGGCGCCGCTCTCCGGTGCTGCGTGCGACCGTTGCCGCGGCCCCGTGCGCCACACTGGTGGGTGTGACCGGTCGGCTCGCGGCTACCCGCGCCCTGCCGGCGTCAGCCCACCACGACGTCGCACCCGGACGCGAGCGCCAGCCGGACGGAGCCGGCGCACCCGAATCGATCCCGAGGGGAGCCGGCCGCGATGGCTAGCCGCCACCACATCCGCCGCGACGAACGAGGCGCCAACCTCGTCGAGTTCGTGCTCGTCCTCCCGCTGCTCGTGCTGCTCGTCTTCGGCATCATCGAATTCGGCGTCAACTTCGACCGCAAGATCGGCGTCAACAGTGCCGCTCGCGAAGGCGCCCGCGCCGCGATCGTCGGTAACGCCCCCGGCTGCGACGCGACCGCGCCCGACACACTGACCGCCGCCGAGATCAAGTGCTTCGTCCAGGACCGGCTCGGCCTCTCCGACAGCGACGTAGAGGTCGAGGTCATCGCGGCGAGCGGCTCCGAGATCGGCGACCCGATCAAGGTGTGCGTCGAGTACCCGGCCGAGTCGATCACGCTGCTCTTCGCGCCGCTGCTGAACGGAGCCGAGCTCCGCAGCTCGGCAACGATGCGCATCGAGCAGGACAAGAACCAAGCCAGCGGCGGCGACCCACTCGGATGGTGCACATGATCGCCCCGCGACACGACGACGAGCGCGGTGCCGTGCTCGTGATGATGGCAGTGCTCCTCGTGGTGCTCCTCGGCATCACCGCCCTCGCCGTCGACCTCGGGGTCGGCCGTGCCCACAAGCGCGAAGTCCAGAGCGGCGCCGACGCCGGCGCGCTCGGCGGCGCGCAAGAGCTCATCCCCAACCCCACCGCGTCGTTGAGCGACGCCGAGAACGAGGCGCGCGGCCTCGAGGCTGACAACGTCGCCGACTTCGAAGACGGCGGGTGGGCCGGCTGCACCGATGGCAACGCGCTGCCGAACACGAACGGCACGAGCGACTGCATCTCGTTCGACACGTCGTTCACCCGCATCCGCGTGCAGTCGCCGGCACAGGAGATCAGCACGTTGTTCGGTCGCATCTGGAACCGCGACACGCTGATCACACGCGCCGCCGCCGAGGCGCAGATCGCGCCGGTCGGCTTCGGGACGGTGCTGCCGTTCGGTCTCGGCTCGGCGTTCCAGCTCCCGGAGGGTTGCCTCAAGACGTCGACGGGCGGGCAGGCGATCCCGCCGTGTGACGGCCCCGACACGGGCAACTTCGGGTTCCTCGACATCCGGCAGTACGGGAACGCTGCACTCCAGACCCAGGACCGTTGTGGTCAGGGCCAGCCTTCGGATCGCCTCCGCAACAACGTCGCGATCGGCGTCGACCATCTCCTGACGACGTATTCGGGCACCGAAGTGCGCGACGAGGATTGCGTACCGTTCCCGAACACGCTCGCGGTCGCCACGGGCAACGCGCAGCAACGCTTCGCCGAGGGCCTCATCAAGTCCGATCCGGGAGCAACCGAGATCGACGACCTCGACGGCGGTCGCCTCCGGCGCGGGCAGTACCCGAAGACGAGCGTCCTCACCAAGCAAGTCGACAACAAGCCGCTCTACCAGTTCATCCCGAGCGGATCCTTGACCGACGCTCCGCGCTCGTGCTGGCGCGACAACTTCGACAACGTGATCGCGAACTTCCCGACCGCGCAGGAGCGGGTCGAGATCCACAACCACCTGCAGAAGTGCTTCTGGGAGTACCGCTGCGGGCGGGTCGACCAGGCGCCGGCGAACGTGACCAACGGGTCGTGCACCGGTCCGCGCGGCACGCCGAGCGTTCCGCTGCCGGTCAGCGAGTGCGGTGCCGACCGCGTGTGCACCGGGGTCGTGTTCGGGCTGAACTCCGACCCGTTCGGCGACGAAGGCGATCCCGACTTGTGGGACATCCAGCTCACGCCGCGGTTCGCGTACGTGCCGCAGTTCCAAGAGACCATTCCGGGTCCGGGCGGTTCGCAACGCCAGCACATCATCAGGTTCCGGGCCGTCTACTTGCAGCGGATCGACGCACAGTGCGGCGGACAGAGCTGCGGCGTCCAGTTCGAGCCCGGGCCGTGGAACAGCGGGAACCAGGGCGGCGGCAACGTGAACCCCGACGCGATGACGGCGTTCGTGTTCGAGCCGACGATGCTCCCCGGGCGCCTCGGCGACGGACCGTTCGTCCTGTCGGAGACGCTGCGCATCGAACTCGTGAAGTAACCCCACGCGCGCGCGGGCGGAGTTCGTGCGAGCGCGCGTCAGGCGTCGGTGACGGCGGCGGCGTCGAGGGCGTCGCGGGTGGCGTCGACCGCGTCGCGGTTCGCTTCTTGCAGCGCCTTGAACACCTCTTCGCGATGCACGTCGATGCTGCGTGGCGCGGTGATGCCGAGACGCACCTGATCGCCACGTACTTCGAGCACCGTGACGACGACATCGTTGCCGATGACGATGCTCTGATTCGCCCGTCGGGTGAGCACGAGCATTGGTCCTCCCCTACGTGGCGGGCACGAACCGGCGCAGCATACGACCCGCGACCACCTCGCGCCGCGGATGTGCTACGGGAGGAGGACCAGCGGAGCGCGCGCTGCGTCGGGCGGACCGTCGAGCGCCACTTGGCGCGCGATCCCCGTCGCCCGGTCGACGACGATGGGTGCCAACAGGTTCACGGTCGGCGCGTGACCGGGCGTGACGATGCACCGCACGACCACGTCGGCGAGGTCGCGGAGCGTGGGATGCGCGGCCGCAGCTTCGAGCAGGTCGAGTCGGGCCTCGGCGAGCATCGTCGCGGGCACGACGGCGAACGCGACCTCGTCGGGCGCGTCGACGTCGACGAGCAGTGCGAACGGTTCGTCGGGGCGCGGCCACGAGCGCACGCGGAAGCGGTGGGCGTCGGGGAAGCCGGGCAGTCCGTCGGGGAAGACGATGTCGGCGTCGACCGCGACGCGCGCGGTGGTCAGCGCGAGATCGATCACGCGGTCTCTCCGAGGAAGTCGAGCAGCGACGACCGCAGTGCGTGCCCGCCGACGGTGCGTGCCGGCGGGTGCAACACGGCCTGCAAGCGAAGGTCGAGCACCGCACCCGGCACTTCCACGAGCGTGGCGTCGCGATCGGCGTTGTCGACGAGCTGGACGACCTCGACGAGCCCCCGGCGGTGCTCCTCGAGGACTTCGTCCCACGGCGGGTCGAGGCGGCGCGCGAGCTCGGCGAGGTTCGCGGTCGCCGGGAGCCCGACGAGACCAGCGAGCGCCTGGACGAGCACGGCGCGTTCGAGCTCGACCCACCGCAGCTCGGCGAGCAGCCCGTCGAGCACGTAATTGTCGGGCGGGCGGACACGCGCCGTCGGGTGCAAGGCGCGCGACTGCTGCTGCGCGCGCGCTTCGGCGAGCAGTTCGAGCAGTCGGCGCTCACGGCGCAGGAGACTCGAGATCTCCGCGCACAGCACCGACCGACGGGGTCCGCGACTCGTCACGAGTCCTACATCGGCCCCCCGACCGCCCGGATGAAGGTGTCGAGGGCCCGCTTCACCCCAGGAGCTGGAGGCTCACCGCACGAGCGAGCGCTTCCTCCCGCGTCCCGGCGTCGAGCTTGGCGTACAGGTGGACGAGGTGGGACTTCACGGTCGCGACGGTCACGGAGAGTGCGCTCGCGATCTCCCGGGTGCTGCGCCCTTCGGCCACGAGTGCGAGCACCTCCCGCTCCCGACGGGTCAGCGGGTGCTCGTGCGACCGCTCCACCGGGATGAGCCCGCCCACCAGGGAACCGTGCAGGGCCGGAGCGACCATGCGCTCCCCCCGCACGACTTGCTCGACGACCTCGGCCAGCTCTTCGGGGCGACCGCTGCGAGCGGCGATGCCCTCGGTGCCGAGCGCGATGAGCAGACGCACCTCGCCGCGGGCCGCTTCGGGCACCAGGGCGACGACGCGCGGCGGGCGGTCACGCCGGCGCAACCGCCGGACCGCCTCGGCTGGTGTGCGGTCGGCGAGTCGTCCGATGACCACGAGGTCGAGGGGGTCGGCGGACAGCGCGGCATCGACGTCCCGCGCCGTGAGGCCTTCACCGACCACGTCGACGCCGAGCGGTTCGAGTACGGCGATCACGCCGAGCCGCACCAGCGCGAGCTCGTCGGCGACGACGGCACGGGCGAACGTGACCGAGGGCTCGTCGGCCTGATCGGCCGGCAGGGTGAGGGTTGTCGGACGGTGCACGGAGCCTCCTCGTTCCGGCCCCAGGGCGCCCGCACCCGTCGGAGACGCTACCCGTCGCGCGCACCGTGGTGGCGGACCCCACGGTGGGCGGCGGCAGAAATCCACCTCGAGGTTGATCAAGCGATCGGCGCGACGCGGTCGACAACTCCGGCGTCAACTTGAGGCCAGGGGCTGCGAAACATGCGCACGATCGACACGACCACGACGACCACCGAGCGGGGGGCCCACGACGAGGAGACCCTCGTCTGCGAGCACCTCCAACTCGTGCACTACGTGGTGGCGGAGGTGGCGCCACGGCTGCCGGCCCACGTGCAGCGCGCCGAACTGGTGTCGGCCGGGATGCTCGGCTTGGTGCAAGCCGCCAAGTCGTTCGACCCCGAGCGGGGCATCGCGTTCGACCGCTTCGCGTCGACCCGCATCCGGGGCGCGATCCTCGACGAGCTGCGCGGCCGCGACTGGGCGAGCCGCTCGGTGCGAGTGAAGGCCCGCGCGCTGCAAGCCTCGGTCGACCGCTTGACGAACGCACTCGGTCGAACGCCGACGAGCGTCGAGCTCGCGGCCGACATGGGTGTCGACGTCGAGCGCGTGCAGCGCATCACCGACGACGTGCACCGCGCGAGCGTCATCAACTACGAGGCGCTCAGCACCGACGGCGATGCGGAATCGTTCCTCGCCGTCGACGGCGACGGCACCCCGGACGACTTCGTGGTCGACGCCGAGCGGCGCGGGTACCTCGCCGACGCGATCGCCGCGCTGCCGCCACGCCTCCGGCTCGTGATCATGGCGTACTTCTTCGAGGAGCGGACGATGCAGGACATCGCCGACGAGCTCGGCGTGAGCGAGTCCCGCATCTCGCAGCTGCGCACCGAAGCGCTCGCGCTCTTGAAGGACGGCCTCAACTCGCAGCTCGACCCCGAAGCCCTCGCGGCCGA
>DASUMP010000212.1:0-6015 GCA_036277635.1 Acidimicrobiia bacterium | reverse complement strand
GACGCGCTCGCGGCCGCGCTGCGACGCCGCTTCGGCGGGCGGTACCCCACCGACCCGTTCGGGCTCGACCCCCACCTGTGCGACCTGCTCGCGCCCGCGTTCGACGCGGTCGTGCGGGTCGACGTGCGCGGCGCCGAGCACCTCCGCGACGGCGGCGGCGTGCTCGTCGCGAACCGCGGCCTCGGCATCGCCGAGCCCGCCGCGCTCGGCGTCGCCGTGCGCCGCAGCCTCGGCCGGCGCATCCGCGTCGTCGGGGCGCCGTCGGTGCCGCTGCTCGGCGACGCGAGCCGCCGCCTCGGCGCGATCGCCGGCACCCCCGACGACCTCGCCGCTGCGCTACGCGCCGGTCACCTCGTGGCGGTGCCGCTCGCGCCGACCTGGCTGCGCACCGGAGCGGGGGAGCCGCCGCTCGAGCTGGTGCAGGCGATGATGGGTTTCCCCGTGCACCCGGTCGCGGTCACCCCCGCCGGTCCGTTCGGCACCGCCCTCGCGGGCTGGCGCGTCCGGTTCGGCCACGCCATCCGCCTCGACGGCTCGTACCCCGTCGGCGACCCCCTCGGCGCCGCCGAGCTCGCCGAGACGGTGCGCGTCGCGGTCGCGGCGCTGCTGCGCGGCGACGCCGACACCCCCGACGACCTGCGCGCCACGCCCGGTCTCGCAGTCCCGGGTCGCTAGTCCCGCACGATCCGTGAGCAGCATCTGACGGAGCGCGGTGGGGCGGTACCCTGGGCGCCGGCGCTCGGCACGGGGAGGTGCAGGTGCCACAGGTCATCGCCGGTGACGACGTCGAGATCGCGTACCAGGTCTGGGGCCGGGCCACCGGGTCCCCGGTGCTGCTCGTCCAGGGTCTCGGGGTCGACTCGCGGGGCTGGGCCCTCCAACGCGGCAGCTTCGGTCGCCGCCACCGCTGCGTCGCCCCCGACAACCGCGGCACCGGCGCGTCGGGCAAACCCACCGGCCCCTACGACCTCCTCCAGATGGCCGAAGACGCGCTCGCGGTGCTCGACGCCGAAGGCATCGAGCGCGCGCACGTGGTCGGCGCGTCGATGGGCGGCGTGATCGCCCAGATCATCGGCGTGCTGCACCCGCACCGCACCCGGTCGCTCACGCTTGCGTGCACCGCGTGTCGCCACCACGGCTGGCGCCGCGAGCTGCTCGCCGAGTGGGCCGAGAACGTGAGCGAACGCGGGATGCACGCGCTCTCCGACGACGGTCTGCGCTGGCTCGTCGGCCCCCGCATCCAGGCCCGGTTCGGCCTCTGGCTCAACCTGCTCGCCCGCATCGTGATGCAGACGCCTCCCCAGGCGTTCGCCGGCCAGGTCGGCGCCATCCTCGCCGCGAGCGACGAGCTGCGCGACGAGCTCTCGACCATCGCGGTGCCCACGCTCGTGATCACCGGCACCCAGGACAGCCTCACCCCCGTGGGCGACGCCGAAGAGCTCGCCGAGGAGATCCCCGGCGCGCGCCTCGTGCTGATCTCGGGCGCCGCGCACGGTCTCATGGCCGAGGCACCCAACGCGTTCAACGACGCGGTGCTCTCGTTCCTCGCCGAGGTCGACGGCGCCGACGCGCAGCTCGACGCGATGCGCGCCCACGACGCCGGCAGCGTCGCCAGCTGACGCTCCGGCTCACCCGTCGGTGACGGGTGCGGGCGGGCCGCGGTGGTACTCGCGCCACCATTCGATGCGGCCGTCGTCGTCCATGCCGCACGCGCTCGCGCCGTGCCACTCGACGGTGACGCCGTCGCCGCGCCGCTGGGCGCGGATCGTCCACTCGGCGAGCACCACCGGCGGCTCGACCGCGAGGTGGTGCACCACGAAGTCGACGGGTCGCGCCCACGCGAACGACTGCATCAGGATCTTGCGGTACGTGTCCTTGCCCGCGATCGGGGCGTAGCGACCGGGGATCGTGATCTCCATGGCGTCGGTCCAACACGCCAGGTACGCCTCGACGTCGGCGTCGACCCACGCGCGCACGCGCTCCGCGAACGCGGCGCGCGCCACTTCCGGTGCGACGCTCACGACGAGCGGGTGACGAGTCCCTCGACGAGCCCGGCGAGCCGCTCGCACACGTCGGGGTCGAGCGCGTCGGCCCCGCGCAGCGCCTCGACGGCCTTGCCCGAGTGGACGCGGGCGACGGCGAACGACGCGTCGAGCACGTCGGGGCGGGCGACGAGCTGGCGGGCCCGTTCCACGTCGGGCCACTCGAGCTTGCGGCCGAGCAGGTCGCGCAGCTCGGGCTCGAGCGCGATCGCGGCGATCACCGGCAGCGTGTACACGCCCTCGTGGAGGTCGTTGCCCGCGGGCTTGCCGAGCTCGGCGTCGGTGCCGACGACGTCGAGCACGTCGTCGACGATCTGGAAGCACATGCCGAGGTGGAAGCCGAACTGCGTGAGCGCGTCGAGTGTGGCGTCGTCGACGCCGCTCACCATGCCGCCGACGCGACACGACGTGGCCATCAGCGACGCGGTCTTCCCTTCGACCGCGGAGAAGTACGCCTCTTCGGAGCGGGTCGCGTCGAACAGGTGTTGCAGCTCGAGCACCTGACCGCGGCACAGCTCGCCGATCGTGTCGGCGAGCAGACCCGCGACGTCGGCGCCGAGCGACGCCGCGAGCGCGGACGCCTTCGCGAGGAGGAAGTCGCCGGCGAGGATCGCGACGATGTTGCTCCACCGCGCGTTCACGCTCGGCACGCCGCGTCGCGTCTCGGCTTCGTCGATCACGTCGTCGTGGTAGAGCGAGCCGAGGTGCACGAGCTCGACCGACGCGCCGCCGGTGACCGCGTGGGCGCGCACCTGCTCGTGCTCACCGCACGCCGCGTACGCGGCGCACAGCGTGAGCGTGGGGCGGAGGCGCTTGCCGCCCGCGCGCAGCAAGTGACCCGACACATCGGCCAGGAACTGGTCCTGGCTGGCGACCGACGCTTGCAACGCCGATTCGACGCGCTCCAGGTCGGTCAGGAGCGGACCGACGCCGAGGCCCTCCACGAGCCGCATCCGGCGAGGCTACGGCCGGGCGGGAATGAGCGTCGACTCGGCGGTGTCCTAGATGTCCCGGCGTACGTTGTCCCTTCGAGGGTGCGCGCACCATCCGAACGGCGCCCAGAAACGAAAAATCCATGGCAGTTGCCGCCAAAGAAGCGGCGGGAGCGGCCGATAGAATGGGAGCAACCCGAGCGCCGTGCGCAACGTCGCCACCCGGTGACGGATCGTCGGTGAACGGGCACGCTCCACGGAGAGGCGGTTCAACGTGTTCGAGCGCTTCACGGACCGGGCTCGTCGAGTCGTTGTCCTCGCGCAAGAAGAGGCGCGCCTGCTCAACCACAACTACATCGGCACCGAGCACATCCTCCTCGGGCTGATCCACGAAGGCGAAGGCGTCGCCGCCAAGGCCCTCGAGTCGCTCGGCATCTCGCTCGAAGCCGTGCGCGCCCAGGTCGAAGAGATCATCGGTCACGGCGGCCAGGCGCCGTCGGGCCACATCCCGTTCACGCCGCGCGCGAAGAAGGTCCTCGAGCTCTCGCTGCGCGAAGCGCTGCAGCTCGGACACAACTACATCGGCACCGAGCACATCCTCCTCGGGCTGATCCGCGAGGGCGAAGGCGTCGCCGCGCAGGTGCTCGTGAAGCTCGGCGCCGACTTGTCACGCGTCCGCCAGCAAGTGATCCAGCTGCTGTCGGGCTACGCGGGCACGAAGGAAGGCGGCACCGCACCCACCGGTCAGGGCGCGTCGGGAGAGTCGCAGCCGTCGGGCTCGCTCGTCCTCGACCAGTTCGGCCGCAACCTCACGCAGCTCGCACGCGAGAAGAAGCTCGACCCGGTGATCGGGCGCGAGCGCGAGATCGAGCGCGTCATGCAGGTGCTGTCGCGGCGCACGAAGAACAACCCGGTGCTCATCGGCGAGCCCGGCGTCGGCAAGACCGCGATCGTCGAAGGCCTCGCGCAGAACATCGTCGACGGCGACGTCCCCGAGACGCTGAACGCGAAGCAGCTCTACACGCTCGACCTCGGCGCGCTGGTCGCGGGCTCTCGTTACCGCGGCGACTTCGAAGAGCGCCTGAAGAAGGTGCTGAAGGAGATCCGCACGCGCGGCGACATCATCTTGTTCATCGACGAGCTGCACACGCTCGTCGGTGCGGGTGCCGCCGAAGGCGCGATCGACGCCGCGTCGATCCTGAAGCCGATGCTCGCACGCGGCGAGCTGCAGACGATCGGCGCCACCACGCTCGACGAGTACCGCAAGCACCTCGAGAAGGACGCCGCGCTCGAGCGGCGCTTCCAGCCGATCAAGGTCGAGGAGCCGAGCGTCGCGCACACGATCGAGATCCTGAAGGGGCTGCGCGACCGCTACGAAGCGCACCACCGCGTCACGATCACCGACCAGGCGATCGTCGCGGCGGCGAACCTCGCCGATCGCTACATCTCCGACCGTCACCTCCCCGACAAGGCGATCGACCTCATCGACGAAGCCGGTTCGCGCCTGCGCATCCGTCGCATGCAGGCACCGCCCGACTACCGCGAGCTCGAAGACGAGATCGCCAAGGTCCGCAAGGAGAAGGAAGCCGCGATCGAAGCGCAGCAGTTCGAGCGGGCCGCGAAGCTGCGCGACCGCGAGAAGGAGCTGCTCGAGCAGCGTTCCGCGAAGGAGCAGGAGTGGCGCTCCGAGGGCGTCGACCTGTTCAACGAGGTGAACGAAGAGTCGATCGCCGAGGTCCTCGCGCTCTGGACCGGCATCCCGGTCTACAAGCTCACCGAGGAAGAGACCGCCAAGCTGCTCCGCATGGAAGAGGAGCTGCACAAGCGCATCGTCGGTCAGCACGACGCGATCAAGGCGGTGTCGCAGGCGATCCGGCGCACGCGCGCCGGCCTCAAGGACCCGAAGCGCCCGTCGGGGTCGTTCATCTTCCTCGGCCCGTCCGGCGTCGGGAAGACCGAGACCGCCAAGGCGCTCGCCGAGTTCTTGTTCGGCGACGAGAACGCGATGATCCAGCTCGACATGTCGGAGTACATGGAGAAGCACACGGTGTCGCGTCTCGTGGGCTCGCCTCCCGGCTACGTCGGTTACGACGAAGGCGGTCAGCTCACCGAAGCCGTGCGCCGCAAGCCGTTCTCCGTCGTGCTCTTCGACGAGATCGAGAAGGCCCACCCCGACGTGTTCAACACGCTGCTGCAGATCCTCGAGGACGGGCGGCTCACCGACGCGCAGGGGCGCACGGTCGACTTCAAGAACACCGTGATCATCATGACGTCGAACCTCGGCACCGCGGATCTCCGCAAGGCCGCGATCGGGTTCGTGAAGGCCGACGAAGCGGTCACGTACGAGAAGATGAAGCTCAAGGTCCACGAGGAGCTGAAGCGCCACTTCCGCCCCGAGTTCTTGAACCGTCTCGACGAGATCATCGTCTTCCACGAGCTCACCCCCGACGAGGTCACCGAGATCGTCGACCTGTTGATCAAGCGGGTGTCGACGCAGCTCGAGAGCCAGGGGCTCGGGTTCGAGATCAGCCACGCCGCGAAGCTCGTCCTCGCGAGCAAGGGCTACGACCCGCAGCTCGGCGCCAGGCCGCTGCGTCGCGCGATCCAGCGCTACGTGGAAGACCCGCTCTCGGAGAAGATCCTGTGGAAGGAGTTCCACGCCGGCGAGACGATCGTCATCGACGCCGAAGACGGCGAGGTCGTCTTCCGGTCCGTCGAGGCGGTCGAGCCGCCGCCGGTGGAGCTCGCCGGGAGTGGCACCACGGAGTAGTCGCACCGACCTGATGCGCACGGGACCCCGCCCTCGGTGGCGGGGTCCCGGCGCGTCGGGCGCCGGATGCGAGAATCCCCCGATGCCGCGCGCCGCTGTTCGCACCGTCCTCGGTGTGCTCGCACTCGTCGTGGTGCTGACCGGCTGCGAGGTCGACGCGCAGGTCGCGATCCGCCTCGACTCCGACGGCACGGGGTCGGTCGCCGCGCGCGTGACGCTCGACCCCGAGGCGCTCGGCCGCTTGGAGTCGGGTGGCGTACCGATCGACCAA